>NZ_JBSFVZ010000006.1:0-322646 GCF_053592575.1 Streptomyces sp. NPDC002640 | reverse complement strand
GGAAGCTAAGCCTTACAGCGCCGATGGTACTGCAGGGGGGACCCTGTGGGAGAGTAGGACGCCGCCGAACAAATATTGGGAAAGCCCCCGCACCTTTGGTGCGGGGGCTTTCTGTATTTCCGCGGCCTTCCGCTGCCGACAGCTTGCCGCTGTCGGGTCGGGGGTGCCGGCCTCTCTCCGGGCCAATCCTGGACAATTGCGGGCGGAAGAGTACCGCGGCTGTTGGCCGGCCGGCCTGGAGTTGGAATCCGCCCAGGTCGTGGGTTAGTATTCATGTGTCGCCGCGAGGGAAACCTCCGAAACGACAAGGCCCCTATAGCTCAGTCGGTAGAGCGTCTCCATGGTAAGGAGAAGGTCAACGGTTCGATTCCGTTTGGGGGCTCAACGAGAAGAGGTCCCGCCCAGAAATGGGCGGGACCTTTTTCGTATGCCGGCCTGCCATCGACTGCCATCGCCGGCCATGGCCTGGGGGGTGCGTCACGTCCTGGCTAATTCGTTCGCTCCCGCTCCGGTCCGTCCCTAGGATGGAGGGCATGAGTTTCTATACCGCGAAGCCCTGGTTCAGCCGCTGACGGCGGCTGAACCCGACTGATCTCTCGCCGCCGTCCTGGCTTCCCGCCGGGCGGCTCCGCGTGCCGTCCGGCTCCCACGACGAGCTGAGAGACACACGCATGCTTCGCGACGCTTCTTCCTCCCCTGCTCCCTTCCTGTCCCAGAACCTCCCCGCCGGTGCCGTCGCGCACGTGCGCGCCGAGGGCATCGTGGTCCGGCTGGGGGAGCGCACGGTCCTCTCCGGTGCCGATGTCACGATCTCGGCCGGCTCCCGCGTGGCCGTCGTCGGCGAGAACGGCAGGGGCAAGACGACCCTGCTGCACGTCCTGGGCGGCACGCTGACGCCGGACGCCGGCACCGTCTCGCGCACCGGCACGCTCGCGCTGATCGAGCAGACCCTGCACATCGACGACGAGCGCACGGTCGGGGACCTGGTCAAGGCGGCCGTCGGGGAATCACTCACCGCCCTGGACCTGCTCGAGCGCGCTACCGAGGCGCTGGCCCAGGGGACGCCCGGCGCCGAGGACGCCTACGCCCACGCCCTGGAGGTCGCCACGGCACTGGACGCCTGGGACGCCGAACGGCGCATCGACGTCGCGCTGGAAGGCTTGGGCGCCTGCACGGACCGCGGGCGGCGCCTGGCGACGCTGTCGGTCGGGCAGCGCTACCGGGTGCGGCTGGCGGTCGTGCTGGGCTCCAGCACCGATCTGCTGCTGCTGGACGAGCCCACCAACCACCTGGACGCCGACGCGCTCGACTTCCTGGCGCGCAGGCTGCGCGAACATCCGGGGGGCGTGGCCCTGGTCAGCCACGACCGAGCGCTGCTGCGTGATGTCGCCACGGCCTTCCTTGACCTGGACCCGAGCCGCGACGGACTGCCCCGCCTTTACGCGGGCGGCTACGACGGCTGGATCGAGGGCCGCCGGCGTGAACGTGAGCGCTGGGAGCAGGAGCACGCCACCCAGCAGGCAGAGCACGCACAGCTCAGCCGCGCCGCCGAGGAGGCCCGCGGGCGGCTGCAGACCGGCTGGCGCCCGGACAAGGGCACCGGCAAGCACCAGCGCGCCACCCGCGCGGCCGGGGTCGTGCAGGCGTTCAACCGCCGGGTGGAAGAGCTCCAGCGCCACCGCATCACCGTCCCCGAGCCGCCCCGCAGTCTCGCGTGGCCGGAGCTGCCGACCCGGGCGGGGCGACCGGATCTGCACGGGCGGGGCCTCACGGTGCCGGGACGACTGCGGCTGCCGGTGGACGTGACGGTCGGCGGCGGCGAGCGGTTGCTGCTCACCGGGCCCAACGGGGCGGGGAAGTCCACGCTGCTGGGGGTGCTGGCGGGGCAGGTGGTCCCGACCGGCGGCAGCCTGGACGTCCACCACGACGCACGGGTCGTGCTGCTGTCCCGGGAGGTGCCCGCCTGGGATCCGGGGCACACCGCCTACGAGGCGTACCGGGCGCATGTGGACCGGCTCGACCGCGCCGACCTGCGGGAGCGGGCGCCCGCCCTGAGCGGCCTGGGGTTGCTGGACGCGATCACACTGCGCACCCCGGTGGGGCGCATGTCGCAGGGGCAGCAGCGGCGCCTGCACCTGGCGATGTGCCTGGCCGAACGGCCCGACCTGCTGATGCTCGACGAGCCGACCAACCATCTGTCCGCCACCCTGGTCGACGAGCTCACCCAGGCGCTGACCGGCACGCCCTGCGCGGTCGTGGTCGCCACCCACGACCGGCAGATGCTGAGGGACCTGGCCGGCTGGCCCCGTCTGGAACTCCCCGGGCCGCAGCCGGGATGACGCCGGCTCCGCAGGGGCGGGACGGGCGGCGGGCCCGGTCGGATTCCACCGGCCGGGCCCGCTGACCCGGACGTGCCGGGGCCGGGGGTCACTCCGCCTGTCACTCCGCCTGGAGGCCCGGTACCCGCATCGCGAGGATGGCCATGTCGTCCGACGGCGGCTCGGAGGCGAAACGCTCCACGGCGCGCAGGACGCGGGCGGCGACCGCTCCCGCGGTCAGGCCCGTGCAGGTGGTCAGGACATCGGCCAGGCCGTCGTCGCCGAGCATGCGCATGCCCTCGCGGCGTTCGGTGACGCCGTCCGTGACGCAGAGGAGGACGTCGCCCGGGTCGAGGACGCGGGTCTCCTCGTAGAGCTCCAGGTCCTCCATCACGCCGAGCAGCGGCTGCGGCTCGGCGGCGGCCTCGACCGTGCCGTCCTGGCGGAGGCGGAGGGGGAGCGGGTGGCCGGCGCACACCACCTTCAGCAGGGCGCTGCCGTCCTCCTGCGGCCACAGCTCGCCGTAGAGGAGCGTGAGGAAGCGGCTGCGGGCGCCCTCGTCGATGATCGCGGCGTTGAGGCGCTCGAGCACCGCAGGGCCGCTGAGGCCCTCCCTGGCGAGCAGGCGCAGGGCGTGCCGGGCCAGACCGGTGACGGCGGCGGCGTTGGGGCCGGTGCCGCAGACGTCGCCGATGGCGAAGCCGTAGGCGCCGTCGCGGATCGGGAAGAGGTCGTAGAAGTCGCCGCCGACCTCGTTGCCCTCGCCGGCGGCCTGGTAGATGACCTCGACCTCGACGCCCTCGATCTGCGGCAGCTCCGGCGGCAGGAGGCTGCGCTGGAGGGACTGGCTGATGGCCGTGCGCTCCGAGTACAGGCGGGCGTTGTCGAGGGCCAGGGCGGCCCGGCGGCTGAGGTCCTCGGCCAGCTCCAGGGACTCCTGGCGGAAGTGCTCGTCGGTGGGCTTGCCCAGCGTGAGCATGCCGATGACGCGGTTGCGGGCCACCAGCGGCAGGACGACCGTCTCGCCGCCGACCGCCGAGGCGGTGGCGAGGGTGGGGCCGATGCCGGAGGAGACGGTGGTCGGCTCGCCCAGCCCCAGGCTGCGCATGGAACTGCGCAGGGCGGCTTCGTGGGCCGCTTCGAACGGGGCCGTCCAGACACGGGCGCCGGGCGTCGGCACCGGGTCGGGCGGCGAGATCTTGGAGAGCAGGGCCTTGAGGCCGTCGATGCGGTCCTCGTCCTCGTGCAGCACGTACGACAGGTACGGCTCGGAGGAGGGGTCGTTGATGGTGTAGACGGCGCACCAGGTCGCCAGGGTGGGCACGGTCATCTGCGCCATCAGGGCGAGGGTCTGGTCGCGGTCCAGGGTGCCGGCCAGCAGGTCGGAGGCCTCGACGAGGAAGCTCAGCGAGCCGCGGCGGAGCCGCTCCAGCTCGCCCAGGCGGGCCGACTCGACGGCCAGGGCGATACGGTCCGCGGCGAACTGCAGGCGCAGGGCCTCCTCGTTCGAATAGCGGCCGGGGGCCTCCGCGGCGACGCCGAGGGAGCCGGTGAGGCGGCCCTCGACCTTGAGGGGCACGGTCACCACGGAGCGCATGCCGGTGCCGCCGAGGAGCGGGATGGCGCCCGGGGCCGAGGCCAGGTCGTCGTGGACGGCGGGCATGCGGGCCGAGCCGTAGCGGCCGGGACCGGCCTCGACGGGGACGCGGGCGAAGCGCTGGCGGGCCGACGGCAGGCCGGTCGACGCGCGTACCTCCAGCTCCGTCTCGTCGTCGGTGGCCAGCAGCAGGAAGGCGGCGTCGGCGTCCAGCATGTCGCGGGCGCGTTCCACGGTGCGCTGGAGGAGGCCGTCCAGGTCGTCGGGGGCGGGGGAGCCGATGAAGACCTCGAACGGGTCGGAGTCCCGGCCGTCGTGGTGGTGGGCGGTGTCGCCGCCGGAGCCGCGGGAGGGGCTCTGCAGGACGGCGCGCTCCTCGTTGCGGACCAGCAGACAGACCGTGGAGGGCTCACCCTCGGGGTCGCGGACCCGCAGGTGGGAGGCGTAGACGGGGACGACGCGGCCCTCGGCGTCGCGGATGCCGTAGCTGCCCTCCCAGCGGGAGAGCTGCAGGGCCTCGACGATGCCCGTGCTGGTGCCGGGCGTGTGCGGCCAGGCGGCCAGGTCGGTGAGGGGCTTGCCGGTGACGGTGGCGGCCGGGTAGCCGAAGAGTTCCTCGGCGTCCTCGTTCCACGAGCCGACCATGCCGTCGCGGTCGATCTGGACGACGGCGACCCGGACCCGGCCGGCGGCGGCCGGGAGCATCTCGACGGGGAGGGCCGGGCCTGCGGAGCGGGTGCCGACGGCGCGCTCCGGCAGGTCGAGCTGGAACCAGACCTGCTTGCGGGTGGCCGTGTAGTCGACGCCCCACCGGGTGGCGAGGGCCGCGCACAGCTGGAGGCCGCGGCCGCCCTCCTGGTCGGGGCTGCTCACGGTCAGGGCGGCGGACTGGAGCGGGACCTCGCGCTCGGGGTAGCGGTCGGCGACCTCGATGCGGACGCCCTCGTCGGTGCGCAGGCAGACGACGTCGGCGGCGGTGCCCGCGTGGACGACCGCGTTGGTGACCAGCTCGCTGGTGAGGACGACGGCGTCGTCGACGATGTCGGCGAAACCCCAGCCCTGGAGGGTGTCGCGGACGAAGGAGCGGGCCGTGGCGACCGAGCGTCCCACTGGCTCGAAGCTGGCGGCCGCCCGCGCGGTGATCACAGAACTCCTCGTGCGGTCTTGGGCTGGGGGCGGCCCCGGCGGGCCGGTGTCCGGCGCCTGCCGCTGCTGTGCGGGAAACGCGTCCGTCGGCCCGATGTGCTCCGGGGGCTGCTCCCCCGAGATCAGTCCGGTCGTCATGTTCTCCGCGGCCGCCCCTCCGGTGCCCAGATGTTTCGTCTTGCCACCGCCCGGGCCGGACGGGAACGCTCGGCCGGACAGCCTCCTGCAAGGTTACTTACCTTCGGGGTCCGCGCGGATGCCGGTTGACGCCGATTACGTCCGCAGGGTGTGCGGACGGTGTGCGGGCTTGCCGAACAGTTATGGCCTGGTTGGGGCGAGGTGAAACACTGGGCAGGCTTGACGAAAACGCCCATGACACGTGGTGTGGATGAGCGGGCGACGTGAGCGGGCCCCTGTTGGCGGGCACGCGAGCGGCAGTGGTTGGTCGATCCCTGCGGGAGGGACACAGTGGAGTCTGGCGCGGCGACGCGGGGTACGAGGACGCGTGCGAAGGGCGGAGGCACCACGCAGGTGGACACGGCCGCGCTGAACAGGCTGCTGTCCGGTCTGGTGGCGATGCGCGACGGGAACTTCCGCAAGCGCCTCACGGTCTCCGGCGACGACGTCATGTCGGAGATCGCCGCCGTGTTCAACCAGGTCGCGGACCGGAACCTGCACCTGACGGGCGAGCTGGCCCGGGTGCGGCGGATGGTCGGACGTGAGGGAAAACTCACGGAGCGGCTGGAGACCGGGGCCTGCGAGGGGTCCTGGGCGGCGGCGATCGACGCGTCCAACGCGCTGGTGGACGACCTGGTGCGGCCCGTCTCCGAGGTGGGCCGGGTGCTCTCCGCGGTGGCGGAGGGTGACCTGTCGCCGCGGATGGAGCTGCGGACACGGATCGCCGACGGCGGCGGGCATCCGCTGCGCGGCGAGTTCCTGAAGGTGGCGCGGACCGTCAACAACCTGGTCGACCAGCTGTCCCGGTTCACCGACGAGGTGACCCGGGTGGCCAGCGAGGTCGGCACCGAGGGCAAGCTGGGCGGCCAGGCGCAGGTGCGCGGCATGTCCGGCTCCTGGAAGGACCTCACCGAGTCCGTCAACACGATGGCGCACAGGCTCACCCTGCAGGTGAGGGACATCGCGCTCGTCACGACCGCCGTGGCCAACGGTGACCTGTCCCGCAAGGTCACCGTGCACGTCGAGGGCGAGATGCTCGAGCTGAAGAACACCGTCAACACGATGGTGGACCAGCTCTCCGCGTTCGCCGCCGAGGTGACGCGGGTGGCCCGTGAGGTGGGCACCGAGGGCGAGCTGGGCGGTCAGGCGCAGGTGCCGGGCGTGGCCGGCGTGTGGAAGGACCTGACCGACTCCGTCAACCTGATGGCGGGCAACCTCACCGCCCAGGTGCGCGGGATCGCCGAGGTCACCACGGCGGTGGCCAACGGCGACCTGTCGCGGAAGGTGACGGTGAGCGCGCGCGGCGAGGTGGCGCAGCTCGCGGACACGATCAACCAGATGACCGAGACGCTGCGGATCTTCGCGGACGAGGTCACCCGGGTCGCCAACGAGGTCGGCGCCGAGGGCCGGCTGGGCGGCCAGGCGAACGTGCCGGGCGCGGCGGGGACGTGGAAGGACCTCACCGACTCGGTGAACACGGTCTTCCGGAACCTGACGACGCAGGTGCGGGACATCGCCGCGGTGACGACGGCGGTGGCCAACGGAGACCTGTCGCAGAAGGTCACGGTGGACGTGGCCGGCGAGATGCTGGAGCTGAAGAACACCGTCAACGGGATGGTGGACCAGCTCTCCGCGTTCGGCGCCGAGGTGACGCGCGTCGCGCGCGAGGTCGGTGTCGAGGGTGAGCTGGGCGGTCAGGCGCAGGTGCCCGGGGCGGCCGGCACCTGGAAGGACCTCACGGACTCCGTCAACACGGCGTTCCGGAACCTCACCGGTCAGGTGCGGAACATCGCGCAGGTGACGACGGCGGTGGCCAACGGCGACCTGTCGCAGAAGGTCACCGTGGACGTCTCCGGCGAGATGCTCCAGCTGAAGAACACCGTGAACCGGATGGTGGACCAGCTGTCCAGCTTCGCGGACCAGGTGACGCGGATGGCGCGGGACGTGGGCACCGAGGGCCGGCTCGGCGGTCAGGCCCGGGTGGACGGGGTGTCGGGCACCTGGAAGGAGCTCACCGACTCCGTCAACAGCATGGCCGGCAACCTCACCTCGCAGGTGCGCAACATCGCGCAGGTGACGACGGCGGTGGCGCGCGGTGACCTGTCGCAGAAGATCGACGTGGACGCGCGGGGCGAGATCCTGGAGCTGAAGAACACCATCAACACGATGGTCGACCAGCTCTCCGCCTTCGCCGACCAGGTGACCCGGGTGGCCCGTGAGGTGGGCACCGAGGGCCGCCTCGGCGGTCAGGCGCAGGTGCCGGGTGTGGCCGGTGTGTGGCGTGACCTGACGGACTCGGTGAACGGCATGGCCGGGAACCTGACGGCGCAGGTGCGCAACATCGCGCAGGTCGCGACGGCGGTGGCGCGCGGTGACCTGTCGCAGAAGATCGACGTGGACGCGCGGGGCGAGATCCTGGAGCTGAAGAACACCCTCAACACGATGGTGGACCAGCTCTCGAACTTCGCCGAGCAGGTGACGCGGGTGGCCCGTGAGGTGGGCACCGAGGGCATCCTGGGCGGTCAGGCCGAGGTGCAGGGGGTCTCCGGCACCTGGAAGGACCTGACGCAGTCGGTGAACTTCATGGCGAACAACCTCACCATCCAGGTGCGGAACATCGCCGAGGTCACCACGGCGGTCGCCAAGGGCGACCTGTCGAAGAAGATCACCGTCGACGCCAAGGGCGAGATCCTCGAGCTGGTGACCACCGTGAACACGATGGTGGACCAGCTGTCGTCGTTCGCCGAGCAGGTGACGCGGGTGGCCCGCGAGGTGGGCACCGAGGGCATCCTCGGTGGTCAGGCGCACGTGCCGGGCGTCACCGGCATCTGGAAGGACCTCAGCGACAACGTCAACCTGATGGCGAAGAACCTCACCACGCAGGTGCGGAACATCTCGCAGGTGGCGTCCGCGGTCGCCAACGGCGACCTGACGCGGCAGGTGACCATCGAGGCACGCGGCGAGGTCGCGCAGCTCGGCGACACGATCAACATCATGGTGAAGACGCTGTCGTCGTTCGCCGAGCAGGTCACCAAGGTGGCCCGCGAGGTGGGCACGGACGGCATCCTGGGCGGTCAGGCCCATGTGCCCGGTGTGGCCGGCACCTGGAAGGACCTCACCGAGTCGGTGAACCAGATGGCGTCGAACCTCACCGGTCAGGTGCGGAACATCGCGATGGTGACGACGGCGATCGCCAAGGGTGATCTGACCAAGAAGATCGACATCGACGCCCGGGGCGAGATCCTCGAGCTGAAGACGACCATCAACACGATGGTCGACCAGCTGTCCTCGTTCGCCGAGGAGGTGACGCGCGTCGCCCGCGAGGTGGGGACCGAGGGCCGGCTGGGCGGCCAGGCCCGGGTGCGGGACGTCGACGGCACCTGGCGGGACCTGACGGAGTCGGTGAACGAGATGGCCGGGAACCTGACCCGGCAGGTGCGGGCCATCGCCCGGGTCGCCACCGCGGTGACCCGGGGCGACCTCAACCTGAAGATCGACGTCGACTCATCCGGCGAGATCCAGGAACTGCAGGACAACATCAACAAGATGATCGCCAACCTGCGCGACACCACCATCGCCAACAAGGAACAGGACTGGCTGAAGGGCAACCTGGCCCGGATCTCGGCCCTGATGCAGGGCCGCCGGGACCTGGACGACGTGGCGTCGCTGGTGATGAGCGAGCTGACGCCGGTGGTGTCGGCGCAGCACGGGGCGTTCTTCCTGGCCATCCCGCCGGGCGACTCGCAGGAGGTCGGCGCGGTCGACGGGGACGCCTACGAGCTGCGCATGTTCGGCAGCTACGGCTACTCGATGGGCTCGATGCCGACCTCGTTCCGGCCCGGTGAGGGGCTGGTGGGCACGGCGGCGAAGGAGCGGCGCGCGATCCTGGTGGAGAACGCGCCCAGCGGCTACCTGAAGATCGCCTCCGGTCTGGGGGAGGCGCCGCCGGCGCAGGTGATCGTGCTGCCGGTGCTCTTCGAGGGCACGGTGCTGGGTGTGATCGAGCTGGCGTCGTTCACGGCGTTCACGCAGATCCAGAAGGACTTCCTCAACCAGATCGCCGAGATGATCTCGACGAGCGTCAACACCATCTCGGTGAACAGCAGGACCGAGGTGCTGCTGAAGCAGTCGCAGGAGCTGACCGAGCAACTGCGGGAGCGCTCGGCGGAGTTGGAGCAGCGGCAGATGGCGCTGCAGGCGTCGAACGCCGAACTGGAGGAGAAGGCCGAGCTGCTGGCGCGGCAGAACCGCGACATCGAGGTGAAGAACACCGAGATCGAGGAGGCGCGGCAGGTCCTGGAGGAGCGTGCCGAGCAACTGGCCGTCTCCATGCGGTACAAGAGCGAGTTCCTCGCCAACATGTCGCACGAGCTGCGGACTCCGCTGAACTCGCTGCTGATCCTGGCGAAGCTGCTCGCGGACAACGCGGACGGCAATCTCTCCCCGAAGCAGGTGGAGTTCGCGGAGACGATCCACGGCGCGGGTTCGGACCTGCTGCAGCTGATCAACGACATCCTGGACCTGTCGAAGGTCGAGGCGGGCAAGATGGACGTCTCGCCGACGCGGATCGCGCTGGTGCAGCTGGTGGACTACGTGGAGGCGACGTTCCGGCCGCTGACCGCGGAGAAGGGGCTCGACTTCTCGGTGCGGGTGTCGCCGGAGCTGCCGGCGACGCTGCACACCGACGAGCAGCGGCTGCTGCAGGTGCTGCGCAACCTGCTGTCGAACGCGGTGAAGTTCACCGACAGCGGGGCCGTGGAGCTGGTGATCCGGCAGGCCGGGGCGGACGTTCCGTCGGCGATCCGGGAGCAGTTGCTGGAGTCCGGTGCGCTGAGCGGGCCGAACGCCGAGATGATCGCCTTCTCGGTGACCGACACCGGTATCGGCATCGCGGCGAGCAAGATGCGGGTGATCTTCGAGGCGTTCAAGCAGGCCGACGGCACCACCAGCCGCAAGTACGGCGGCACGGGGCTCGGGCTGTCGATCTCGCGGGAGATCGCCCGGCTGCTCGGCGGTGAGATCCACGCCCAGTCCGAGCCGGGCCGCGGCTCCACCTTCACGCTGTACCTGCCGCTGCACCCGAACCAGGCGCCGCCGCAGGGCGCGGGGGAGCACGAGGCGCTGGAGGCCCCGGAGGCGCGGGCGGAGCTGCCGGCGGGCGGTGAGACGCCGGCCGAGGTCAACTCCTACCGGGAGACGCAGAACGGACCGGCGGCCCTGTTCCGGCGCCGCCGTCGCGAGGAGCACGCGCCGGCGCCGCTGCCCGAGGAGCCGTCCGGTCAGGGCGCCGGGGAGGCGGAGCGGGCGTCGGCGCCCGCGGCGGGGTCGCGTCCGGGGGCGCGGTTCCGCGGCGAGAAGGTGCTGATCGTCGACGACGACATCCGCAACGTCTTCGCGCTCACCAGCGTGCTCGAACAGCACGGGGTGTCGGTGCTGTACGCGGAGAACGGCCGTGAGGGCATCGAGGTGCTGGAGCAGCACGAGGACGTGACGATCGTCCTGATGGACATCATGATGCCCGAGATGGACGGTTACGCGACGACGACGGCGATCCGGCGGATGCCGCAGTTCGCCGGACTGCCGATCATCGCGCTCACCGCGAAGGCGATGAAGGGGGACCGGGACAAGGCGATCGAGTCGGGTGCGTCCGACTACGTCACCAAGCCGGTGGACCCTGATCACCTGCTGTCGGTGATGGAGGACTGGATGGACCGGAAGTGATGTGGAAGTGATGCGGAAGTGATCCGTATCCGGAGGTGAGAAGCCGCCGTTCGGGGGTAGGTGGGCTACGGAGGGTGGCCGAGGCCGCGTGGCGTCCGGTGGGCGAATGGCACTACCGGGAACCATTTGGTCTCGCGCCGCGTTTCTGCTGCATGCACAGTGACATCGCAGTGACAGGGTGTGGCGGCGCCCGGGGTGCGGCTACGATGACCGGCACAAGGACGGACGGCGCAAGGGAGTCGTCCTCAAGGGCGGTGTCCCAGGACGCCGCTCCGAGTCCTGCGAACAGGGGCGGCCCCAAGCCGGGGCGAGGAGGACGGGCCATGGTGCAGAAGGCCAAGATCCTCCTGGTCGATGACCGGCCGGAGAATCTGCTGGCGCTGGAGGCCATCCTCTCCGCGCTCGATCAGACGCTGGTCCGGGCATCGTCCGGGGAGGAAGCGCTCAAGGCGCTGCTGACGGACGACTTCGCGGTCATCCTGCTCGACGTCCAGATGCCGGGCATGGACGGTTTCGAGACCGCCGCCCACATCAAGCGACGGGAACGCACGCGGGACATCCCGATCATCTTCCTCACGGCCATCAACCACGGGCCGCACCACACCTTCCGCGGTTACGCGGCGGGCGCGGTGGACTACATCTCCAAGCCGTTCGACCCGTGGGTGCTGCGCGCGAAGGTGTCCGTCTTCGTCGACCTCTACATGAAGAACTGCCAGCTCAAGGAGCAGGCGGCGCTGCTGCGCCTGCAGTTGGAGGGCGGCGAGAGGTCCGAGGGCGAGGCTCCCAAGGAAGGCGCGGCGGGCTCCGGCCTGCTGGCCGAGCTGTCGGCGCGGCTGGCGGCGGTCGAGGAGCAGGCCGAGGCGCTCTCCAAGCAACTGACCGACGAGGCGGCCGACGCGGCCGCGGTGGCGACCGCCGCGCACCTGGAGCGCAAGCTCAACGGGCTGCGCCGCGCCCTGGACGCCCTGGAGCCGGGCACCGCCGCTCCGACCCTGCCGCAGCAGGGCTGACGGCGCTTCCGCGCCCGGCGATGAGCGGACGTCAGCCCGCTGCCGTCATGGTTCCGTTGACCCGCCGGGCGACACGAACGGGTGAAGGCCCGCGCAGGCGTGTCCCCGGGCGCCTCCCCCGGTAACCTCACTCTCATGGCCTCACGACCCTCCGCAGCCAAGAAGCCGCCCGCTCCAGCGAAGGCGTCCTCGGCTTCTAAGGGGCCGAGGACGGCCAAACCGGGCGGGACCGGCAAGCCGGCGGCCAGGAAGGCCCCGGCGAAGAAGGCGCCCGCGAAGAAGACCGCCAAGCCCGCGCCGAAGCCGGCCCCGAGCCCGACCAACGGCGTGTACCGGCTGGTGCGCGCCCTGTGGCTGGGGGTCGCCCACGCCGTCGGCGCGGTCCTGCGCGGCATAGGGACCGGCGCCAGGAACCTCGACCCCGCACACCGCAAGGACGGCATCGCCCTCCTGCTGATCGCGCTCTCCCTGGTGGTGGCGGCCGGTACCTGGGCCGACCTCCAGGGGCCGGTGGGCGAACTGGTGGAGATCCTGGTGACCGGGGCCTTCGGCCGCCTCGACCTGCTGGTGCCGATCCTGCTCGCCGTGGTCGCCGCCCGGTTCGTGCGCCACCCGGAGCAGCAGGAGGCCAACGGACGGATCGTCATCGGCCTGTCCGCGCTGGCGATCGGCGTGCTCGGACAGGTCCACATCGCCTGCGGCTCGCCCGCCCGCAGCGGCGGCATGCAGGAGATAAGGGACGCCGGCGGGCTCATCGGCTGGGCGGCCGCGACCCCGCTGATCTATGCGACCGGCGCCGCGCTGGCCGTCGCGCTCCTGCTGCTGCTCACCGTCTTCGGCCTGCTGGTGGTCACCGCCACCCCCGTCAACGCCATCCCGCAGCGGCTGCGGGCCCTCGGCGTCCGGCTCGGCCTCGTCCAGCCGCCCGTGGAGGCGCCCGGGTACGCCGGGGGCGTGCCGGTGGGGGAGGACGACGAGCGGTACGAGGAGCAGTGGCGCGAGGCGCTGCCGCGCTCCCGGAGCAGGCGGGCGCTGCCCGCGGCCGAGGACGGGACCGACGCGGCCGAGGCGGCGGGCCTGGACACGCCCACCGACGGCCGGGGCCGCTCGCGGCGTGCACGAAGCCGGCGGCCCGACCCGAACCGCCCGCTGGACGCCGTCGACGTCGCCGCCGAGGCCGCCGCCGCGCTGGACGGGGCGATCATGAACGGGCTGCCGCCGTCGCCGCTGGTCGCCGGGCTCACCCAGGGCGTCACCGACCGGGGCGGCCGGGGCGGGACGGAGGACACCGAGCGGTCCGAGCGGTCCGAGGCGTCCGTGCCGACCGCGCGGCCCGAGCCGAAGAACCTGCCCGTTCCCGCGCCCGAGCGCCTCCCGGCCACCTCGGAGACCGTCCCCGACCTCACCAAGGCGCCGCCCACCCGCGAGCACGACCTGCCGCCCCGCGCCGAGCAGTTGCAGCTCGCCGGCGACATCACCTACGCGCTGCCCTCGCTCGACCTGCTGCACCGCGGCGGGCCCGGCAAGTCCCGCACCGCCGCCAACGACGCCGTCGCCGCCGCGCTGGGCAACGTCTTCAAGGAGTTCAAGGTCGACGCCGCGGTCACCGGCTTCACCCGCGGTCCGACGGTCACCCGCTACGAGGTCGAACTGGGACCGGCGGTGAAGGTCGAGCGGATCACCGCGCTCACCAAGAACATCGCCTACTCGGTGGCCAGCCCCGACGTGCGGATCATCAGCCCCATCCCCGGCAAGTCCGCGGTCGGCATCGAGATCCCCAACACCGACCGCGAGATGGTCAACGTCGGCGACGTGCTGCGCCTCGCGGACGCCGCCGAGGACGACCACCCGATGCTGGTGGCGCTGGGCAAGGACGTCGAGGGCGGCTACGTGATGGCCAACCTGGCCCACATGCCGCACGTCCTGGTGGCCGGCGCGACCGGCTCCGGCAAGTCGTCCTGCATCAACTGCCTGATCACCTCGATCATGATGCGGGCCACGCCGGAGGACGTCCGGATGGTGCTGGTCGACCCCAAGCGGGTCGAGCTCACCGCCTACGAGGGCATCCCGCACCTGATCACGCCCATCATCACCAACCCCAAGCGGGCCGCGGAGGCCCTGCAGTGGGTGGTGCGCGAGATGGACCTGCGCTACGACGACCTCGCGGCCTTCGGCTACCGGCACATCGACGACTTCAACGAGGCGGTGCGCAGCGGGAAGCTGCAGACCCCGCCCGGCAGCGAGCGCGAGCTGCAGCCCTACCCGTACCTGCTGGTGATCGTGGACGAGCTCGCGGACCTGATGATGGTCGCGCCGCGCGACGTCGAGGACGCCATCGTCCGCATCACCCAGTTGGCCCGCGCGGCCGGCATCCACCTGGTGCTGGCCACGCAGCGGCCCTCGGTGGACGTGGTCACCGGCCTGATCAAGGCGAACGTGCCGTCCCGGCTGGCCTTCGCGACCTCCTCGCTGGCCGACAGCCGCGTCATCCTCGACCAGCCCGGCGCCGAGAAGCTCATCGGCAAGGGCGACGGCCTGTTCCTGCCGATGGGCGCCAACAAGCCGGTCCGCATGCAGGGCGCCTTCGTCGCCGAGGACGAGATCCATGCCGTCGTCGAGCACTGCAAGGCGCAGATGGCGCCGGTGTTCCGGGACGACGTCGTGGTGGGCACGCAGCAGAAGAAGGAGATCGACGAGGAGATCGGCGACGACCTGGACCTGCTCTGCCAGGCGGCCGAACTGGTCGTCACCACCCAGTTCGGGTCCACCTCGATGCTCCAGCGCAAGCTGCGCGTCGGCTTCGCCAAGGCCGGCCGGCTGATGGACCTGATGGAGTCCCGTCAGATCGTGGGCCCCAGCGAGGGGTCCAAGGCCCGCGACGTCCTGGTGAAGGCGGACGAACTCGACGAGGCGCTCGCCCGGATCCGCGGCGAGTCGCCCGGGGAGTAGAGGACCCGCAGGAGCGCCCGGGACGGCGGGAGACGTGCGGCAACCGAGCGCCCTTCGGGTGGTTTGACCCGAGCCGGACGTGGAACGCAACCGGGATGAGGGATCATCCAGTCGGAGGTCCCGCCGGGCCCGCCCGGCACACCGGTTCTTCGTGACCCTCCTGTGACTGGGGACGGGCAACCGTTCCCCGTCCGCGCACGTCGAACCGGGCAGAGGCGGGAGCCCACCGGCGGCCTACAAACCGCCGTCGCCCGCTTGCCCCACCCTTTCGCACCCCCCCTAGACTGAACCTCCAGCACAGGTGGCCACACCCTCGAAAGGCGCCCCCGTGTCCCTCGGCAACCCCCCTGAAGACGAGCGTCCGTTCGAGGACGAGTCCGGCAAGGACCGCGCAGACCTGCCGCAGATCGGCGACGCCCTGAAGCGGGCGCGCACCGCGGCCGGACTCTCGGTCGACGACATCAGCAACGCCACCCGGGTGCGCGTCGCCATCGTGCAGGCCATCGAGGAGGACGACTTCGGTCCCTGCGGCGGTGACGTCTACGCCCGCGGTCACATCCGCACCCTGGCGCGCGCGGTGGGGCTGGATCCGGCTCCGCTCGTCGCCTCCTACGACGAGAAGCACGGCGGGCGGCCCGCGCCCACCCCCGCGGCGCCGCTGTTCGAGGCGGAACGCCTCCGTCCCGAACGCCGCGGGCCGAACTGGACCGCCGCGATGGTCGCCGCCATCGTCGCCGTGATCGGCTTCGTCGGGTTCACCGCCTTCGGCGGGGACAGCGAGGGCACCGACCGGGCCCAGGTCGCCGAGGGACCCGAGCCGAGCGTCTCGGTGACCGGCAAGGCCGCGCCGGAGCCCGCCGCGCCCGAGCCCACCGAGAGCGCCATCGCCGCCGCGCCGCGCGACAAGGTCGTGGTGAAGGTGAGCGCCCCCGAGGGACGCAGCTGGATCTCCGCGAAGGACCACAACGGGCGCGTCCTGTGGGACGGCGTCCTCGAGGAGGGCGACTCCCGCACCTTCCAGGACGGCACCCGCGTCGACCTGGTCCTCGGCAACGCCGGCGCCCTCGAGCTGCACGTCAACGGCGAGAAGATCGAGGACGACTTCCGCGACGGCCAGGTGGAGCGCCTCTCCTACACCAAGGGCGACCCGGCGGCCGGATGAGGCCGCCGGACGGGGGAAGCGGGGACGCGCGCACACGGGGTCGGCCCGACCGGGCCAACCCCGTCGGCGTGGGACGCCGGTGGAACGAAGTAGTCTAGAGCCCATGCCTGAACGCCGTACCGTCGCACTCGTCACCCTTGGCTGCGCCCGTAACGAGGTGGACTCGGAGGAGCTCGCAGGCCGCTTGGAGGCGGACGGCTGGCACCTCGTGGAGAACGCCGAGGACGCGGACGTCGCCGTCGTCAACACCTGCGGCTTCGTCGAAGCCGCCAAGAAGGACTCGGTCGACGCCCTCCTCGAGGCCAACGATCTCAAGGGTCACGGCAGGACCCAGGCCGTCGTGGCCGTGGGCTGCATGGCCGAGCGGTACGGCAAGGACCTCGCCGAGGCGCTCCCCGAGGCCGACGGCGTGCTCGGCTTCGACGACTACGCCGACATCTCCGACCGGCTGCAGACCATCCTGTCCGGCGGCATCCACGCCGCCCACACGCCGCGCGACCGGCGCAAGCTGCTGCCCATCAGCCCCGCGGAGCGCCAGTCGGCCACCGACGTCGCCCTGCCCGGGCACGGCGACGCCGCCGACGCCCAGCCGGCCCCGGCGGACCTGCCCGACGGCCTGGCCCCGGCCTCCGGCCCGCGGGCGCCGCTGCGCCGCAGGCTGGACACCTCCCCGGTGGCGTCCGTGAAGCTGGCCTCGGGCTGCGACCGGCGCTGCTCCTTCTGCGCAATCCCCTCGTTCCGCGGGTCCTTCATCTCCCGCCGCCCCTCCGACGTGCTCAACGAGACCCGCTGGCTCGCCGAGCAGGGCGTCAAGGAGGTCATGCTGGTCTCCGAGAACAACACCTCGTACGGCAAGGACCTGGGCGACATCCGCCTGCTGGAGTCCCTGCTGCCCGAGCTCGCCGAGGTCGACGGCATCGAGCGGGTGCGGGTCAGCTACCTGCAGCCCGCCGAGATGCGCCCCGGCCTCATCGACGTGCTGACGTCCACCCCGGGCGTCGTGCCCTACTTCGACCTGTCCTTCCAGCACTCCGCGCCCTCCGTGCTGCGGTCCATGCGCCGCTTCGGCGACACCGACCGGTTCCTGGAGCTGCTGGACACCATCCGCGCCAAGGCGCCGGAGGCCGGCGTGCGGTCCAACTTCATCGTCGGCTTCCCCGGCGAGAGCGAGGCGGACCTCGCCGAGCTGGAGCGTTTCCTCAACCACGCCCGCCTCGACGCCATCGGTGTTTTCGGGTACTCGGACGAGGAGGGCACCGAGGCCGCCGGATACGACGGCAAGCTCGACGAGGACGTGGTCGCCGAGCGTCTCGCCCGGGTCTCCCGGCTGGCCGAGGAACTCGTCTCGCAGCGCGCCGAGGAGCGCGTGGGCGAGACGGTCCGGGTGCTGGTGGAGTCCGTCGACGAGGAGGACGGCGTGTACGGGCGTGGGGCGCACCAGGCGCCGGAGACCGACGGCCAGGTCCGGCTGACCGACGCCGTCGGCCTGGAGGTGGGACGGTTCGTCGACGCGAAGGTGGTCGCGACCGAGGGCGTCGACCTGGTCGCCGAGCCGGTGACCGGTCTGCTGCCCGGCGCCCGGACCGCCTCCGCGGACCGGGCGGAGGCGATCGGATGACCGGCGTACCCGCGTCCGCGGCGGGCGCCTCGCCCGAGACGGAGGTCCTGATGGAGGAGCCCGTCGAGCCGCTGGGCGCCAGGCCGACCGCCCGGGGCGGGAAGATCGCGGCCGCCGCGGTGAACGAGGCCAGCCTGTGGAACGTGGCCAATCTGCTGACCATGTTCCGGCTGGTCCTGGTGCCCGGTTTCGTGCTGCTGATGCTCGCCGAGGGCGGGTACGACCCGGCGTGGCGCTCCTTCGCCTGGGCCGCCTTCGCGGTGGCCATGTTCACCGACCTGTTCGACGGGCACCTGGCTCGCACCTACAACCTGGTCACCGACTTCGGCAAGATCGCCGACCCGATCGCCGACAAGGCGATCATGGGCGCGGCGCTGATCTGCCTGTCCTGGCTGGACGAGCTTCCGTGGTGGGTGACCGCGGTCATCCTCGGCCGGGAACTCGGCGTCACCGTGATCCGTTTCCTGGTCATCAGGTACGGAGTCATCCCGGCCAGCCGGGGCGGCAAGCTGAAGACGCTCACCCAGGGCATCGCGGTCGGCATGTACATCCTGGCGCTGACGGGCCCGCTGGCCTCGCTGCGCTGGTGGGTGATGGCGGTGGCGGTGGCGCTCACCGTGGTCACCGGTCTGGACTACGTCCGGCAGGCGGTCGTGCTGCGGCGGCGGGGAATCGCCGAGCGCCGCGCCGCGTTGAGGGGGAGCAAGGCATGACACCCGCGGCCGCCGAGGCCGTCCTGATGCTCACCCACCGCGGGGAGACCGTCGCCGTCGCCGAGTCGCTCACCGGAGGACTGGTCGCGGCCGAGCTGACGGACGTCCCCGGGGCCTCCAAGGCGTTCGTGGGCTCGGTGACGGCGTACGCCACCGAGCTGAAGCACCGGCTGCTGGGCGTCGACGAGCGGCTGCTGGCGGAGCACGGGGCGGTCGACGCACGGGTCGCGGAGCAGATGGCCGACGGCGTGCGGCGGGCGCTGTGCGCCGACTGGGGCATCGCCACCACCGGGGTGGCCGGCCCCGAGCCTCAGGACGGGCAGCCGGTCGGCACCGTCTTCGTCGCCGTCGCGCGAGGTGCGACGGATGGGGAGGACGGGTCCGCGGGCGGGAAAGTCCGCGCTCTGCGGTTGAACGGCACACGGGCGGAAATTCGTATGGAGAGTGTACGGAGCGTACTCGCGCTGCTGATGGAAGAGCTCCTTGACGCCCAGGGAGCGGGGCAGGCGGGCCGACGGCAAGGAAACGAGCGGGCACAGGATACGGAACAGAACGGGGGGATCTGATGTTTGCAGCCCTGAGTGAACACGACATCGCTCCCCGCACGGCCGCGGCGCGAGGCGGTACGGTGGGGCGAGAAGGAAGCGGCTACGCGGTCCGAGGAGGGAGCCACCGATGATTCTGCTCCGTCGCCTGCTGGGTGACGTGCTGCGTCGGCAGCGGCAGCGCCAGGGCCGTACTCTGCGCGAGGTCTCTTCGTCCGCCCGGGTCTCCCTCGGTTATCTCTCCGAGGTGGAGCGGGGGCAGAAGGAGGCGTCCTCCGAGCTGCTCGCCGCCATCTGCGACGCTCTGGACGTGCGGATGTCCGAACTGATGAGGGAAGTGAGCGACGAGCTCGCCCTGGCCGAGCTGGCCCAGTCCGCGGCAGCCACCGACTCGTCCTCCGTGCCGGCTCCGGTGCGCCCGATGCTGGGGTCCGTCTCGGTGACGGGCGTCTCCCCGGAGCGGGTCACCATCAAGGCGCCCGCGGAGGCCGTCGACGTGGTCGCCGCCTGAGTCCCACACGAACGAACCGGTAACGGGGCGTATGCGCACACCGTGCGTGTACGCCCCGTTTGCCGTGCGCGCGGGGTGCGGTCATCGTGGAGGAGCAAGCGGGAGGGACGCGTCGGCTGACGAGGAGCAACGCATGTATGTCGTGAAGAGCCCCCTGCCGGACGAGGACCTCACGGTCGTCCACGGAGCGCTGCAGGGCGCCCTGGTCGACCTGGTGGACCTCTCGCTGGTCGCCAAGCAGGTCCACTGGAACGTCGTGGGCCCCCGGTTCCGGTCGCTGCACCTGCAGCTCGACGACGTGGTGACCAGCGCGCGGGCGCACTCCGACTCGGTCGCGGAACGCGCCTCGGCCCTCGGCGTCTCCCCGGACGGACGGGCCGCCACGGTGGCCTCCGGGTCGGGTGTCTCGACGGTGTCCGACGGCTGGATCAAGGACGGCGACGCGGTAAGGACCATGGTCGACGCGCTGGGCGCGGTCATCGGCCGGATGCGGTCGCGGGTAGAGGAGACCGAGAAGCCGGACCCGATCACGCAGGACCTGCTCATCGGGATCACCGCCGACCTCGAGAAGCACCACTGGATGTTCCAGGCGGAGAACGGGTAGGCCTCCGGGGCGTGAACCGCCGTCCGGGCGGAGCGGGAGGTGCGCCATGGGCGCCATCGGCATGGCGGTGAGAGCGGCCGTCGGACTGGTGTGGTGGTGGGCGGTGCTGCGGCTGGCCCTCGCCCCGCGGGCGTCCGGAGCGGTGGAGGCGGGTGTGGCGCTGGCCGGGTGGAGCGTGAGCCTGCTGCCGGTCCACTGCGTCGCCAAGGAGCGGGCGACGGGGGTCGTCGTCGCCACGGGACGGTGGGTCCGGGTGCTGCGGGGGCGGGGCGCGGGTGGGGGCGGGGTCTGAGGGCCTGAGGGGCGTCGGACGTACGAGTCGGGCGGCGCGGGCGGGGGAGCGGGCCGGTGAACGCCGCGTTCACGGCGTGGGGCCGGCCTGGCAGCGGGGGCACCAGGAGGTGGGACGCCCGTCCTGGTCGGCGACACGGACGGGCGTGCCGCAGCGCAGGCACGGACGGGGCGCGCGCCCGTAGACGTACAGGTTCTGGTTCTGCGCGGCGGTCCGCCCCGTCGTCCGCCGCTGGTGCCGGTCCCGGTTGGCGGCCAGCAGCCGCCGTGCCATCTCCGGCAACGCCTCCGCCCTGTCCTCGGGCAGCAGCCGGAACGGCAGCCACGGCGTCACGCCCAGCAGGAAGCACAGCTCGCACTTGTACACGTTGCCGATCCCGGCCAGGTTGCGCTGGTCCAGCAGCGCCTCGCCGAGCGGGCGGTCCGGGTCACGGGCGAGGTTGGCGAGGGCGACGTCCGGGTCCCAGTCGGGCCCCAGCAGGTCCGGCCCCAGGTGCCCCACGACCTGGTCCTCCTCGGTGGTGCGCAGCAGTTCGAGCACGGGCAGCCGGTAGCCCACCGCCGTGTTCTCGGCCGTGCCCAGCACCGCGCGGATCTGGTGCTGCGGCCCGGGCAGCCGGACGCCGGGGCCGCCGCCGGGCAGGATCTTCCAGGCGCCGTCCATCCGCAGGTGCGAATGGAGGGTGAGGCCGCCGTCCATTCGGGTCATCAGGTGCTTGCCGCGGGGGACGACCTCCAGCACGGCCCGTCCGGTCAGGTCCGCCGTCGCGAACCGCGGGACCCGCAGGTCGCTGCGGAGCAGCACCCGGCCCGCGAGGGCCGTGTGCAGCTTCTTCGCGGTGAGCCATACGGTGTCGCCTTCGGGCATGCCTCAAGGGTGCCCCAGGGGAGGCGCGGCAAGGGTCCCCATGAGCCGCCGGGGCACGGACGGGCTCACGGACGGGCTCACGGACGAGCGGAGCCGCCGGGGCGTCCTCCGCGAGCCGCCGTCACGGACGACCCGGCGGAGGTCAGGCGCGCAGGCGCAGCCCGCGGGGCGTGGCGACGAAACCGGCGGTCTCCAGCACCGTCCCCTGCGGTGCGCCCAGTGCGGGCTCGCCGTTGATCCGCTCCACCGTGACCGTGCCCAGCGAGCCGGACCGGGCGGCTTCGGCGAGCGCCTGGGCGGCCTCCCCCAGCCGGGGGTCGCGGTCGGCCGGGAGATCGGGCTCGGCGGGCCAGGCGAGGAGGGTCTTGCCGCCGCGCTCCATGTAGAGCACCAGTTCGCCGTCGACCAGGACCACCAGGGAGCCCGCCTTGCGGCCCGGTTTGTGTCCCGCGCCGCCGGGCGGTTCGGGCCAGCCGAGGGCCGCCCCGTAGGTGTTGGCGGGGTCGGCGGCGGCCAGGACCACGGCACGGGAGGCGCCGACGTCCCGGCGGCCGCCGCCGAACCGGTCGGCGGGACGGCCGCCGTACCGGCCGGGGCCCCCGGAGGGATCGGCGATCGGGGCGGGGCCCCAGGGTTCGGGCATGCCGTCCTCGCCGCCCGGCGCGCCCCCCGGTGTGCCGCCGCTCCACGGGTCGGCGGGGGCCGGGGCCGCCTCGCCGCGTTCGCGGGCGTTGGCCGTCGCCCGCAGGCGGTCCACGGCGCCCTCCATGGCGAACTGGGCGGCCCCGAGCCCTTCGACCACGTAGCCGCGCCGGGCCTGGCCGACCTCCTCGAGCGCGGCCAGCACCCGGTAGACGGCGGAGAAGCCGCCCTCGACGCCTTCCGCGCCGACCGCTCCCCGGGTCACCACGCCGTGCCGGTCCAGGAGGGTGCGGGCCAGGGCGGTGGAGCGCACCGTGGGGTCGCCCTCCCGGTCCGGCAGCAGCGACCAGCGGCCGGCCACCGTGGGCGGGCCGGTGCGCGAGGCGGTCCGGGCCGCGGCGGTGAGGGAGCCGTACCGCCCGCGGGGCACCGACCGCCGGGCGCGGTGGGCGGTGGACCCGGCCGTGCGGCCGGAGCCGAGCAGGGAGCGCATGGGGGCGAGGGTGTCGTTGGTGAGCCGCCCGGACCAGGCCAGGTCCCAGAGGGCGTCGGCGAGCTGCGGGTCCGTGGCGTCCGGGTGGGTGGTGGCCCGGACCTGGTCGGCGATCTGCCGGAAGAACAGGCCGTAACCGCCGGAGAGCGTCGTCAGCACCGACTCGTGGAGGGCGGTCAGCTCCAGCGGATGCGCGGGCGGGAGCAGCAGGGGTGCGGCGTCGGCGAGGTAGAGGGAGACCCAGCCGTCCTTGCCGGGCAGCGATCCGGCGCCCGCCCAGACGACCTCGCCGGCGGCGGTGAGCTCGTCGAGCATCGCCGGGGTGTAGCCCATGACACGGGACGGCAGGACCAGCTTCTCCAGCGCGGAGGCGGGCACCGAGGCGCCCTGGAGCTGTTCGACCGCCCGGACGAGACCGTCGATGCCGCGCAGGGAGTGGCCCTTGCCGATGTGCTGCCACTGGGGGAGGAACTGGGCGAGCGCGGCGGGCGGGGCCGGCTCGAGCTCCTGCCGCAACGCGGCCAGGGAGCGGCGCCGCAGCCGGCGCAGGACCGTGGCGTCGCACCACTCCTGGCCGATGCCGGCCGGGTGGAACTCGCCCTCGACGACCCGGCCGCCGGCGGCCAGCCGGCGCAGGGCGCCCTCGGTGACGGCCACGCCCAGACCGAGGCGGGCGGCGGCCGCGGCGGAGGTGAAGGGGCCGTGGGTGCGCGCGTAACGGGCGAGCAGGTCGCCCAGCGGATCCTTCACGGGTTCGGTGAAGGCCTCCGGGACACCCACCGGGAGGGCGGTGCCGAGGGCGTCCCTCAGCCGGCCCGCGTCCTCCACGGCGGCCCAGTGGTCGGCCCCGGCGATCCGCACCCGGATGGCGCGGCGGGCGGAGGCGAGTTCGTCCGCCCAGCCGGGCTCGGCGCCGCGTTCGGTCAGCTCGGCGTCGGTGAGGGGGCCCAGCAGCCGCAGGATGTCGGCCACGCCCTCGGGGTCCTTCACCCGCCGGTCCTCGGTCAGCCACTGCAGCTCGCGCTCCAGCTCGGTGAGGACCTCGGCGTCGAGCAGTTCGCGCAGCTCGGCCTGGCCGAGGAGCTCGGCCAGCAGCCGGGAGTCCAGCGACAGCGCGGCGGCCCGCCGCTCGGCGAGCGGCGAGTCGCCCTCGTACAGGAACTGGGCGACGTATCCGAAGAGCAGGGAGCGGGCGAACGGGGAGGGCTCGGGAGTGGTCACCTCGACGAGGCGGACCTTGCGGGACTCGATGTCGCCCATCAGCTCGGTCAGCCCGGGGACGTCGAACACGTCCTGCAGGCATTCGCGGATCGCCTCCAGGACGATCGGGAACGAACCGAACTCGCTCGCCACAGAGAGCAGTTGGGCAGCGCGCTGGCGCTGCTGCCAGAGCGGGGTGCGCTTGCCGGGGTTGCGGCGGGGCAGCAGCAGGGCACGGGCGGCGCACTCGCGGAACCGGGAGGCGAACAGGGCGGAGCCGCCGACCTGGTCGGTGACCAGCCCGCTCACCTCGCCCTTGTCGAAGGCGACGTCCCCGGCGCCCACCGGCGCCTGCTCGCCGTCCCACTCCCGGCCCGCCCGGCCGGGTTCCTGGTCCGTCAGGTCCAGGCCCATCAGGTCCGCGTCGGGCAGGCGCAGCACGATGCCGTCGTCGGCGTGCATCACCTGGGCGTCCATGCCGTACCGCTCGGACAGGCGAGCGGAGAGGGCCAGCGCCCAGGGGGCGTGCACCTGCGCGCCGAACGGGGAGTGCACGACGACCCGCCAGTCCCCGAGCTCGTCCCGGAAGCGCTCCACCACGATCGTGCGGTCGTCCGGGACGTGGCCGCAGGCCTCACGCTGCTCGGTCAGGTACGCGATGACGTTGTCCGCGGCCCAGGCGTCCAGCCCCGCCGCGAGCAGCCGGAGCCGGGCGTCCTCCTCCGACAGGGAGCCGACCTCGCGGAGGAACGCCCCGACCGCCCGGCCGAGCTCCAGCGGACGGCCCAGCTGGTCGCCCTTCCAGAACGGCAGCCGCCCGGGGACGCCCGGCGCGGGGGAGACCAGCACCCGGTCCCGGGTGATGTCCTCGATGCGCCAGGAGCTGGTGCCGAGGGTGAAGACGTCGCCCACCCGGGACTCGTAGACCATCTCCTCGTCGAGCTCACCGACCCGGCCTCCACCCTTTTTGGGGTCCGAGCCCGCGAGGAACACGCCGAACAGGCCGCGGTCCGGGATGGTGCCGCCCGAGGTGACGGCCAGCCGCTGGGCGCCGGGACGGCCGGTGACCGTGCCGTGCACCCGGTCCCACACCAGCCGGGGCCGCAGCTCCGCGAAGGCGTCGGAGGGGTAGCGGCCGGCCAGCATGTCGAGGACGCCGCTGAACGCCGACTCCGGCAGCGAGGCGAACGGCGCCGCCCTGCGCACCATGGCCAGCAGCTCCTCGACCTGCCAGGTGTCGACGGAGGTCATCGCCACGATCTGCTGCGCCAGCACGTCCAGCGGGTTGGCCGGGACGCGCAGCGACTCGATCGCGCCGGTCCGCATCCGCTCCGTCACCACGGCGGCCTGCACCAGGTCGCCGCGGTACTTGGGGAAGACCACGCCCGTGGAGACGGCGCCCACCTGGTGGCCGGCGCGGCCCACGCGCTGCAGGCCGGAGGCGACCGACGGGGGCGACTCGACCTGCACCACCAGGTCCACCGCGCCCATGTCGATGCCCAGTTCCAGGCTGGAGGTGGCGACCACCGCGGGCAGCCGCCCCGCCTTGAGGTCCTCCTCGACCTGGGCGCGCTGCTCCTTGGAGACCGAGCCGTGGTGGGCGCGCGCGATGACCGGGGGCGCGCCCTGGGCGGCGCCGGAGCCGCCCATGAGTTCCGCCGGGGCGTGCTGCTCCGGCATCGCCTCGCCGGTGGCGCGTTCGTAGGCGATCTCGTTGAGCCGGTTGCAGAGCCGCTCCGCCAGACGGCGGGAGTTGGCGAAGACGATGGTGGACCGGTGCGACTGGACCAGGTCCGCGATGCGTTCCTCCACCGAGGGCCAGATCGACGGCCGTTCCCCGTCCTTGCCGGCGTCGGAGGCGGGGGACCCGCCCAGTTCGCCCATGTCCTCCACGGGGACGACCACCGAGAGGTCGAACTCCTTGCCGGACGGCGGCTGGACGATCTCCACCCGGCGCTGCGGGGAGAGGTAGCGGGCCACCTCGTCGACCGGGCGGACGGTGGCCGACAGGCCGATGCGCCGCGCCGGGCGGGGCAGCAGCTCGTCCAGCCGCTCCAGGGAGAGCGCCAGGTGGGCGCCGCGCTTGGTGCCCGCCACCGCGTGCACCTCGTCGAGGATCACCGTCTCCACACCGGCCAGCGCGTCCCGCGTGGCGGAGGTCAGCATCAGGAAGAGGGACTCGGGCGTGGTGATCAGGATGTCCGGGGGCCGGTTGGCCAGCGCGCGGCGCTCGGCGGGCGGCGTGTCGCCGGAGCGGATGCCCACCCGGACCTCCGGCTCGGGCAGGCCGAGGCGGACCGCCTCCTGCCGGATGCCGGTCAGCGGGCTGCGCAGATTGCGCTCGACGTCCACCGCGAGGGCCTTCAGCGGGGAGACGTAGAGCACCCGGCAGCGCTTCTTCGGTTCGGCGGGCGGCGGTGTGGACGTCAGCTGGTCCAGCGCGGCGAGGAACGCGGCCAGCGTCTTGCCGGAGCCGGTGGGCGCCACCACCAGGACGTCCGACCCCTCGCCGATGGCCCGCCAGGCGCCGGCCTGGGCGGACGTGGGCGCGGTGAAGGCGCCCGTGAACCAGCCGCGGGTCGCGGGGGAGAAGCCTGCCAGTGCGGGGTGGGGGGTGCCGGCCATGGATCCATCCTGCACCTCGCCACCGACAGTCGCCCGGGGCTCCGTCCGGGCCGGGCCCGGAGCGCCTTCGGCCGGCCTGCCCGAATATCGAACACGATGAACGGCCGACGAGCGCTTTTCCTAAGGTGCGTGTGTGGCACACGAAACAGCACACGCGGCCTCCTCGGGCCGGCCGGAACCGGATGACGCCAAGCCCGACGCGGCGGTGGTCAGGGACGCCCTCGGGGTCGGCGTCGCCGTGGGGCTCTCCGGTTTCGCCTTCGGGGTGACCTCCGCGGGCGCCGGACTGACCCTGCTGCAGACCTGTCTCACCAGCCTGTTGATCTTCACCGGCGCGTCCCAGTTCGCTCTGGTGGGCGCTCTCGCCGCGGGCGGCAACCCCTTCACGGCCGCGGCCGGCGCGTTCTTCCTCGGGGTGCGCAACGCCTTCTACGGGCTGCGGTTGTCGCAGCTCCTGGCCCTGCGGCGGTCGGTGCGGCCCGCGGCGGCGCAATGGGTGATCGACGAGACCACGGCGGTGGCGCTCGCCCAGCCGACCCGGCGGGCGGCGCGGATCGGGTTCACGGTCACCGGCGTCACCCTCTACGTGCTGTGGAACCTGACGACGCTGCTGGGCGCGCTGGGCGCCGAGGCCATCGGGGACACCGACGCCTGGGGGCTGGACGCCGCCGGGCCCGCGGTCTTCCTGGCCCTGCTGGCGCCCATGCTGCGCGGCGCGGAGGAGCGGTGGGTGGCCGCCGTCGCGGTGGTGCTCGGACTGGGGCTGCTGCCGGTGCTGCCGGCGGGCGTGCCGGTCCTGGTGGCGGCGCTGGCGGCACCGGTGGTGCTGTACGTGCGGGGCCGACGGCGCCCCGGCGCGGAGGGCCCGGCCCACGACAGGGGCGAGGACCGCGCCGAGGGCGGGCTTCGTGACCGTGCCGAGGGTGGGCCCCGTGACCGTGCCGAGGGCGGGGCCGAGGACGAGGAGGGGCGGCCGTGAACGTCTGGATCGCGATCGGGCTGACGGCGGTCGGCTGCTACGCCGTGAAGCTGGCGGGCCTGCTGGTACCCGGTGAGGTGCTGGAGCGGCCGCTGGTGCGGCGGCTGGCCGCGCTGCTGCCCGTGGCCCTGCTGGCGGCGCTCACCGCGCAGCAGACCTTCGCCGACGGGCGGGAGCTGGTGCTGGACGCCAGGGTGGTGGGCGTGGGGGCCGCCGGGATCGCCCTGGCGCTGCGGGCGCCGTTCCTCGTGGTGGTCGGCGTCGCGGTGGCGGTGACCGCGGGGGTCCGGGCACTGATGTGAACTGATGTGACCCGTGAGGGCGGATACTGGACGCATGCGGTTGACGGTCTTCTGGCAGCGGATGGCGGATCACTTCGGTCCGGGGTACGCCGACTCCTTCGCGCGCGACCATGTGATGACGGAGCTCGGCGGACGCACCGTCCACCAGGCGCTCGACGCCGGCTGGGAGGCGAAGGACGTGTGGCGGGCGGTCTGCACCGCGATGAACGTCCCGCCGGAAAAGCGCTGAATCGCCGAGAAGTGTCCGAACACCCGCGAGGTGGGCGAGACTTGGCCCGTGACAGGGCCTGAGGGGACAGCGAGCAGCAAGGAGACGGACGCGCCGGCGGAGACCGCGGGCGCGGGGGTGCCACCGCAGCGGGACGCGGCCGGAGCCCCGCCCGCCGCTCCCCCTCCGCCCACCGCCTCCGCCTCGTCGGCCGCCCGGATGCCGCGCTGGCTGCCGCGCGCCATGGTCCTCGCGCTCTCCCTGGTCGCCGTCTTCCAGCTCGGCAGCTGGGCCTTCCACCGGCTGACCGGGCTGCTGATCAACGTGCTGATCGCCTTCTTCCTGGCGCTCGCCATCGAGCCCGCGGTCAGCTGGATGGCCTCCCGCGGGATCCGGCGGGGCGTGGCCGCCTGTCTGGTCTTCCTCGGCGTGCTGATCGGGGCGGCCGGCTTCGTCACCCTGATGAGCTCGATGCTCGCCGACCAGATCATCCAGATCATCGACGACTTCCCGCACTACCTGGACTCGGTGATCAACTGGATCAACGCCCACTTCGACACCGAACTGCGCCGGGTCGACGTCCAGGAGAGCCTGCTCAGCTCGGACTGGCTGCACAGCTACGTCGAGGACAGTGCCAGCGGCGTGCTCGACGTGTCCGCCCAGGTCCTCGGCGGCCTGTTCCAGCTCCTCACGGTCACGCTGTTCTCGTTCTACTTCGCCGCCGACGGCCCCCGGCTGCGGCGCGCCCTGTGCTCGGTGCTGCCCCCGGCCCGGCAGGCGGAGGTGCTGCGGGCCTGGGAGATCGCCGTCGACAAGACCGGCGGCTACATCTACTCGCGCGGTCTGATGGCGCTGTTCTCGGGCCTGGCGCACTACGTGCTGCTGCAGTCGCTCGACGTGCCCTACGCGCCGGTGCTGGCGGTCTGGGTGGGGCTGGTGTCGCAGTTCATCCCCACCATCGGCACCTACCTGGCGGGCGCGCTGCCCATGCTGATCGCCTTCACGGTCAACCCCTGGTACGCGCTGTGGATCCTGGTCTTCGTGGTGGTGTACCAGCAGTTCGAGAACTACCTGCTGCAGCCCAAGCTGACCGCGCGGACCGTGGACATCCACCCGGCGGTGGCCTTCGGGTCGGTGATCGCCGGCACCGCCCTGCTGGGAGCGGTGGGCGCGCTGATCGCCATCCCGGCGGTCGCCACCCTGCAGGCGTTCCTCGGCGCCTACGTGAAGCGGTACGACGTCACGGACGACCCGCGGGTGCACGGTCACCGGCGGAGGACGGCGGACGAGGCCGCCCGGGGGCTCTTCCGCAGGGCGCGCCGGCTCTGGCGGCGTTCCCGGGTGTGAACTTGACACAAAAATCGAACAGGCATTCTTATGGGGCTACCGGTGACAGTCGGGCACCCGTCTTCCAGCGGTACTTCTGTACGGTTTGAGGAGAAATGCGCCCGAGTTGTCCACAGGGCAGGCGGGCGTCGGGGCGCGTTGTCAGTGGCAGGCGTTAGCGTCTTTGACGTGAAGCGATCGACTCAAGCAAACCGGGTGGAACCCATGGCAGGAACCGACCGCGAGAAGGCGCTGGAAACAGCTCTCGCGCAGATTGAACGGCAATTCGGCAAGGGCGCGGTCATGCGCATGGGTGACCGCACCCAGGAGCCCATCGAGGTCATCCCGACCGGCTCGACCGCCCTGGACGTGGCGCTCGGCGTCGGCGGCCTGCCGCGCGGCCGAGTGGTGGAGATCTACGGCCCGGAGTCCTCCGGCAAGACCACGCTGACCCTGCACGCGGTGGCCAACGCGCAGAAGGCCGGCGGCCAGGTCGCGTTCGTGGACGCGGAGCACGCGCTCGACCCCGAGTACGCGCGCAAGCTGGGCGTGGACGTCGACAACCTGATCCTCTCGCAGCCCGACAACGGCGAGCAGGCGCTGGAGATCGTGGACATGCTGGTCCGCTCCGGCGCGCTCGACCTGATCGTCATCGACTCCGTCGCGGCGCTGGTCCCGCGCGCGGAGATCGAGGGCGAGATGGGTGACAGCCACGTGGGTCTGCAGGCCCGCCTGATGAGCCAGGCGCTGCGGAAGATCACCAGCGCGCTCAACCAGTCCAAGACCACGGCGATCTTCATCAACCAGCTCCGCGAGAAGATCGGCGTCATGTTCGGCTCCCCGGAGACGACGACCGGTGGCCGCGCGCTGAAGTTCTACGCCTCGGTGCGCATCGACATCCGCCGCATCGAGACCCTGAAGGACGGCACGGACGCGGTCGGCAACCGCACCCGCTGCAAGGTGGTCAAGAACAAGGTGGCCCCGCCCTTCAAGCAGGCCGAGTTCGACATCCTCTACGGCCAGGGCATCAGCCGTGAGGGCGGCCTGATCGACATGGGCGTGGAGCACGGCTTCGTCCGCAAGGCCGGCGCCTGGTACACGTACGAGGGCGACCAGCTCGGCCAGGGCAAGGAGAACGCCCGCAACTTCCTCAAGGACAACCCCGCCCTGGCGGAGGAGATCGAGCGGAAGATCAAGACCAAGCTGGGCGTCATCAAGCCGACCGAGGAGGAGGCCGCCAAGGACGCGGCCGCCGAGCCGGCCGGCGCCGAGGGTGCGGACGCCGCCAAGGCGGTCCCGGCTCCCGCGGCCCGGACCACCAAGGCGAAGGCCGCGGCGGCCAAGAGCTGACCCGATGACACGCCGAGCCGAATGGGCCGCCGAGCCGGCCGGCCCCGACGACGGGTCCGGCCCGCCCGGTCCGGCCCGTCGTCCCGGTCGCGGCAGTCGTCAGGGCCGCGGGACACGCGGCGAGCAGGTCGATCGCATCGCTCACGACGGTGACCGCGGGGATCCGGCCGAGCGGGCGCGGGGCATCTGCCTGCGCCTGCTCACCGGGTCCCCGCGGACCCGGAAGCAGCTTGCCGACGCCCTGCGCAAGCGGGAGATCCCGGACGACGTCGCCGAGGAGGTCCTCAGCCGCTTCGAGGAGGTGGGCCTGATCGACGACGGCGCCTTCGCCGACGCCTGGGTGGAGTCCCGCCACCACGGCCGGGGCCTGGCCCGCCGCGCCCTCGCCCGTGAGCTGCGGACCAAGGGCGTCGACTCCTCGCTGATCGACGAAGCGGTCTCCCAGCTCGACAGCGACCAGGAGGCGGCCACCGCCCGGGAGCTGGTCGACCGGAAGCTGCGGTCCACACGGGGGTTGGACCGCGACCGGCGCATACGCCGCCTCGCCGGGATGCTGGCCCGCAAGGGCTATCCCGAGGGCATGGCCCTGCGGGTCGTCCGCGAGGCGCTCGAGGCGGAAGGTGAGGACACCGACCTCGACGAGCTCTCCGGGTATCCGGGGGACGACGTCGACTGAGTACGCACGCCCGGTTGATAGGCAAGTGATGGCTTGCCTATCATGAGGGTGTGGCCGACGACCTTTTCAAAGCCTTGGCCGACCCCACGCGCCGCACCATCCTCGACGAACTCACCGAGAAGTCCGGCCAGACGCTGTTCGAGCTCTGCTCCCGGCTGAGCATGAAGCACCGGCTCGGCATCTCGCGTCAGGCCGTCTCGCAGCACCTCGCTCTGCTGGAGGCCGCCGGGCTCGTCGAGACCAGGCGTGAGGGCCGCTACAAGTTCCACGACCTGAACACGGCCCCGCTGCGGCAGATCGCCGAGCGGTGGCCGCTGCCCGACACCTCCGCACCCGGGAAGAGCGACTCCTCATGAAGATCCACCTCACCAGCGTTTTCGTCGACGACCAGGCCAAGGCCGAGCGCTTCTACACGGAGGTCCTCGGCTTCGTGAAGAAGCACGACGTCCCGGTGGGCGAGAAGGACCGGTGGCTGACCGTCGTCTCGCCCGACGAGCCCGGCGGCACGGAGTTGCTGCTCGAGCCCGCCGGCCACCCGGCCGTCAAGCCCTACCGCGACGCGCTCGTGGCGGACGGCATCCCGCTCGCCCAGTTCGCCGTCGCGGACGTCACCGCGGAGTACGAGCGCCTGACCGGCCTCGGCGTCCGCTTCACGCAGGAGCCGCTGGAGATGGGGCCGGTGACCACGGCCGTCTTCGACGACACCTGCGGCAACCTCATCCAGATCGCTACCGAACCGAAGTAGTCGGCCCGACCGAAGTAGTCAACCCGACCGAAGTAGCCGCCCGACCGAAGTGGTCGGCCCGACCGAAGTGGCCGCCAAGCTGCAGATGCGTTCGGCCGAGAGCGGCCGACCCGCACGACAGCAGCCGACCGCAGGCATCCGGTCGACGCCGGCCGGGCGAGACAGTGGCCGAGGCGGCCGGCAGGGCGGCCTGAGGCAAGGCAGTCGAGCCGGGCCGGGCGGCGTGGCTCGCCCCCTGCGGCAACGGCGGAGGCGAGGCCGTCGGCGGCACAGGCCGGGTGCCGGCGGCCCGCGGTCAGCGTGCTGCCGCCTGCTCGGCGGGGTCGGGCTCCGGTGCCGCAGGGGAGGGGAGCGCCGGTCCCGCTCCCGTCGCCGCCTCCGCCGCGGCGCGCAACTCGGCCGGGCGGACGCCGCCGAGGGCGGTGACCAGGCGGCCGTCCGGGCGGATCAGCAGCACCGTGTGCGCGGGCGCGCCCGGATACGCCTCGGTGACCAGCAGTTCCGCCGGAGCCGGAAGGGTCCGGACCGCCTCGGCCAGCGCCGGCATGATCCCGGCCCCCGCCCAGTGCCGCCTGTCCCACACCCCGGTGCCGGGCGCCACCAGCACCACCGGGAAGGCGCCCCGCCCCAACCGCTCCCACAGCCCGGTGGAGGTGCCGTCCTCCGCGGTGACCCGCACGTCCGCGGCCAGTTCGCCGGGCAGAGTGTCCACCACGACGTCCGCCTCCGTCGGCGCGGGGAGCAGCGGCGAGGAGCCGTACCCGCCCGGCCCGCCGAGCGAGCCCCGCCCGAGGTGACCGTCGACCAGCAGGGCGTCCTGGGCACGCGCCGTCCCCGGTACGTAGGCCCGCAGCCCGCCGCCGCGCAGTATGGGCAGCGCCTGGTCGGCGGCGCGCAGCCGGGCGGCGACCACCGACCGGCGCTCGGTCTGATAGGTGTCCAGCAGCGACTCGGGCGCCCGGTGCCGCAGCACGAAGGCCAGCTTCCACGCCAGGTTCTCGGCGTCCCGCAGACCCTCCTCCAGCCCCTGGCCACCCAGCGATCCCAGCAGGTGGGCGGCGTCGCCCGCCAGGAAAACCCTGCCCCTGCGCCAGCGCCGGGCCAGCCGGTGGTGGACCGTGTGGACCCCGGTGTCGAGCAGTTCGTACCGCGGCGGCAGGTCGGCGCCCTCCCAGCCGGCCAGCGTCTCGCGCACCAGCGCCACCAGCACGTCCGGCGTGACCAGGTGGACCGCGGGATCACGCGGCGGCGGCATCAGCCAGTCCAGCCGCCACGCCCCGTCCGGCAGCGGGCGCGCGACCACCTCGCCGGAGAACGGCACCGAGGACCGCCACGGCGGGCTCCGGTGCAGCAGGCCCTCACCGGCCCACGGCAGGCCGGCGCGCAGGGTCGCCACCGCGTGACGCTCGACGGCGGTGCGGCCGGGGAAGCGGATGTCCAGCAGCTTGCGGACCGTGGACCGGGCGCCGTCGCAGCCCACCAGATGGCTGCCGCGCCACCAGGTTCCGGCGGCCCGGGCGCGCACCTCGGAGCCGTCCTGTTCCAGCGAGTCCAGCCGGTTCGCCGGCGCCAGGGTGACCAGGTGTTCCCGCTCGGCGGCGGCACGCAGGGTGCCGGTCAGCGCGTGCTGCGGAAGATGCAGGGGGGCGTCGTCGCCGAAGTCCGTCTCGAACGCCGTCCGGCGGCCGCGCAGCGCGCGCCAGCCGCTCCAGCGCAGACCCAGCCGGCCGAGGCCGCCGCCGGTGACGCGGGTGATCAGCGCCGCGGTGTCCGGATGCAGCACGGCGGTGCGGGCCGGACGCAGCTCCGCGCCGCCCTGACCCTCGCCGAGGACCACCGAGGGGACCTCCTGCCGCGCGAGCGCGAGCGCGAGGGTGAGCCCCACCGGACCCGCGCCCACGACGAGCACAGGAGCGGAGGAGGGTGGAGCGGAGTGCGCGATCACATGGTTATGCAACCCATTGCAGGTGTCCGCGTCAAGCGACGGAGGCAGTGGCGAGCCCGCCACTGCCTCCGTCGGATGCTTCCCGTGTCACCAGGGACGTCGTGGGACCGACGTGGTGTCAGGTCCGTTTCGGCGCCGGCTCGATCACAGAGTCTTCTTGACGTCCTGCTGCTCGCCCGGCGTCGACAGCTCGGCCACCGAGTCGGCGGCGACGACGGCGCCGGTGGACTTCTTGCCCCGGCGCAGACGCTTCTCCAGCCAGCCGGCGAAGGAGGTGAGGGCGAAGTTCACCAGGATGAAGATGATCGCCGCCACCGTGAGGGACGGGATGATGTTCGCCCCGTAGTACGAGCTCATCGTGGTGGCGTTGGACAGCAGCTCGGGGAAGGTCATCATGGCGCCGCCCAGCGCGGTGTCCTTCACGATCACCACGAGCTGGCTGACGATGGCGGGCAGCATCGCGGTGACCGCCTGCGGCAGCAGCACGATCCGCATCATCTGGTTCTTGCGCAGGCCGATGGCCATGGCGGCCTCGGACTGTCCCTTGGGCAGGGACTGGATACCGGCGCGCACGATCTCCGCGAGCACCGAGGCGTTGTAGAGCACCAGACCGGTGACCACCGCGTACATCGGTCGCGAGTCGACGCTCACGCCGGTGTACAGGTAGTAGAACTGCAGGCAGAAGACCATCAGGATCAGCACCGGGATGGCGCGGAAGAACTCCACGACCACCGTGGCCGGCACCCGGATCCAGGCGTGGTCCGACATCCGCGCGATGCCGAGGACGGCACCGAGCGGCAGGGCTATCACCAGCGCCAGCGCCGCGGCCAGCAGGGTGTTCTTCAGGCCCGGCAGCAGGTAGGTGGTCCACGCCTCGGTCGTGAAGAACGGCGACCACAGGGCCCACTCCAGCTGGCCCTTCTCCTTCAGGGCGCCGTAGACCCACCACAGCAGCAGCGCCACGGCGACCAGGAAGACGACCGTGTAGACGACGTTCCGGGCCTTGGCACGGGGCCCCTGGGCCTCGTAGAGAACCGACGCGCTCATCGCTTCACCGCCACCTTCTTGCCCAGCAGCCCCATCAGCAGGCCGGTGGGCAGCGTCAGGCACACGAAGCCGAAGGCGAACACCGCGCCGATCAGCACCAGCTGCGCCTCGTTCTCGATCATTTCCTTCATCAGCAGCGAGGCCTCGGCCACGCCGATGACCGCCGCCACCGTGGTGTTCTTGGTCAGGGCGATCAGCACGTTGGCCATCGGGCCCACCGACGAACGGAAGGCCTGCGGGAGCACGATCGTGCTCAGCACCTGGCCGAAGTTGAGGCCGAGGGCGCGTGCCGCCTCCGCCTGTCCGACCGGCACGGTGTTGATGCCCGAACGCAGCGCCTCGCAGACGAACGCCGAGGTGTAGAGGATCAGGCCGAGCACCGCCAGGCGGAAGTTGACGACGTCGATGACGCCGTCGCCCCAGAGCTCGATCCGCAGCGTCTGGTTGAGTCCCAGCGAGCTGAACAGGATCACCACGGTGAGCGGGATGTTGCGTACGAAGTTCACGTACGCGGTGCCGAAGGCGCGCATCAGCGGCACCGGACCCACCCGCATGCCGGCCAGCAGGGTTCCCCACACCAGGGAGCCGATGGCCGAGAAGACGGTGAGCTGCACCGTCAGCCAGAAGGCTCCCAGCAGGTCGTAACCTTCAAGAAAGTCGAACACGATCTCCCGCGCTTCCGCGTGTCGGTTGGCTCAGGGCAGGCGGCCCGTCCTCCCGGCCGGAGCCGGGAGGACGAGGACCGCCGTGGTGAAGCCGCTGGACGTTACTTCTTGATGTCGCCGATCTTCGGCGCGGGCTCGTTCTCGTAGTTCGCGGGGCCGAAGTTGGCCTCGACCGCCTTGTCCCACGAACCGTCGGAGACCATCTTCTCCAGGGCGGAGTTGATCTTCGCCTTGAGGTCGCTGCCCTCCTTGACGCCGATGCCGTAGTTCTCGTTCGACAGCTCGAGGCCGGCGAGCTTGAACTTGCCCTTGTGCGCGTCCTGCGCGGCGTAGCCGGCGAGGATCGAGTCGTCCGTGGTCAGCGCGTCGACGGCGCCGTTCTGCAGACCGGTCAGGCAGGCGGAGTAGGTCGGGTACTCCTGCAGCTGGGCCTTGGGGGCCAGGCTCTCCTTGACGTTCTGCGCGGAGGTCGAACCGGTCACCGAGCAGAGCTTCTTGCTGTTCAGGTCCTCGGCCGACTTGATGGAGTCGTCGTCGGCGCGGACCAGCAGGTCCTGGTGGGCGAGGAGGTACGGGCCGGCGAAGTCGACCTTCTGCTCGCGCTCGTCGTTGATCGAGTAGGTGGCGGCGATGAAGTCGACGTCACCGCGCGCGAGCATGTTCTCGCGGTCGGCGCTCTTCGACTCCTTGAACTCGATCTGGTCCTCGGAGTAACCGAGCTCCTTGGCCACGTACTTCGCGACGTCGACGTCGAAACCGGCGTAGCCCTGCGGGGTCTTCTGGCCCAGGCCCGGCTGGTCGAACTTGATGCCGATCGTGATCGAGCCCTTGCCGCCCTCGGAGCCGCCCTTGGCGTCCTTCTCGGCGGCGCCCTCACCACAGGCGGTGGCGGTCAGGGCCAGGGCGAGCACGGCCGCGGAGGCGGCGGTGACCTTACGAAGCTGCATGGTGAACATCCTTTGCGTGATGAGGAGAGGTACGACCCATCCCCGGACGAACCCGGGTGACGGGAGGCGGCGCGGGTGCCGGAGCGGTGGGTGCCCCCGGCGGATTGCCTCAGTGGTGCAGGATCTTGGACAGGAAGTCCTTGGCCCGGTCGCTGCGCGGGTTGCTGAAGAACTGCTCCGGAGCGGCCTCTTCGACGATCCGCCCGTCCGCCATGAAGACCACCCGGTTCGCGGCCGACCGGGCGAAGCCCATCTCATGCGTGACGACGATCATGGTCATGCCGTCGCGGGCGAGCTGCTGCATGACCTCGAGGACCTCGTTGATCATCTCGGGGTCCAGGGCCGAGGTGGGCTCGTCGAAGAGCATCACCTTCGGCTCCATGGCCAGCGCCCGCGCGATGGCGACACGCTGCTGCTGGCCGCCGGAGAGCTGGGCCGGGTACTTGTCCGCCTGCGCGCCGACGCCGACCCGGTCGAGCAGGGCCCGCGCCTTCTCCTCGGCCACCTTCTTGTCGGTCTTGCGGACCTTGACCTGGCCCAGGGTGACGTTCTCGAGGATCGTCTTGTGGGCGAACAGGTTGAACGACTGGAAGACCATGCCGACGTCGGCCCGCAGGCGGGCCAGTTCCTTGCCCTCGGCGGGCAGCGGCTTGCCGTCGATCGTGATCGACCCGGAGTCGATGGTCTCGAGCCGGTTGATGGTGCGGCACAGAGTGGACTTGCCGGACCCGGAAGGCCCGATCACCACGACAACCTCACCGCGGGCGATGGTCAGGTCGATGTCCTGGAGCACGTGCAAAGCGCCGAAGTGCTTGTTGACGTCCTTCAGGACCACGAGATCGCCGACCGGGGCCGCATCGTCCTTGGCCACCGTTACATCGGTCATCGTTTGCTGGCTCCGTCCTCCTCGGTTTCCGGTGGACCTTAATAACCCGGTCCTACCAGCGCATTACTTCTGAGCGGAAATTGAGCATCACGATCGGATAGCAAACGGACACAAGCCGTAGTTGGGACGTCCTGCTCCGTACCGGGTGGGTAACGAAACCCTCCCCGTAGCTCCTAAACCTGTTCAGCGGGTGGTACCCGATAGGAAGCCCGGACGTAACGCGCGTAGGGGCGGGACGGCCGAAGGGAGGGCCGAACGACATGAGACTGCTGCTCGTCGAGGACGACAACCACGTGGCGGCGGCCCTGACGGCGGTCCTCGCCCGCCACGGGTTCACCGTCACCCACGCCCGCAACGGCGAGGAGGCGCTGCGCGCGCTCGTGCCGGGCGGGCCCGCCTTCGCCGTCGTCCTCCTCGACCTCGGCCTGCCCGACCAGGACGGTTTCGAGGTCTGCGGGCGGATACGCAAGCGGACCAGCACCCCGGTGATCATGGTGACCGCCCGGGCCGACGTCCGCTCCCGCATCCACGGCCTCAACCTCGGGGCCGACGACTACGTGGTCAAGCCCTACGACACCGGGGAACTGCTCGCCCGCATCCACGCGGTCAGCCGCCGCCGCGCCTCCGAGGACAACGCGCCCGACGCCGACACCACCGTGATCGAACTGGGCACCGTACGGATCGAGCTCTCCACCCGGCAGGTCACGGTCGACGGGGCCGCGGTGGCCCTGACCCGCAAGGAGTTCGACCTGCTCGCCCTGCTCGCCCAGCGCCCCGGCGTGGTCTTCCGGCGCGAGCAGATCATCAGCGAGGTGTGGCGTACCAGCTGGGAGGGGACCGGGCGTACTCTCGAGGTGCACGTCGCCTCGCTCCGCTCCAAGTTGCGCCGGCCGACGCTGATAGAGACCGTTCGCGGCGTCGGGTACCGACTCGTCGCCCCGGCCGCCTAGGGGACGGGTGCGCACCAGGCTTCTTCCGCTGCTGATCGTCCTGATGGCAGCCGTGCTGCTGGCCCTGGGCGTGCCCCTGGCGATCAGCGTGGCCGCCGCCGAGCAGCAGCGCGTGGTGGTCGACCGCATCGACGACACCGCCCGCTTCGCCGCCCTGTCCCAGTTCGTCGGCACCCTGGCGCCCGGTGACGTCACCGAGGACGCGGCGGGGGAGCGCGGCGCCAAGCTGGAACGCGAACTCGACAGCTACCACGCCGTCTACGGCATCCGGGCGGGCGTCTTCCTGCGCAACGACGAGGTGCTGACCTCGTCGCCCGGCGACTGGCGGCTACCCGCCGGGGGCGAGGTGCGCGCCGCCTTCGCCGAGGCGCTGCTGAGCCGCCGCAGCCACGACCCGGCGCAGGTGTGGCCCTGGCAGGACCGGCGGCTGGTGGTCGCCTCGCCGGTGATCCGGGACGGTGACGTGGTCGCCGTGGTGGTCACCGACTCGCCCACCGGCGGGATGCGGGACCGCACCCTGCGGGGCTGGCTGGTGATCGCCGCCGGGGAACTCGCCGCCATGCTGGTCGCCGTGGGCGCCGCGCTCCGCCTCACCCACTGGGTGCTGCGGCCGGTCCGGATCCTGGACGCGACCACCCACGACATCGCCACCGGCCGCCTCAAGTCCCGGGTAGCCGCGGCCGGCGGGCCCCCCGAACTGCAGCGGCTGGCGCGGTCGTTCAACGAGATGGCGGACCACGTCGAGGACGTGCTGGAACAGCAGCGCGCCTTCGTGGCCGACGCCTCCCACCAACTGCGCAACCCCCTCTCCGCGTTGCTGCTGAGGATCGAACTCCTCGCGCTGGAACTGCCCGAGGGCAACGAGGAGATCGCCTCGGTGCGCACCGAGGGCAAGCGGCTGGCGCACGTCCTCGACGACCTGCTCGACCTGGCGCTCGCCGAACACGCGGAGCCCGACCTGGGCCTCACCGACATCGGGGCGCTCACCGGGGAACGGGTCGCCGCCTGGGCGCCCGCGGCCGAGGCCAAGGGCGTCCGGCTCACCGGCGAGTGCCCCGCCACCACCGCCTGGGCGGACCCGGTGACCCTCTCCAGCGCCTTGGACGCGGTGATCGACAACGCGGTCAAGTTCACGCCCGCGGGCGGCCAGGTGCGGGTGACGGTGACCGCGAACGGCCGGACCGTCCGGGTCCAGGTCACCGACGAGGGACCGGGCCTCACCGACGACGAACTCGCCCGCGTCGGGGACCGGTTCTGGCGCAGCGGACGCCACCAGAACATCCAGGGCTCCGGACTGGGGCTGTCCATCTCCAAGGCGCTGCTTGCCGCGGCGGGCGGTTCGCTGGACTTCGCCCACCACGAGCCGCGGGGGCTGCGGGCGACGGTGAGCGTGCCCCGCTCCGGCCCTACGGCTTGACCGACCGGTAGTAGCGCAGCGCCCCCGCGTGCAGCGACACCGGGTGGGTGTCGATCGCCGTGCGCACGTCGACCAGCTGGGCCGAGTGCACCACCTCGCCTATCTCGTCCCGGCTGTCGATCACCGTGCGGGTCACCCACTCGGTGAGCTCGGGATCCACGTCGTCGCGGGTGATGAGCAGGTTGGGGACGGCCAGGGTCTCCACCGGTCTGCCGTTCATCGCCTTCCGGTAGGCCGACTCCGGCAGGGTGGTGGTCCGGTAGTGGTCGAGCGAGTGGTCCTGGCGGTGCAGGTCGGCGACCAGGCGGCTGTCGATGGGCACGAAGCGGTAGTCGAAGTCCTCGGCCAGGTCCACCAGGCCCCGGGTGGGGATGCCGCCCGACCAGAAGAACGCGTCGAGCCGGCCCTTCCTGAGCTGGTCGGGGCCTTCGTCGATGCCGTGGCGGTGCGGCACGATGTCGTGCTCCGGGTCCAGGCCGGCCGCCTCCAGGACACGCTCGGCGATCAGCCGCACGCCGGAGTTCTCCGGGCCCGTGCCGACCCGGAGCCCCTCGAGGTCGGCGACCCGCCGGACGTTCGAGCCGACGGGCACGACGAGGTGGACGTAGTCGTCGTAGAGGCGCACCACACCGCGCAGCTGCCGCGCGCCCTTCAGGTCACGGCGCTTGTAGTCCTCCACCGCGTCCGCCGCGGCGACGGCGAACTGCACCTGGCCGGTGGCGACCATGGCCACGTTCTGTCCGGACCCCCGGCTCTCCACCAGGTCCACCGCGAGATCCGGCATGTCGACGGCCAGCTTGTCCTTCAGGTGCTCGCCGTACACCTGGTACACGCCCGCCTTGGTGCCGGTCCCGAAGCTGATCTGCCCGCTCGGCGGCGTCCTGCCCAGCGGCTGAAGCCACCACAGCAGCACGGCCAGCACCACGAGGGCGACGGCCGAGCCCGTGAGGGCGCGCCGTCCGCCGATGCGGGTCAGTGCCGTGAACATGCCCGCGATCCTGCCAGCGCGCGCCCGCCGCCGGTAGGCCGGGGATCACGTCGCGGCCCAGCCGTGATGTGGAACCGGTCACCGCCCGCGGCGCCGCCCGCGTCAGGACCGTTGACCTGCGCGGGAGCGGGTGGTGGGATCCGCGTTGTGTCCGATCACCACGCGCCCTCCGCCCCCGCCCTGCTGATCGAGGGCGGTGCGCGCCGCTTCGGCCGGCTCGCCGCCCGGCCGGTCCGCGTCAACCCGCTCGACGAGTTCAGCGGGCCCGCCCGGCTGCTGCGGCGGCTGCGGCTGAAGGAGTGGGCCGGTTTCACGCTGCTCCACCCGGACGTCTGGTCCTCCCTGATCATCCAGGACGCGCAGTACCTGGCCAGCAGCGAGATCTACGCCCACGACCGGCGCACCGGCATCCTCCACCAGCACGCGGCCAACGCCCGCGGCGGCTCCGCCGCCCTCCCGGCGGACCTGCTGGACGGCGGGCACTGCGCCTTCGGCGGGAGCGGCCACCGCATCGCCTACGACTTCGCCGAGCGCGAGGGACGGCACACGATCCACGTCGACGTCGCCGCCACCGCGACCGCCCCCGCCTTCGAGGCGGAGCTGACCCTCGACGCGCGGGCCGCGAGCGCGCCCCTGTCGGTCTCCTCCCGGCTGCCGGGCAACGGCCGGATGTACACGCACAAGGCGGTGTTCCCCGTCGCCGGCGTGCTCAAGGTCGGCTCCACCGAGTACGTCTTCGACCCGGCGCGCGACCTCGCCCTGCTGGACGAGCACCGCTCGTTCCTGCCCTACCGGACCCGCTGGCTGTGGGGGACCTTCGCGCTGCCCACCGCCGACGGCCCGGTCGGCGCCAACTTCGCCGACCGTCCCGAGCTGCCCGGCGAACCCGAGGAATCGGCGATCTGGGCGCCCGGAGCGTGCGAACCGCTCGGTGAGATCTCCTTCACGCCCGAGCGGCCCGGCGACCCGTCCGCCCCGTGGACGATCGCCTCCCGCGACGGACAGCTGGACGTCGTCTTCGAGCCGGAGGGCCGCAAGGAGGTCCGCCACCAGTTCGGCCTCCTCGCCATCGACTACTTCCAGATGTACGGCCGTTATCGGGGCGTGCTGACGGCGGGCGGCTTCGAGCACCGGCTCGACGGCGTGCACGGCGTCTGCGAGTCGATGAGCGCCCGCCTGTGAGGGACGGCCTCCGGCGGGAGGCGTGCGGGGGCGCTCCGGCGCCCCCTTACCCTTGTGTCCTATGAGCAGCATGGACCGGAGCGACGCGGTGAACGGGGCGGTGGACACGGCAGTCGTCGGCACGACGACGGCCGACACCTCGGTGGCCGACACGACGGCGGCCGACATGACGGTGGCCGATACGACGACGGTGAAGACCGTCGGCACCACGACGGTGAAGACCTACGAGGTGCGCACCTACGGGTGCCAGATGAACGTCCACGACTCCGAGCGGCTCTCCGGGCTGCTGGAGGGCGCCGGCTACGTCCGCGCCCCCGAAGGGTCGGACGGCGACGCGGACGTCGTCGTCTTCAACACCTGCGCGGTCCGCGAGAACGCCGACAACCGCCTCTACGGCAACCTCGGCCGCCTCGCCCCCCGCAAGGCCTCGCGCCCCGGCATGCAGATCGCCGTCGGCGGCTGCCTCGCCCAGAAGGACCGCGAGACGATCGTCAAGAAGGCGCCCTGGGTGGACGTCGTCTTCGGCACGCACAACATCGGCAAGCTGCCGGTCCTGCTGGAGCGCGCCCGCGTCCAGGAGGAGGCGCAGGTCGAGATCGCCGAGTCGCTCGAGGCCTTCCCCTCCACGCTGCCCACCCGCCGCGAGAGCGCCTACGCGGCCTGGGTGTCGATCTCCGTCGGCTGCAACAACACCTGCACCTTCTGCATCGTCCCGGCGCTGCGCGGCAAGGAGAAGGACCGCCGCACCGGCGACATCCTCGCCGAGATCGAGGCCTTGGTCGCCGAAGGCGTCTCCGAGATCACGCTGCTCGGCCAGAACGTCAACGCCTACGGCTCCGACATCGGAGACCGCGAGGCGTTCAGCAAGCTGCTGCGCGCCTGCGGGAAGATCGAGGGCCTGGAGCGGGTCCGCTTCACCTCCCCGCACCCGCGGGACTTCACCGACGACGTGATCGCCGCGATGGCCGAGACGCCGAACGTGATGCCCCAGCTCCACATGCCGCTGCAGTCCGGCTCCGACCCGATTCTCAAGGCGATGCGGCGCTCCTACCGTCAGGAGCGGTTCCTGGGGATCATCGAGAAGGTGCGGGCCGCCATCCCGCACGCGGCGATCACCACCGACATCATCGTGGGCTTCCCCGGCGAGACCGAGGAGGACTTCGAGCAGACCCTGCACGTGGTCCGCGAGGCGCGGTTCGCGCAGGCCTTCACCTTCCAGTACTCGAAGCGGCCCGGCACGCCCGCGGCCACGATGGACGGGCAGATCCCCAAGGAGGTCGTCCAGGCGCGCTACGAGCGGCTGGTCGCCCTGCAGGAGGAGATCTCCTGGGACGAGAACAAGAGGCAGGTCGGCCGGACGCTGGAGCTCATGGTCGCCGAGGGTGAGGGCCGCAAGGACGGCGCGACGCGGCGGCTGTCCGGGCGCGCGCCGGACAACCGGCTCGTCCACTTCACCAAGCCGGAGGAGGAGGTGCGGCCGGGTGACGTGGTGACCGTCGAGGTCACGTACGCGGCGCCGCACCACCTGCTGGCGGAGGGGCCGGTGCTGGCCGTGCGCCGTACGCGGGCGGGGGACGCGTGGGCGAGGCGGAACGCGGCGGAGGCGGCGAAGCCGGCGGGAGTCATGCTGGGGCTCCCCACGGTCGGCGCTCCCGCCCCGGCCCCGGCCCCGGCCCCGGCCGGCGCCTGCGGCTGCGACTGACCCGGACACCTGCGGGCGGCGGCGGCCGGGGCGCGGGACCGGAGGGGCGGTTACGCTGCGGGTATGGTTGTCGCCGCTGCCGTGTGTCCGTGCCCCCCGCTGCTCGTGCCCGAGGTCGCCCAAGGCGCCGCCGCCGAGCTGGAGCCGCTGCGCGCGGCGTGCGACGAGGCCGTGCGGGCGCTCGTCGACGCGAAGCCGGACCTGATCGTGGTCGTCGGCCCCGGCCCCCGCGACGCCGTGCACAAGCCCGGCGCGACGGGATCCTTCCGCGGCCACGGCGTGCCCCTGGACGTCACCCTGGGCGACGGCACCACCACCGCGGACGCCACTCCACTCCCGCTGTCGCTGACCGTCGGCGCCTGGCTGCTCGCCCGCTCCGGCTGGACCGGCCCGGTCCGTGCCGTGGAGGCGGCCGAGGACGGCGACCCGCACACCCACCGTGCCCGCGGTGCGGAGATCGCCGGCTGGGCCGACCGTGTCGCCCTCCTGGTGACGGGCGACGGCAGCGCCCGCCGCGACGTGAAGGCCCCCGGATACCTGGACGAGCGGGCCGCCCCGCTGGACGCCCGGATCGCCGCCGCCCTCGCCTCCGGGGACGCGGACGGCTTCCTGGCCGGGCTCGACGCGGACACCGCGCGCGCCCTGATGGTCTCCGGCCGCCCCGCCTGGCAGGTGCTCATCGGCGCCGGCGCCGGCAGTGGTACCGGCGACGACAGCGGGACCGGCGCCGGCGGGCTCGGCCGTCACCGGCTGCTGCACGAGGCCGCCCCCTACGGCGTGGGCTACTTCGTCGCGTCCTGGACCTGAGCCGGCCGCGGGACGGTCAGTGCCCCGGCGGCGGCGAGGACGGCGGAGTCGTGCCCTCGTCCCCGCGATCCGGGCGGCGGACCGGACCGGGACCCTCGTCCCCGGTCATGCCCGTGCCGTGACCGTGCGTGCCGCCCCGCTCCTCGGCCAGCCGGGCCGCGGCGTCCTTGGCCTTGCCGGTGCCGCGCTCGATCTTGTCGGAGTACTTGCCCTTGGTCCGCTCGTCGGCCATCCGCGCGGCCTTGTCGATGCCCTGCTGGATCTTGTCCTGGTTCCGCGAGGCGAGGTCGCCGACCTTCTCCTTAGCGGGACCGAGCTTGTTCTTCAGGTTGTCGAGGAAACCGCTCATGGTCCGCCTTCCGTGGTGTCCGTACACACCTGTCCGTTCCACACCGTACGTATGCGGGACGGAACCGGCCGGATGCGCGCGTCCGACCGAGGCAGCACCGGGGTCCGGAGCACCCCGGTCATTTGGGAGACTGGGGCCGTGAGCAGTACTCGTCCCACCCCGCGCGTCATCGCCGTCGTCGGCCCCACCGCCGCCGGCAAGTCCGACCTGGGCGTCGTCCTCGCCCAGCGGCTCGGCGGCGAGGTGATCAACGCCGACTCCATGCAGCTCTACCGGGGCATGGACATCGGCACCGCCAAGCTGACCCCCGAGGAGCGCGGCGGCGTCCCGCACCACCTGCTCGACATCTGGGACGTCACCGTCGCCGCGAGCGTCGCGGAGTACCAGAAACTGGCTCGCGCCCGCATCGACGCGCTGCTCGCCGAGGGCCGGTGGCCGGTGCTGGTCGGCGGCTCCGGGCTGTACGTGCGGGGCGCGGTCGACCGAATGGAGTTCCCCGGCACCGACCCCGAGGTCCGGGCCCGCCTGGAGGAGGAACTCGAACGGCACGGCCCCGGCGTCCTGCACGCGCGGCTGGCCGCGGCCGATCCCGAGGCGGGCGCCGCGATCCTGCCGTCCAACGGCCGCCGCATCGTGCGCGCGCTGGAGGTCGTGGAGATCACCGGCAAGCCCTTCACCGCCAACCTGCCCGGCCACGAGTCGGTGTACGACACCGTGCAGATCGGCGTCGACGTGCCCCGGCCGGAGCTGGACGAGCGCATCGCCCGCCGGGTCGACCGCATGTGGGAGGCCGGTCTGGTCGAGGAGGTCAGGGCACTGGAGGCACAGGGGTTGCGCGAGGGGCGCACGGCGTCCCGGGCGCTCGGCTACCAGCAGATCCTCGCGGCGCTCGCCGGGGAGTGCACCGACGACGAGGCGCGCGCGGAGACGGTCCGCGCGACCAAACGCTTCGCGCGCCGCCAGGATTCGTGGTTCAGGCGGGACCCGCGGGTGCATTGGCTCAGTGGGGCCGCGGACGCCGCCGCCGCGATGCCCGAGCGTGCGCTCGCCCTGCTCGAACGGCCGGTTACAGCCTGATCACGTGATGGCATCGGGTCGCTCCGGGCGTCATTGCGGCCCCGGGCGGCGTGCCATCATCGTGATCCGATCGACCAGTGGAGTCCCAGTCAGGAGGGCGCGTGGCGATGGAGGCCGGCCCTCGCGACACCGCACACGGGAGGCAGGTCGCCGAGGGCGACAGGGGGCACGACGACGCCCCGGCGCCCGACGCGGCCGAGCCGCCCCGCGTCCCCTCGGCGCGCACCGGGGACGAGGCGTTCACCGAACCGCAGACCGGCCGGGACACCGACCCGGACCCGCACCAGGACCCGCACGCGGACCCGCACCCGGGCTTCCACCCGCACGTCGACCCGGAGCTTTCCGGCACCCCCGCCACCGGGCAGGACCCCCTGCTCGACGGGGAACCGGAGGACCCCGGCGCCGACGGCCGGCCGGAGGCCGACGACGAGGTCGTGGACGGCGTGAGCGACGACGGCCCGCCGCCCGACGAGATGTACACCGGCCCCGAGGTCGAGGTCGAGCTCCGTCCCCGGCGCCGGCTGAGCGCCTGGCACCTCGCCCCCGTGGTGGGGCTCGCCGCCGCGGGCTCCCTGATGTTCGCCTTCCCGCTCGCCTTCGACTTCGGCGACAGCGGTGCGGTCATCGCCATGCTGGGCGTGCTGATCTGCTCCTGCGCCGCCGGCTGGGGCCTGGTGGCGGCCCGCAGGGTCGGCCAGAACTGGCCCGGCCTGCCCCCGCGCGGCTCCGGCCGCCGCCCCGACTGGCGGATCATGCTGGCCTACGCGGTGACGGTGATCGCCGTCGTGCTGCTCGCCGTGTGGCGCGTCGCCCGACTGCGATGAGCCGCCGCGCCGGAGCAGCGCCGGCCTGCGCCCCGGACGGCCCTTCGCCGTCGTCCGCTCCGGCAAGGTCGTACGATCGAGGGATGAGCACGCGGATCGCCTTCCTCAAGGGCCACGGCACCGAGAACGACTTCGTGATCGTGCCCGACCCCGAGAACGCCGTGGACCTGCCCCCCGCCGCCGTCGCCGCGCTCTGCGACCGCCGGGCCGGGATCGGCGGCGACGGACTGCTGCACGTGGTGCGCTCGGCCGCCCACCCGGAGGCCCGCGCGATGGCCGGCGAGGCCGAGTGGTTCATGGACTACCGTAACGGCGACGGCTCGGTCGCCGAGATGTGCGGCAACGGCGTCCGCGTCTTCGCCCGCTACCTGCAGCACGCCGGCCACGTCACCGCCGGTGACCTGGCCGTGGCCACCCGGGGCGGCGTGAAGACCGTGCACCTGGCCAAGGACGGCGACGTCACCGTCCGCATGGGCCGCGCGATCCTCCCCGGGGACGGCGTGACGGTCACCGTCGGCGGCCGCAGCTGGCCCGCCCGCAACGTCAACATGGGCAACCCGCACGCCGTCGCCTTCGTGGAGGACCTGGCGCACGCCGGGACCCTGCACGAGCCGCCGCCGTTCGCACCCGCCGCCGTCTACCCGGACGGGGTGAACGTCGAGTTCGTCGTCGACCGCGGCCCGCGCCACGTGGCCATGCGGGTGCACGAACGCGGCTCCGGCGAGACCCGCTCCTGCGGCACCGGAGCCTGCGCCGTGGCCGTCGCCGCGGCCCGCCGGGACGACGCGGACCCCGCGGCCACCGGCACCCCCGTGACGTACACCGTGGACCTGCCCGGCGGGCGGCTGCTGATCACCGAGCACCCGGACGGCGAGATCGAGATGACCGGCCCGGCGGAGATCGTCGCCGAGGGCGAGCTCGAACCCGAGTGGTTCGCGCGCGCCACCGCCACGAGGAACGCCGCCCTCCCCACCGCGGCGGTACGCACCGTATGAGACCGGCGGGAGAGGGAAGCGCGAGGGCCCTGGGGCCCTCCGCGGCGCGCGGGCACGGCAGGACGGACCACCACGCCGCGAAGCCCCTCTCCTTCCCTCGAACGGGTGATCCCGTTCACGCTCGGCGAGAGGCGGTGAACGGCACGTGATGGGCTCGATAGCATCAAGCACCGGTCCGGACGGGGGATCGACACCGCATCCCCGGCCGTGTCGCCTCTCGGGATCCCCGTCCGCCGGTCGACGCAGCCGGAGGTGCCGATGAGCGCGGAGGCCACGAACGCCGCGACCCCGGGGGCCGTGACGCCCGTCCCCCAGAGCCCGCCTGCCCCGCGCCGGCGCTCCCGGTCCAGACTGGACCTGAGGCGTCTGGGCCGGGCCGCCCTGCTCGGCCCGACCGGCCGCGACCGGCTGCCGGACGCGATCGGCCACGTCGTCGAGGCCCACCGCGCCCACTTCCCGGACGCCGACCTCGAACCCCTGCGCCACGCCTACGTGCTGGCCGAGTCCTCGCACCGCGGCCAGATGCGCAAGAGCGGCGAGCCGTACATCACGCACCCCCTCGCGGTCACCCTGATCCTCGCCGAACTCGGTGCGGAGACCACGACCTTGACCGCCTCCCTGCTGCACGACACCGTCGAGGACACCGCCGTCACGCTGGAGCAGGTGCGCGCCGGTTTCGGCGAGGAGGTCGCCTACCTGGTCGACGGCGTCACCAAGCTGGAGAAGGTCGACTACGGCGCCGCCGCCGAGCCGGAGACCTTCCGCAAGATGCTGGTCGCCACCGGCAACGACGTCCGCGTGATGTCGATTAAACTCGCCGACCGGCTGCACAACATGCGCACCCTCGGGGTGATGCGCCGCGAGAAACAGGAACGCATCGCCAAGGTCACGCACGAGGTGCTGATCCCGCTCGCCGAACGGCTCGGCGTGCAGATGCTCAAGACCGAACTGGAGGACCTGGTCTTCGCCGTCCTCCACCCCGAGGACCACGCCCGCACCCAGGAACTCATCGAGGGCAACGCGGCCTCCGGGGAAGACCCGTTGGGCGAGACCGCCGAAGCGGTCCGCGGAGTGCTCCGCGAGGCGGGCATCCCCGCCGAGGTCGTCGTCCGGCCACGGCACTCGGTCTCGGTCCACCGGGTCTCCCTGAAACGCGGGCAGTTGAGAGGCACGGACTTCGGCCGGCTGCTGGTCCTGGTCAACGAGGACGCCGACTGCTACGGCGTCCTGGGCGAACTCCACACCTGTTTCACGCCGGTCGTCTCGGAGTTCAAGGACTTCATCGCCGTCCCCAAGTTCAACCTCTACCAGTCGCTGCACACCGCGGTCGCCCGCGAGGACGGCCAGGTCACCGAAATCCTCATCCGCACCCACCGCATGCACAAGGTCGCCGAGGCGGGCGTGATCGCCCTCGGCAACCCCCATGTGGCGCAGCCCGGTTCGGACGAGCAGGGCGAGGGCGAGCGGGCGGACGGCGAGCGCTCGGACGGCGAGCGGGACGGTGAGCGCGCCGACCCGACCCGGCCCGGCTGGCTCTCCCGCCTGCTGACCTGGCAGGCCGCGGCCCCCGACACCGACATGTTCTGGACCACCCTGCGCGAGGACCTCGCCCAGGACCGCGAGATCACCGTCTTCCGCGCCGACGGCGGGGCGCTGGGCCTCCCCGAGGGCGCCACCTGCGTGGACGCTGCCTACGCCCAGTACGGCGAGGACGCCCACTCCTGTATCGGCGCCCGGGTCAACGGCCGCCTCGCCGCGCTCGGCACGGTGCTGCGCGACGGTGACCGGGTGCAGCTGCTGATGGGTCAGGACCCGGCCTCCGAGCCCTCCCGGGAATGGCTCGACCACGCCACCACGCCGACCGCCCGGATCGCCATCCAGCGGCGGCTCGCCGCCCGCGCCGCCGAGGCCCCGGCCGGGGAGGCCGCCGCCGACGGGCGCGCCGAGGAGGAGATCCGCGAGGCCGCGTCCGCCCCCGAGCCGTCCTTCGAGCCCGACGCGTCGTTCCGCGGACCCGGGGTCGTCTCCGACCGGCAGGGCGCCCCGGTCCGCCTCGCGGGCTGCTGCACGCCCGTGCCGGGCGACGAGATCGTCGGGTTCACCGTGCGCGGCGGCGCGGTCGCCGCGCACCGGACCGACTGCGCCACCGCCGTGCGGATGCTCGCGGCGGGGCGTGAGCGGGTCGGCGTCCGCTGGGGCGAGACCACCGCCTGCCGGGTCACCCTGGTCGCCGAGTCCTTCGGGCGGCCGCACCTGCTGGCCGACCTCACCGAGGTGATCGCCGCCGAGGGCGGCGACATCGTCTCCGCCACCGTGGAACCGCCGGTCCGCCAGCGCGTCCGGCACACCTACACGCTCCACCTGCCCGACGCCGCGCACCTCCCCGCCCTGATGCGGGCCATGCGGGACGTGCCGGGCGTCTTCGACGTCAACCGGGCGGCCTCCGCGGCGCAGTGAGCTCCCCCCCCGGGGCCCCGGCCCCCCGGCCCCCGGCTCCTCGGCGGGAGTTCGCGGGACTACCCGTTCGGGTGGAGAGGGTGCGAGTCGCCCTCGTGGTGGCCGCCCGTCCTGGTAGCCGTGGGGGATGCTCTCGCACCGCCCCCGCCGCCGCGCCGTCCGCGGCGCCCTGCTGGCCTCCGCCGTGTCCGTCTGTCTGGTGGCGGCCGCCGCCCCGGACCCCACGCCCGCCGCCCCCCTCGGCGTCGGCGACCGGCTCTTCCCGCACCTGGGGAACCCCGGGTACGACGTCCGCACCTACGACCTCCGCTTCGCCTACCCGGGCTCCAACACCCGCCCGATGAAGGCCGTCACCACCATCGAGGCCAAGGCCACCCGGCGCCTGGAGCGGCTCAACCTGGACTTCGCGCACGGCACGGTCTCCTCGGTCACGGTGGACGGCGCGAAGGCCGCGTTCACCAGCGCCGGGGAGGACCTGGTGATCACCCCCCGCACGGCGCCCGAGGCCGGCGACACCACCCGGATCGTCGTCCGGCACACCAGCGACCCGCGCCCGCCCGAGGGACAGCAGCACGGCTGGGTGGTGACCAAGGACGGCCTGGCCATGGCCAACCAGGCCGACGCCGCCCACCTGGTCTTCCCGTGCAACGACCACCCGTCCGACAAGGCGCTCTACACCATCACCGTCACGGCCCCCGCCGAACTGACCGCCGTCGCCAACGGCCTCCCCACCGGCGACGAGGCCGGCCGCGGCGCCGCCGGTACCCGCACCTGGACCTACCGCAGCAAGCACCCCATGGCCACCGAGCTGGTGCAGGTCTCCGTCGGCCGCTCCGCGGTGGTCCGCCGCCAGGGACCGCACGGTCTCCCGCTGCGGGACGTCGTCCCGGCCGCCGACCGGCAGAAGCTGGAGCCGTGGCTCGCCAGGACGGCCGGACAGATCGACTGGATGGAGCGCAAGGTCGGGCCGTACCCGTTCGAGACGTACGGCATCCTGATCGCCGACACCACCACCGGGTTCGAGCTGGAGACCCAGACGCTCTCCCTCTTCGAACGCTTCCTTTTCACCGAGCCCGCCATCCCCGCCTGGATGGTCGAGTCGATCATGGTGCACGAGCTGGCCCACCAGTGGTTCGGCGACAGCGTCACCCCGGCGACCTGGTCCGACGTCTGGCTCAACGAGGGGCACGCCACCTGGTACGAGGCGCTCTACGCCGACGAGACCGGCCACCGCACCCTCGAGGAACGGATGAAGGCCGCCTACGCCTCCTCCGACAGGTGGCGCGCCGCCGGTGGCCCGCCCGCCGCCCCCAAGGCGCCGAAGGAGGGCCAGAAGATCGGCATCTTCCGCCCCGTGATCTACGACGGCTCCGCGCTGGTGCTCTACGCGCTGCGCCAGGAGATCGGCCGGCACGCCTTCGAGCAGGTGGAACGCACCTGGGTCGACCGCCACCGGGACGGGACCGCCACCACGGCCGACTTCGTCCGGCTGGCCTCCGAGGTCGCCGGGCGTGACCTGGAGGGCTTCTTCCGCCCCTGGCTCCACGGGAAGAAGACCCCGCCGATGCCCGGCCACCCCGACTGGCGGTCCGAGGCTCCCACCGCCGCGGGGAAGCCGGCCGCCGGCCGCACGGTCGTCCCGGCCCCCGGCCTCGGCCACCACGGACACCACCCTCACGTCCACGGTGGCCCCGGCGCTCCGCAGGAGCACCACGCGCACGGTCACCACGCCCACTAGACCGGACGCACCGGGACCGGGCGCACCGGGACCGGACGCACCAGGACCGGACGCGGCCGGACCGGACACGGCCGGACCCGGCGGTGGCGGGCGCGTGCCCGGGGCCGCCGCGCCCGGCCCCCGGCGCACCCGGGTGACGGCCGCGCGGGTGCACCGGCGGCCCGTCGCGGCGGATAACCCGGTGACGGGGCGGCGGCGCCGTGGGAGCATCGAGGGGTGCCGGCGGGTTGCCCGGGAATCACTCGGGGCATTCGGACGTTGAGCACAGTGATGGACCACACGGCCCGTCTTCCACCATTCGACGTAAGGACCCAATGACCTCCTCTTCATCCACTTCCCAGGACTCCGAGCGATTCGCGCACGCCCTTCGGGCCGATGCCCTGATGGAAGAGGACGTCGCCTGGAGCCACGAGATCGACGGCGATCGGGACGGCGACCAGTTCGACCGCTCCGAGCGCGCGGCCCTGCGACGCGTCGCGGGTCTGTCCACCGAGCTCGAGGACGTCACCGAGGTCGAGTACCGGCAACTCCGTCTGGAGCGGGTCGTGCTCGTCGGGGTGTGGACCTCGGGCACGGCGAAGGACGCCGAGAACTCGCTCGCCGAGCTGGCCGCCCTCGCGGAGACGGCGGGCGCGCTGGTGCTGGACGGTGTGGTCCAGCGGCGCGACAAGCCCGACGCGGCCACCTACATCGGATCCGGCAAGGCCAACGAGCTGCGGGACCTCGTCATCGAGACCGGCGCCGACACCGTGATCTGTGACGGTGAGCTGAGCCCCGGCCAGCTCATCCACCTCGAGGACGTCGTCAAGGTCAAGGTCATCGACCGGACGGCGCTGATCCTCGACATCTTCGCCCAGCACGCCAAGTCCCGCGAGGGCAAGGCGCAGGTCGCGCTGGCGCAGATGCAGTACATGCTGCCGCGACTGCGCGGTTGGGGTCAGTCCCTGTCCCGTCAGATGGGCGGCGGCAAGGGCGGCGGCCTCGCCACCCGTGGTCCCGGTGAGACCAAGATCGAGACGGACCGGCGGCGGATCCGCGAGAAGATGGCGAAGATGCGCCGGGAGATCGCGGAGATGAAGACCGGCCGCGAGGTGAAGCGTCAGGAACGGCGCCGCAACAAGGTGCCCTCGGTCGCGATCGCCGGTTACACCAACGCCGGCAAGTCCTCGCTGCTCAACCGCCTGACCGGCGCGGGCGTCCTGGTCGAGAACGCGCTGTTCGCGACCCTGGACCCGACCGTGCGCCGTGCCGAGACGCCCAGCGGGCGGGTGTACACGCTGGCCGACACCGTCGGCTTCGTGCGCCACCTTCCGCACCACCTGGTCGAGGCGTTCCGTTCCACCATGGAGGAGGTCGGCGACTCCGACCTGATCCTGCACGTGGTGGACGGCTCGCACCCGAACCCGGAGGAGCAGCTCGCCGCGGTGCGCGAGGTGATCCGCGACGTCGGCGCCACCGGCGTGCCGGAGATCGTCGTGATCAACAAGGCGGACGCGGCGGACCCGCTGGAGCTCCAGCGGCTGCTGCGGCTCGAGAAGCGCTCCATCGCCGTGTCGGCCCGCACCGGGCTGGGCATCGACGAGCTGCTGGCGCTGATCGACGCGGAGCTGCCCCGACCGGCCGTCGAGGTCGAGGCGCTGGTGCCGTACACGCACGGCAAGCTGGTGGCGCGGGCCCACACCGAGGGCGAGGTGATCTCCGAGGAGCACACCGCGGAGGGCACCCTGATCAAGGTGCGGGTGCACGAGGAACTGGCCGCGGAGCTCGCTCCGTACACGCCGGCCGCCGCCTGACCGAGCACCGAACGAACGAGGGCCCGCCCTCCCGGTACCGACCGGGAGGGCGGGCCCTCGTCTTCGCCGCGAGAGGCGAAGCGGTGACTACTGGGCGCCGACGGCCTCGTAGAGCTTCTCGGCCTGCTCGTCGAGGCGCGGCCCGGCCAGCCAGCCCGCGGAGATCGGGCCGATGGAGGTGTTGGACACCAGCGCGGGCTTGCCGTCCGAGCCTTCCGCGACCCAGCCGCCGCCGGAGGACCCGGCCGTCATGGAGCAGCCGATCCGGTACATGGTCGGGTCGGCGGCCACGATGGACAGCCGGCCCGGCTCGTCCTGGCACTGGAACATCCGCTCACCGTCGTACGGGGCCGCGGCGGGGTAGCCGGTGGCGGTGATGCTGTCGATCTCCGGCACCGCCGGGGCGTCGAACTCCACGGGCAGGGCGGTGCCGACCGTCTCCTCCAGCGACTTGCCGCCGCCGTTCTCCGGAGTCACCTTGAGCACCGCGTAGTCGAACGGCGCACCGTTGCCGCCGGTCTGGCCGCCCTGCTCGATCCACTGGTCGGAGGTCATCGCGACCTGCGCCCACCACAGGCCGTGCGGGGCGATCTTCTCCGGAGCGGCGCCCGCCAGGTCCTGCCCGGTCAGCGCCTGGTCGTTGTAGGACGGCACGAAGGCGATGTTGCGGTACCAGCCGCCCTCCTTGCCCGCGTGGACGCAGTGCCCGGCCGTCCACACCAGGTTGGACCTGCCCGGGTTGGCCGGGTCCTCCACCACGGTCGCCGAGCAGACCATGGTGCCCTTCGGACCGTCGAAGAAGAGCTTGCCCGAGGCGGGCGCCGCGTCGCTGTACGGCGCGGACACCTCGGCGGCCTGCACGGGTGCGGGGGTCGGGTCGGTCACGCCCTGGTCGCCGGAGATGTCGTTCTCGTCGACCGTGCTGTCCGGCTCCTCGGCCTCACGCATCCGGTCGGGGTTCCAGAGGTCCTCGATGATCGGGTTGATGAACTGGTCGGCCTCGCGCAGCCAGTCGTCCTTGTCCCAGTTCTTCCAGGCGCCGCCCCGCCACTCGTCGAGGTCGATCCCGTACTCCTTGAGCTTGTCGGTCAGCTCCTGCGGGATCTCGATCTTGCCGTCGCCGAGGTCCGGGACGTTCACCGCCGGCTTGTCGGAGGCCTGCGTGCCCTCCGGGCTGCAGGCGCCCGCGGTCAGCGCGAGGGCCGACGCCAGGGCCACGGCGGCGAACGGACGGAAGGCCGTGCGCCGGCTGCCCGGCGTCCGGCCCGCGCTCCGTCCCCGGCCGGTCGGGAAGGGCGGGCGTATGGGTCGCATGTTCGGAACTCCCCCTGATGTGAGTGCGCTCGGGACTGCCGGGACCGGTCACCCACGGTGCCCGATCGGCCACCGCCACCCTAGGCGGTCGCTGTGGGCGGCTGCCGACGGATCGGCAACGGTTCCGTCACGAGGGGGAGCCGGGTCCTTCCGCTGCTTTCCCGGAACTCGCGTTTCACCCGTGTCCCGGCCGGAGCCGCGGCCGTTGTAGCGGTGAGGGGACGGCTGTCCAGGTCCGGCCCCGATGTCGTGAGACAGCGGGAGGACCGAGGGTGGCCTTGACCGAGACCGTGCGCAGACAGCCGGCGCGGGACGCGTCGGCGCGGACCTACGCGCGCGCCCTGCCGATCGTGCCGGTGCGGGCGCGGGGGATGACGATCGAGGGCGCGGACGGGCGGCGTTACCTCGACTGCCTGTCCGGCGACGGGGCGCTGGTGCTCGGCCACAACCACCCCGTGGTGCTGGCCGCGGTGCGCGAGGTGCTGGACTCCGGCGCGCCCATCGGCGTGCTGGACCTGACCACGCCGGTGGAGGAGCGGTTCGTCGCCGAGCTGCTGGCCACGCTGCCGCCGGGGCTGGCGCGCGGCGCGCGGGTCCGGTTCTGCGGCCCCACGGCGGCGGACGCTGCGGCGGTGGCCTCCGGCCTGCTCCGGGGAGCGGCCGGAGTGGCCGGAGCGGCCCGAGGGGTCGTCGAACCGGTCGTCGAACCGGTCTGCGACGAGCGCCTGCGGCGGCTGCGGGAGACCACGCGGGAGCAGGGCGTGCCGCTGATCGTCGACGAGACGGTCACCGGCGTGGGCCGGACCGGCGCCTTCTGGGCCGTGGAGCACAGCGGCGTGACGCCCGACGCGATGGTGCTGGCCGAGGCGATCGGGGGCAGCCTCCCGCTGGCCGTGGTGGTGCACCGGGCGGACCTGGACACGGTGGAGCCGACGGCCGCGCCGCGCGGCAACCAGCTCGCCATGGCGGCCGGGGCCGCCACCCTCGCCCACGTCCGCGAGCACCGGCTGGCCGAGCGTGCCGCGGTGGTGGGCGGCCGACTGGGCCGAGGACTGCGTGAGTTGGCCGCCCGGTTCCCGGCGGTCGCGGAGGTCCAGGGGCGGGGGCTGATGCTCGGGCTGCGGTTCGCGGCAGACGGGTTCGGCGGGCCTGGCCTTTCCGGAGCCGGTCTTCCCGGGGCCGGCCTTCCTGCGGCCGGCCTCCCGGCGTCCACCTTCGCCGGGGCGGTGCGGCGGGAGTGCCTGCGGCGCGGGCTGATCGTCGGCCTCGGTGGACCGAACGCCGAAGTGGTGCGGCTGCTGCCGCCGTTGACGGTCAGCGACGAGCAGGCGGACGCCGTGCTGCAGCGGCTCGCCGACGCGGTGGAAGCGGTGGCAGGCGTCGCCCGCCGATCGTGAACGACCCTCAGAACGACTTGAGTAAGGGCAAGGACCCAGTTGAACGTCGCACCGATCCCCGCACCGTCCGCCGCCCCGGCCGCGGGGGACACCCCCGCCGGCATTCCCGCCGACACCGCCGTCGCCCCGGGGGCGCCGCTCGACCCTCGCGCCGCGGACGGGGGAGGGGAGTGGCGGGCTCCGTGCGGTGAGGGCGTCGCGGGGGCGGATCCGCTGGAGGGGGTGGACCCTCGGGCGGTGGCCGAGGCCGTGACCGTGGAGAACCTGCTGCGCTGCTGGGTACGGGAGCGCAACCTGCCCGCCCCTCCGGCCGGCGGGGCACTCCACGTGCCGCTGCCGGCCGGCGCCACCGAGTTGGTCGTCCCGGTCCTGCACTGGTCGCCCACCGGACTGCACCGCTTCGGCCCCGCCCGCCAGGCGGGTGCCCCCGCGTCCGCGCCGCCGGTCGGCCCCGCCCTGCTGGCCGCGCTGCTCGCCCGGGAGACGGCGGCCGAGGCGGCGGACCACGGCCTCGACCTGGTGGCCAGGGTGATCGACTCGGCCCGCCGGACCGCCGCGTTCCTCACGGACCGGGCCTGCCGCCCGGATCCCACGCCCGACGCCTTCCTCGACGCCGAGCAGGCTCTCCTCCTCGGCCACCCCCTCCACCCGACGCCCAAGAGCCGCGAGGGCATGACCGACGAGGAACTGCTCCGCCTCTCCCCGGAGACCCGCGGCTCCTTCCCCCTGCACCGGATCGCCGTCGCCCCTCAGGTCCTCGCCGCCGACTCGGCCTGGAAGGAGCGCGGCAGGACCGTCCCCGCACCGGACCTCACCGCCCGCCTCCTCGGCCCCGCGCCCGCCGACGTTCCCGCGGGTCACGCGCTGCTCCCCGTGCACCCCTGGCAGTGGCGGCGCCTGCGGGAGGACGACCGGGTGGCGGCCCTGCTCGACGCCGGGCTGCTGACCGACCTCGGCGCGCACGGGGCGCCGTGGAGCCCCACCTCCTCCGTCCGCACCCTGTACCGCACCGGCGCGCCCGCCATGCTCAAGCTCTCGCTGGGCCTGCGCATCACCAACTCCCGCCGCGAGAACCTCCGCAAGGAACTCCACCGGGGCGTCGAGGTCCACCGGCTGCTCGGCGGCGACCTCGGCAGGGCCTGGCACGCCGCCCACCCCGATTTCGACGTCGTCCGCGACCCCGCCTGGCTGGCCGTGGACCACCCGGACGGCAGCCCGGTGCGCGGCCTGGACGCGGTGATCCGGCACAACCCGTTCGGTCCGTCCGACGACGTCACCTGCGTGGCCGCGCTCTGCGCGCCCCGGCCGGCCTGCGTCCGCCGCCCCGGCGAGCCCGTCTCCCGGCTGGCCGGTCTGGTCACCCGGATCGCCACGGCGACCGGCCGGCCCGCGGCCGCCGTGGCGGCGGAGTGGTTCCTGCGGTACCTGCACGCCGTGGTGCGCCCCGTGCTCTGGCTGGACGGCGAGGCCGGCGTGGCCCTGGAGGCGCACCAGCAGAACACGCTGGTCCTGCTGGACGCCGACGGCTGGCCGGCCGGCGGCCGCTGCCGCGACAACCAGGGCTACTACTTCCGCGCGTCCCACCGTGCCGCGCTGGAGGCGCGACTGCCCGGCATCGGCGACCGCAGCGACACCTTCGTCGACGACGCCGTCGCCGACGAACGGTTCGCCTACTACCTGGGCGTCAACAACGTCCTCGGCCTGATCGGCGCGTTCGGCTCGCAAGGTCTCGCCGACGAGAGGCTGCTGCTGGCCGCGTTCCGCGGCTTCCTCGCCGCAGCGGCCACCGGCCCGCACCGCACCCGCTCCACCCTCCCGGCCCGGCTGCTGGAGGAACCCCTGCTGCGCTGCAAGGCCAACCTGCTCACCCGGCTGCGGGGCATGGACGAACTGGTCGGCCCGGTCGACACCCAGTCCGTGTACGTCACCCTCGCCAACCCGGTGTACGCGGCGTGAACGGCTCCGCCACCGCGCCCGCGACGGCACCCGCGACCGCGCCCGCCGACGCACCCGCGACCGCACCCGCGACCGCGCCCGCCGACGTCCGGGCCGGCACCCGGGCGGACCTCCTGGACGACGTCGGCGCCTGGGGTCCCGTCGCCACCCGGGCCGGCCGGTTCCGGCTGCGCCCCGTGACGGACCGGTGCGCGGACCGGCGCGAGGACCTGGAGCTGATCACCCGCTGGATGAACGACCCCGTGGTCGCGGCCTTCTGGGAACTCGCCGGGCCGCCCCACCGCACCGAGGCCCACCTGCGCGCGCAGACCGAGGGCGACGGCCGCAGCGTGCCCTGCCTCGGGCTGCTCGACGGACGGCCGACGAGCTACTGGGAGATCTACCGCGCCGACCTGGACCCGCTCGCGGCGCACTACCCCGCGCGCCCCCACGACACCGGCGTGCATCTGCTGATCGGCGAGGCAGCCGACCGCGGCAGAGGCCTGGGCGGCCTGCTGCTGGACGCGGTGGCCCGGCTGGTGCTCGACCGGCGCCCGGCCTGCCCCCGCGTGGTCGCGGAGCCCGACGTCCGCAACCACGCCTCCCTCGGCGCCTTCCGCAGGGCCGGCTTCCGGCGGACCACCACCCTGGAACTCCCCGGCAAGCGCGCCGCCCTCCTGATCCGGCGGCGGAGCGTTGTCGGAGGGACGCACTAGGGTGGGTGGGGCTATGACGAAGCCCTCACTCCCCGAACTCCTGCACGCCGCAGTCGCGGCCGTCGGCGGCACGGAGCGTCCCGGCCAGGTGGCCATGGCCGAAGCCGTCGCGGAGGCCATCGACGACAACACCCACCTCCTGGTCCAGGCCGGCACCGGTACCGGAAAGTCGCTCGGCTACCTGGTGCCCGCCCTGGCGCACGGGGAGCGGGTGGTCGTCGCCACCGCCACCCTGGCCCTCCAGCGGCAGCTCATCGAACGCGACCTGCCGCGCACGGTGGACGCCCTCCACCCGCTGCTGCGCCGCCGGCCCGAATTCGCGACGCTCAAGGGCCGCTCCAACTACCTGTGCCTGCACCGGCTCCACGAGGGCGTGCCGCAGGACGAGGACGAGGGACTCTTCGACCAGTTCGAGGCCGCCGCCCCCACCAGCAAGCTCGGCCAGGACCTGCTCCGGCTGCGCGACTGGGCCGACGAGACGGAGAGCGGGGACCGGGACGACCTCACCCCGGGCGTCTCCGACCGCGCCTGGCAGCAGGTGTCGGTGTCCTCCCGGGAATGCCTCGGCGCCTCCAAGTGCGCCTACGGCGCGGAGTGCTTCGCCGAGGCCGCCCGGGAGCGGGCCAAGCTGGCCGAGGTCATCGTCACCAACCACGCGCTGCTGGCCATCGACGCCATCGAGGGCGCGCCCGTGGTCCCGCAGCACGAGGTGCTGATCGTCGACGAGGCCCACGAACTGGTCTCCCGGGTCACCGGCGTCGCCACGGGCGAACTCACGCCCGGCCAGGTCAACCGCGCGGTGCGCCGCGCCGCCAAGCTGGTCGACGAGAAGTTCGCCGACCAGCTCCAGACCGCCTCCGAGGGCTTCGAGCGCGTGATGGAGCTGGCGCTGCCGGGCCGCCTCGAGGAGATCCCCGAGGACCTGGGCTACGCCCTGACCGCGCTGCGGGACGCCTGCCGGTCGGTGATCTCCGCCATCGGCAACACCCGCGACAAGTCCGTCCAGGACGAGGACGCCGTCCGCAAGCAGGCCCTGGCCTCCGTGGAGAACGTCCACGCGGTGGCCGAGCGGATCACCCACGGGGGAGAGTACGACGTCGTCTGGTACGAGCGGCACGACCGGTTCGGCGCCTCGCTGCGGGTGGCGCCGATGTCGGTGTCCGGGCTGCTGCGGGAGAAGCTGTTCACGGAGCGCAGCGTCGTGCTGGCCTCCGCCACGCTCAAGCTGGGCGGGGACTTCAACGGCGTCGCCGGATCGCTGGGCCTCGGCCCCGAGGGCGTGGAGGGCGACGACCTGCCGACCTGGCGGGGCATCGACGTCGGCTCGCCGTTCGACTACCCCAAACAGGGCATCCTCTACGTCGCCAAGCACCTGGCCCGGCCCGCCCGGGACGGCGACCGGGCGGACATGCTGGACGAGCTCGCCGAGCTGATCCAGTCCGCCGGCGGGCGCACCCTCGGACTGTTCTCCTCCATGCGGGCCGCCCAGCTCGCCGCGGAGGAGCTCCGCGAGCGGATCCCCGAGTTCCCCGTCCTCCTGCAGGGCGAGGAGACGCTCGGCGAACTCATCAAGAACTTCGCCGCCGACCCCAGGACCTGCCTGTTCGGCACGCTCTCCCTCTGGCAGGGCGTGGACGTGCCGGGGCCGAGCTGCCAGCTCGTGGTGATGGACAAGATCCCGTTCCCCCGGCCCGACGACCCGCTGATGAGCGCCCGGCAGAAGGCCGTGGAGGAAGGCGGCGGGAACGGCTTCATGGCCGTCGCCGCCACCCACGCAGCTCTGCTGATGGCGCAGGGCGCCGGACGGCTGGTCCGCGCCACCGGAGACCGCGGCGTGGTCGCGGTCCTCGACCAGCGGCTGGCCACGGCACGGTACGGGAGCTTCCTCAAAGCCTCCATGCCCGACTTCTGGTACACCACCGACCGCAACCAGGTACGGCGGTCGCTCGCCGCGATCGACGCGGCCGCTCAGGCGGAAGGGCGGTAGCCGGCCTTCCGCCTGAGCGGCATGGCCTCCACCCGGGCGGCTCCGCCCGGGTCAAGCGGGCACAGCAGGGCCCCGGAACCGGCGCAGAGGTTCCGGGGCCCGGTCGGACGCGGCCGGGAGGCCGCCGGCCTCAGACGCGGCGCAGAACCGCGACCACCTTGCCCAGGATGGTGGCGTCGTCACCCGGGATGGGCTCGTAGGCGGCGTTGTGCGGGAGCAGCCAGACGTGTCCGTCCTCGCGCTTGAAGCGCTTCACGGTGGCCTCGCCGTCCAGCATGGCCGCCACGATGTCGCCGTTCTCCGCGACGGGCTGACGGCGGACCGTGACCCAGTCGCCGTCGCAGATCGCGGCCTCGATCATCGAGTCGCCGACGACCTTCAGCACGAAGAGCTCACCGTCGCCCACGAGCTGTCGGGGGAGCGGGAAGACGTCCTCGACCGACTCCTCGGCCAGGATCGGCCCACCGGCGGCGATGCGGCCCACCAGGGGCACGTAGGAGGCCGCGGGCTTGCCCGCCGTGTCGGTGGGCTGCACGGGTGCCGCCTGGTCCGAGCCGCGGACCTCGTAGGCGCGGGGTCGGTGCGGGTCCCGGCGCAGGAAGCCCTTGCGCTCGAGCGCCATCAGCTGGTGCGCCACGGAGGAGGTGCTGGAGAGGCCGACGGCCTGCCCGATCTCCCGCATGGACGGCGGGTAGCCCCGGCGCTGCACCGAATCCCGGATCACCTCGATGACGCGCCGCTGGCGGTCGGTGAGGCCCGAGCTGTCCGCCCGGATGCCGGGAGGTCGGCCCGGGAGGGAGCGCTTTGGTCCCTCGGGATGCGCGGCTTCGTTCATCGCGGTGTTGATCCCGGCCGCGTTGTTCACCGCGTGTGGCGGCTCGAGGCGCCCCTGGGAGCGGTCCTGGGCGGTGATGGTGGCACTGTCTGCGGTGGTGGTCACGTCGGCCCCTCTCGATGGTCTCCCTGCTGCACAACGGTAGAGGCTTTCGAAAGGTTGCGCCAAACACACGTTCGAGTGAAAAATGCCGATCCCTCTGACACGTGTCCGTGTTCGGGTATAAGGCCCCCACACCACCCCGAGTCGGGGCGAAACCGGGCAACGAGATAGGCTTCAGCGGTTCGCGCACCGGGCGGTCCGGTCCGGTCGGAGGCTCAGTCTGCCATCCGGTACCCCGTCGGGCCGACCCCATGGCCCCCTTCGGCCCGGCATCCGCGCAGGAGCCGCGCGCCGTGTGCGCGGGGTGCTCACGCTACCTCCCCAAGCGTTGACGGCCGCGCGCCGGGGTACCCGGCCGGAGTCCGGCAGGGGGCTCGCCACGGGCCTCGCCACGGGACTCGCCATGGGGCGCCCGGCGGGCTCCCGCGGGCGCCGCACGGGCCGTCGCGGCCCGCCTCGCCAAGACACGCGCGGCTGAGGTGCGTGAATCCCCAATTTCCGGGCCTGATCCCACATCTAGTGGTTGTATGTGCGGCGCGACCCAGAAGTTGTGGTGGGTGTGGTCTTCGAGCCTCAGGTCATCGCCTATGCTGGTGCTCGCTTCGAAGGGCCCACGGGGTCCGACGAGGCTGTTGAGTCTGCTTGCGAGGAGGGTTGGAACGCCATGCACTGCCCCTTCTGCAGGCACCCCGACAGCCGTGTCGTCGACAGTCGTACGACCGACGACGGCACGTCGATCCGCAGGCGCCGGCAGTGCCCGGAGTGCACCCGTCGGTTCACCACCGTCGAGACGTGCTCGCTGATGGTGATCAAGCGGTCCGGGGTCACCGAGCCGTTCAGCCGGACCAAGGTCATCAACGGCGTGCGCAAGGCCTGCCAGGGCCGGCCGGTCACCGAGGACGCGCTGGCGAAGCTGGGCCAGCGGGTCGAGGAGGCGCTGCGCGCCACCGGCAGCGCCGAGCTCACCACGCACGACGTGGGGCTGGCCATACTCGGCCCGCTGCAGGAGCTCGATCTGGTGGCCTACCTGCGCTTCGCGTCCGTGTACCGGGCGTTCGAGTCCCTGGAGGACTTCGAGGGCGCGATCGCGGAGCTGAGGGAAGCCGAGCCGCGGCCCGCCGACGGCGAGACGGAGCCGGGCGAGGGCGCTTCGGGTGATCGGGCCCGGGAAGACGACCGCGGGCAGGTGGAGCAGAAGGCTCCCGTGCCCGTGAGCGCCGCCGACTGACGAGCGGGCCGGCACCGGGGGCAGGGCTCCGGGCCGGCGGGTCGGCGGTGGACGCGAGACAGGTCGCGGGCGACGGTGCGAGGACGTCCCGCGACGGAGAAGACAGATCCGTGCCACGGGAAGAACGAGGCACTTCAGGGCGTTTTGCCCGATACAGGGAGGCGGCATGACAGAGACGGCGAGCGGTCCGGCACGAGGGTCCCGGGCCAAGGGTTCCAAGGCTGCTGCGGCCCGGCAGGGACTGCGCATCGAGCGCATCCACACCACCCCCGGCGTGCACCCGTACGACGAGGTGGCCTGGGAGCGCCGTGACGTCGTCATGACCAACTGGCGCGACGGCTCGATCAACTTCGAGCAGCGTGGCGTCGAGTTCCCCGACTTCTGGTCGGTGAACGCGGTCAACATCGTCACCAGCAAGTACTTCCGCGGCGCGGTGGGCACGCCGCAGCGGGAGACCGGCCTCCGGCAGCTCATCGACCGGATCGTGAAGACGTACCGCAAGGCCGGCGAGGACAACAAGTACTTCGCCTCGCCCGCGGACGCCGAGATCTTCGAGCACGAGCTGGCCTACGCCCTGCTGCACCAGATCTTCAGCTTCAACAGCCCGGTCTGGTTCAACGTCGGCACGCCCCAGCCCCAGCAGGTCTCCGCCTGCTTCATCCTCTCCGTCGACGACTCCATGGAGTCGATCCTGGAGTGGTACAAGGAAGAGGGCATGATCTTCAAGGGCGGTTCCGGCGCCGGCCTGAACCTGTCCCGCATCCGCTCCTCCAAGGAGCTCCTCTCCTCCGGCGGCAACGCCTCCGGCCCGGTCTCCTTCATGCGCGGCGCCGACGCCTCCGCGGGAACCATCAAGTCGGGCGGCGCCACCCGCCGCGCCGCCAAGATGGTCATCCTCGACGTCGACCACCCCGACGTGGAGAACTTCATCGAGACCAAGGTGAAGGAGGAGGAGAAGATCCGCGCCCTGCGCGACGCGGGCTTCGACATGGACCTGGGCGGCGACGACATCACGTCCGTCCAGTACCAGAACGCCAACAACTCGGTCCGCGTGAACGACGAGTTCATGAAGGCCGTGGAGTCCGGCGGCCGGTTCGGGCTGCGCGCCCGGATGACCGGCGAGGTCATCGAGGAGGTCGACGCCAAGTCGCTCTTCCGCAAGATGGCCGAGGCCGCCTGGGCCTGCGCCGACCCGGGCATCCAGTACGACGACGTCATCAACCACTGGCACACCTGCCCGGAGTCCGGCCGGATCAACGGCTCGAACCCCTGCAGCGAGTACATGCACCTGGACAACACGTCCTGCAACCTCGCCTCGCTGAACCTGATGAAGTTCCTGAAGGACGACAACAAGGGCAACCAGTCCTTCGACGTCGAGCGCTTCCAGAAGGTCGTCGAGCTGGTCATCACCGCGATGGACATCTCGATCTGCTTCGCGGACTTCCCCACCGAGAAGATCGGTGAGAACACCCGCGCCTTCCGCGAGCTGGGCATCGGCTACGCCAACCTCGGCGCCCTGCTGATGGCCACCGGCCACGCCTACGACTCCGAGGGCGGCCGGGCCCTGGCCGGCTCCATCACCTCCCTGATGACCGGCACCGCCTACCGCCGCTCCGCCGAGCTGGCCGCCGTGGTCGGCCCGTACGACGGCTACGCCCGCAACGCCGAGCCGCACAAGCGCGTGATGAAGCAGCACGCCGACGCCAACGCCGTGGCCGTCCGCATGGACGACCTCGACACCCCGGTGTGGGCCGCCGCGACCGAGGCCTGGCAGGACGTCCAGCGCCTCGGCGAGCAGCACGGCTTCCGCAACTCCCAGGCGTCCGTCCTGGCCCCGACCGGCACCATCGGTCTGGCCATGGGCTGCGACACCACGGGCGTCGAGCCGGACCTGGCCCTGGTCAAGTTCAAGAAGCTCGTCGGCGGCGGCTCGATGCAGATCGTCAACGGCACCGTCCCGCAGGCCCTGCGCCGCCTGGGTTACCAGGAGGAGCAGATCGAGGCGATCGTCGCCCACATCGCCGAGCACGGCAACGTGATCGACGCGCCGAGCCTCAAGCCGGAGCACTACGAGGTCTTCGACTGCGCCATGGGCGAGCGCGCCATCTCCCCGATGGGCCACGTCCGCATGATGGCCGCGATCCAGCCGTGGATCTCGGGCGCCATCTCCAAGACGGTCAACATGCCGGAGACGGCGACCGTCGAGGAGGTCGAGGAGATCTACTTCGAGGCGTGGAAGCTGGGCGTCAAGGCGCTCGCCATCTACCGCGACAACTGCAAGGTCGGCCAGCCCCTCTCCGCCAAGAAGAAGGAGGAGGAGAAGAAGCCCGCCGCCGAGACCCCGGTCGCCGAGGCCCCGGCCAAGGTCGAGAAGGTCGTCGAGTACCGCCCGGTGCGCAAGCGCCTGCCGAAGGGACGGCCCGGGATCACCACCTCCTTCACCGTCGGCGGCGCCGAGGGCTACATGACCGCCAACTCCTACCCGGACGACGGTCTCGGCGAGGTCTTCCTGAAGATGTCGAAGCAGGGCTCGACCCTCGCCGGCATGATGGACGCCTTCTCCATCGCCGTCTCGGTGGGCCTGCAGTACGGCGTGCCGCTGGAGACCTACGTCTCGAAGTTCACCAACATGCGCTTCGAGCCGGCCGGCATGACGGACGACCCGGACGTGCGGATGGCGCAGTCGATCGTCGACTACATCTTCCGCCGCCTGGCGCTGGACTTCCTGCCCTTCGAGACGCGGTCCGCGCTCGGCATCCACACCGCCGAGGAGCGTCAGCGCCACCTGGAGACCGGTTCCTACGAGCCGATCTTCGAGGAGGACGACCTGGACACCGAGACCCTCGCCCAGTCGGCGCCCGTGGTGACGCCGAAGGCCGAGGCCCCGGCGGCCAAGCCGGCGCCGCGTGAGTCGCACACCAACGCGGAGCTGGTAGAGATGCAGCTGGGCATCCAGGCCGACGCCCCGCTGTGCTTCTCCTGCGGCACCAAGATGCAGCGGGCCGGTTCCTGCTACGTCTGCGAGGGCTGCGGCTCCACCAGCGGCTGCAGCTGACCGTCGCATTGCCGAAGGCCCCGGTGCGCGCGCACGTCGCGCGCACCGGGGCCTTCGGGCCGGTGCCCGGCCGGTGCCCGCCCGATGGCGGGCCGGTGGTGGGCCGGCGGTGCGATCAGCCGTTGCGGGCGGATCCCATCACCAGCGGGAAGCCCTCCGCGTCCGCGAACCCGCGGAGCGCCGGACGGAACTCCCAGCGGTTCCCCTCCCGGACGAACTCGCACAGCGTGGCCGCCCGGGCCTCCCCGACCCGCGCGAAGTCCGCCTCGGCGAGCTCCGTGTAGCCCTCGGCCACCCGGTACCTGGCCTGCGGGACCCCGGAGAACGCGCGCTCACCGGTGCGCTGCTGCACCACCGCGCCGACCACCACACGGCCGTAGCCGGCGGCGAGGCGGCCGAGTTCCAGCGTCATCACCTCGTCCCAGCCGAACCCCTTGCCGTCGCGGCTGTCCCGGTGGAGGGTGATCGTCCCGTCGGGGGAGCGGCTGTCGAAGTGCACCACGTACGCCGGAGCGCCGTGCGGGTCGTCGTGCCGGTAGACCCCCGCCACCAGGTCGAGGTCGATGGCCGGTTGCCCCATCGGGCTGGGGTCCCACTTCAGTGACACCTCGACCTTCGCGATCCCCTTGCCGATGCCGGAAACGCTGCCGGACATGGTCTCCCCTTCCCTGGTCTGCTGGGTGTGCTGGGTGTGCTGGGTGTGCTGGGTGTGCTGGGTCTGAGTCCGTGCGGTCTCCGGACAGCCGTATCGATGGGGTGAGTTGGTCACCTCACAGGTCCAACCGGACGGCTCGGAAGGCCGGTTGTCCATCCTGCCACGCGTGTGCGAGTCATCACCGGTGAGTGCGCCGGTAGTTCGCGCCCTCCAGCGGCGCGCCTCGGGGCCGTACGATGGCGCGGTGCTGGTCAAGTGGATTCGCTGCACCGTCACGGACCCCCGCGGGTTCGAGCAGGGGCAGCGGAAATGGGCGGGTCTGCGCGGCGAGTCCGGTTTCCAGGGGCAGGGTGGAGGCTGGAGCCGGGTGCGGCCGGGTGTGGTGCACCTCTTCTCCTTCTGGGAGAGCCGGGTGCTCTACGACTCGTTCATGGCGCTCTCCCACGACCGGCTGGCCACCGCCCAGGCCGGCACCTTCCGCGACCCCCGGGTCCGGCTCTTCACCCACCGGTTCGACGTGAAGACCGGCTTCCGGCCGCGTTTCGCGGAGGCGGACCTGGTGCGGGTCGCGCACTGCCGGGTGCGGGAGGAGCGTGCGGAGCACTTCGCGCTGATGCAGGAGAAGGTCTGGAACCCCGCCATGGCCGGCTCGCCCGGCATGGTGCGGGGACTCTTCGCCGAGGCGCCCGGACCGGAGTTCATGATCCTCTCCATGTGGCAGTCGGCCGCGGAGCGGGCCAAGTACCGCGCCGAACGCGTGGAACGGCTCGCCCTGCGCGCGCAGCTCGAGGCGGACGTCGCCGACCTCGACGGCGACATAGTCGACCTGGAGCCCACCTGGACGGTGGTACCCGCCGAACGACCCTGAAGCGGGGCTCGGGCGGCCCGGGGGTGACGCGTCGGCCAGGTTCGGGGATGCGATGCCGCGTCGGCCGGGCCGGGGGATGCGATGCCGCGTCGGCCGGGCCCGGGGCGCCGGACCAGGGGCGGTACGACGTCGCGGACGCTCCCGATCTAGGGTTCCTGTATGGCCCGACCACGCCGCATCGTCCTTGTCCGGCACGGCGAGTCCGCGGGGAACGCCGACGACTCCATCTACGAACGCACCCCGGACCATGCCCTGCCCCTCACCGAGCGGGGCTGGCAGCAGGCCGAGGAGACCGGCCGCAGACTGCGCTCCGTCTTCGGGTCCGAGCGCGTCAGCGTCTACGTGTCCCCTTACCGGCGCACCCACGAGACCTTCCAGGCGCTCGGCCTGGACCCGGCGCGCGTCCGCGTCCGCGAGGAACCCCGGCTGCGCGAGCAGGACTGGGGCAACTGGCAGGACCCCGACGACGTGGCACGCCAGAAGGCCAACCGCGACGCCTACGGCCACTTCTTCTACCGCTTCGCCCAGGGCGAGTCCGGTGCCGACGTCTACGACCGCGTCGGCGGCTTCCTGGAGAGCCTCTTCCGCAGCTTCGAGGACTCCGGCCACCCGCCGAACGTGCTGCTGGTCACCCACGGCCTGGCGATGCGGCTGTTCTGCATGCGCTGGTTCCACTGGACGGTGGACGAGTTCGAGTCCCTCTCCAATCCGGGGAACGGCGAGACGCGCATGCTCGTTCTCGGGGAGAACGGCAAGTACACCCTGGACCGTCCCTTCGAGCGCTGGCGCGAACCGGAGCCGAAAGCCCCTGGCCGGCGACAGGGCCCACCAGGAGGATGGCAGAGTGACGACCTCGACCGCTGACCCTTCCCCATCCCCGGGAGCCCGCCTGGACCGTGCTCTCGCCTCCCTGACCGGCCTCACCGTGGGCGACGCCCTCGGCTCGCAGTTCTTCGTCCCCGCCAACGGCCCGCTGCTGCGCCGGGGCGACCTTCCGCCCGGCCCGTGGGGCTGGACCGACGACGCGGAGATGGCCTGCTCCGTGGTGGCCGTCCTCACCGCCCACGGCGCCGTCGAGCAGGACGAGCTGGCCGCGGCCTTCGCCCGGCACCACGACTTCGACCGCGGCTACGGCCCCGCCGTCAACCGGATGCTGCGCCTGGTGCGCGAGGGCGGGGACTGGCGGGAGCTCTCCGCCGCCCTCTTCGACGGCCAGGGGTCCTGGGGCAACGGCGCGGCGATGCGGGTCGCCCCGCTGGGGGCGTGGTTCGCCGACGACCCCGAGCGCGCGGTCCGCGAGGCCACCCTCTCCGCCGTCGTCACCCACCGCCACCCCGAGGGAGTGGCGGGGGCCCAGGCCGTCGCCGCGGCCGCCGCGCTGTCGGCCCGGTCCGCCGGCGCCCACCGGCCGGAGGAGCTGATCGACGGCGTCCTGGCGCTGCTGCCCGCCCGGAGCATGGTCGGGCTCGGCCTGGAGCGGGTCCGCACCCTGCTCGACTACGAGGACCCCGCTACCGTCGCCGCCGTCGTCGGCTGCGGCCGGCGCAGCACCGCCCAGGACACCGTGCCCTTCGCCCTGTGGTCCGCCTCGCGTTCCGCGGGCGACTACCGGACGGCCTTCTGGACCACCGCACGGGCCGGCGGTGACGTCGACACCACCTGCGCCGTGGTCGGAGGCGTCGTCGCGGCGGGCGGCGCGGTCGCCGCACCGCCCGCGGAGTGGGTGGAACGGACGGAGCCGCTGCCGGAGTGGGCGGTGTGGACCGAGCCGCTGCCGGAGCGGGCGAAGCGGACCGAGCCGCAGCCGGAGCGGGCGGAGCGGACCGAGCCGCTGCCGGAGCGGGCGCCGGGGTCGCGGGCACCGGGCGCTCCGGTCGCCTGAAGCGGGCAAGCGGGCCCTTACCCCCTCGGTCCGCCTCCCGCACCCGTCGTGTGTCACAGACATGCCACAGGCTTGCCACAGGCCTCCTCCGGTCCGGGGTTCCCCCGTGGGCCCGGGGCTAGCCTGAGCGCCCGTGCCGCCTGGTGATCACGCGGTTCCACGACGACACATCGCACCGAGACCCCTCCCGCGCCCCGTCGGCGCCGGCTTCGTCGGGGTCGCCGGGCACCGCCCGCGGTCGGTGGGGGAGGGGTCGGTTTGTCCGACATACCAGTGCAGGGGGACGCACAGGGGAGACCGGACGGGGAGGAGCCGGACGCCCAGAGCGCGGGTCCCGCCGGAGCGCCCGACGCCGCGGGGGAGCGGCAGCGGGCGCCGGAGGCCTCCGCAGCGGAGCACGCCCACCGGCAGCCGTCCGGTACCTCCGGGTCGGCGCAGGCACGACAGCGGACCTCCGGAACGGAGGGCTTCGGCTGGCCCGCGCCTCCGGCCGGCACCGCCGTGCGACCCCCGCAACCCGGCTGGTTCGACAAGGTCAGGGCCGCCACCCCGGCCCCGGTGACCACCGTGACGCTCTGGGCCGCCCTCGCCAGTGGACTCGTCGCCGCACTGGTGCTGGCCGACGGACTCGGGGTGAACCTGCTGCTCGTCGCCCTGCCCGCCGCCGTGGCCGCCTGGGCCGCCGCCCGTCGTGCGAAGCGCGGCCCGCGCCCCTGGACGGTCGTCTGGGCGGTGGCCGGGCTCGCCCTGCTGGCCGTGCCCGCGCTGAGGGACGCCGGCTGGCCGGTGTTCCTCGCCGTAGCCGGAGCCTTGGCCATGGGGGCGCTCGCCCTCAACGGAGGGCGCTCCTGGGCCGCCGTCCTGTTCGCCCCGCTCGGGCTGTTCGCGGGGCTGGCCGAGGGCCTGATCTGGGGGGTGCGCGGCGTCCGGGAGCGGACCGCCGGTTCCTCGGGCCGCCTGGGGCCGGTGCTGCGCGGAGCCGCGGTGGCGGTGGTGCTGCTCGTCGTCTTCGGCGCGCTGTTCGCCGGGGCCGACGCCGCCTTCGCGGACCTGCTCGGCAACCTCGTCCCCGACCTGGACGAGCCCGTGGACGGGCCGCTGCGCCTGCTGATGTTCGCCCTCGGGGTGATGGGCGCCCTGGCCGCGGCGCGCGCCGCCGCCGCCCCCGTCCCGTGGGACCGCACCCGCGTCCCGGCCGGACGTCCGCGCGGCCGCACCGAGTGGGCGATGCCGCTGGTCGTGCTGACCCTGCTGTTCGCCGCCTTCAACGCGGTGCAGCTCACGGTGCTGTTCGGCGGCTACGACGCGGTCCTGAGGAGGACCGGCCTGAGCTACGCCGAGTACGCGCGTCAGGGCTTCTGGCAGCTGCTGCTCGTGACCCTGCTGTTCCTGGTCGTGGTCGTCGTCGCCGCCCGCACCGCGCCCCGCTCCGGCCCGAGCGACCGCCTCCTCGTGCGCGGTGTCCTCGGCGTCCTCTGCGCGCTCGCGCTGGTCGTCGTGGCCTCCGCGGTCACCCGCATGAACATGTACGTCGACGCCTACGGGCTGACCCGCCTGCGGATCTCGGTGCTGACCATGGAGTTCTGGCTCGGGCTCGTGATCGTGCTGATCATGGTGGCGGGAATCCGGGGCTCCCGGTGGCTGCCGCGCGCGGTCGCCGTCTCGGCCGCCGCGGGCGTCCTGACGTTCGGCCTGATGTCCCCGGACGCGCTGATCGCCGAGCACAACGTCGCGCGGTACACGGAGGACGGCGACCTGGACCGGATGTACCTCGAGGGACTGTCGGTCGACGCCGTGCCGGCCCTCGACCGCCTCAGGGAGCCGATGCGGAGCTGCCTGCTCGCCGAGTACACAGGTGAACTGGACGAGGACACCCCGTGGTACGCCACCAGCTGGAGCGAGCGGCAGGCGCGGTCGGTCCTGGCCGAGCGGCCGGTCGACGTCGACCCGACCTCGTGTGTTGGTCCGCGGGAACGGTGGGAGTCGGAGCTGTACGAGTAGTCGCCGCGAGGTGACCGCGGGGGGCGGTGGGGGCGGCTTCGGAGCTGCCCCCGCCGTGCTGCGTGCAGGGTCCCCCGTTGTTCACCTACGCGAAGTTTTGGGCGGGTTGCGCGGTGTCGGGCAGGGAGGGGGCGAGCGTGGTCGGTGTCGCTCCCGGGGCTCGAAGCGGCGCTGATATCGGAGGTCCCGGGATCGGCTCGGGTGGGTGAGCCCTGGCCGGTCGCCGTGTTTCGGGGCGGGCGGTGTGCTGGTGGGCGGCGTGTGCGGAAGTGAATGAGGCGGGTGATGCCGGGCCGGGGGTCACACCCGGCCGGGGGCGGCGTAGTCTAAGAACGTCATGCCCTACGAACCACCCACGCACACCGTCGAGCGCTCCCTTCGCGCCACGACCGGAGCCAAGGTCGTCGCCGGTGTCGACGAGGTGGGCCGCGGAGCATGGGCCGGCCCCGTCACCGTCTGCGCGGCGATCACGGGCCTGCGTCGCCCGCCCGACGGCCTCACCGACTCGAAGCTGCTGACCCTGAAGCGGCGCAACGAACTCGCCGGTCAGCTCCGCGACTGGGTCACCGCCTACGCGCTGGGCCACGCCTCCCCCGAGGAGATCGACGACCTGGGCATGACCGCCGCGCTGCGGCTCGCCGCGGTGCGCGCCCTGGAAGGACTTCCGGTCCGGCCGGACGCGGTGATCCTCGACGGCAAGCACGACTACCTCGGTGCCCCCTGGCAGGTACGCACGGTGATCAAGGGGGACCGGAGCTGCGTTGCCGTGGCCGCCGCCTCGGTGATAGCCAAGGTGGAGCGGGACGCCATGATGGCGGAACTCGGTGTGGACCACACGGACTTCGCCTTCGCCGCCAACGCGGGCTATCCGTCGCCCGTCCACCGGGCCGCACTGGAGGAAAGGGGACCCACTCCTCACCATCGGTTGTCGTGGGCGTATCTTGATGCGCTGCCACGGTGGCGTCACCTGAAGAAGGTCCGCACCTGGGCGGAGGCGAACGTTCCGGAGATCGAGGGCCAACTGGGCTTCGACTTCTGACCGGTCCGCCTGCCGAGGTACCACCTTCCGACCTGCCCCGCCCCCGTGGGGCGCACCGACATTTGATAGACATCAGCCATGCCTCTCAGTCCCGAGGAGCCCCAGATTCCCGAGAGCGCCCAGGGTCCCCGCACCGCTCCGGCCCCCAGCCGCAGCATGCCGACCCCCCGCCCCGTCCCCGGTCCGCGCCCCGCGGCCGCCGCGCGTCCCGGCCGACCCGGCCCGCGTCCGGTCCCGCCGGGGCAGCGCACCGCACCCAAGCCCGGACCCCAGGCCGCCCCGGCGGCCACCGGCACCCCGCAGATCCAGACCATCCCGGCACCGGTGGACGGTGCGCTGGACGCCGCCGAGGAGGCCGTGGACCTGCTGCTCGACTCCGGACGCGCCCCGGGCGAGGTGCTGGTGATCACCACCGGCGACCCGCACCCCTGGGCCGCCCACGAGCTGTCCTTCGGCGACGCGTCCTACTGGGCGCAGCACGACGCCGGTGACGACGTGTTCTACGCCGACGCCACCGCCCTGGACCGCCTCGCCACGCGTCCGGTCGCCGTGGTCGCTGTCAACGGCGGCAGCGACAGTGTGCTGGCCGAGGCGCTGCCCGCGGCACTGCGTCGGGCGGGCACCCTGCTGATCGTCTGCGGCGAGCCGCAGCGCGTCAACGCGGTGCTGGGCGCCGGGGTCTGAGCCCGGGCCGCCCGCACCGCGGGCCGGTCCGGCCACCCCGCGCGCCCCGGTGGGGCCTCGGGTCCAGTGGTGTCGTGGGGCCGGTCGAGCTGTGGGGCCGGTCGAGCCGCCATGGGTCCGGTGTTCCGCGCGACCGGTGGAGCCGTGCTGCGCGGTGTCGTGCGGTGCCGTTCAGCGGGCCGCCGCGCGCCGGAGAATCTCGGACGCGGCCCCGCCCGTGCGGGGCAGCGGTATGGGTGCCGCGCCGCCGAACAGTTCGGGCGGCGCGCCCAGGTGGGGACGACGGCCGCCGCGGCCCTCGCCCTGTACCTGCCAGCCGTCCCCGGTCAGCGTGATGTAGGCGCCGCAGCGCAGCCCGTGCAGCGTGCACGCGTCGCGCAGGCCCCACATCCAGGCACCGTCCTCCTCCGTCCAGCGGTTGTCGCCCTCGCGGCAGTGGAGCAGCACGGCCGTACGCACCGGGCTCCGGCGGCGCAGGTCGTGAGGGATCACCCGGCGCAGCTGCGCCAGCAGCGCGTTGCGGAACATCCAGCCGTCCGCGGGAGTACCCGGCCGACGGGTGAACGAGGCGCTGGCGCGCAGCCGTTCGTCCGGGTCGAGGACGGCCACCACGGCGGTCTGCGGCGTGGGCAGATGCCTGGAGTGCAGGCCGTTGACGACCTCGCGCGGGTTGCGGAGCAGCGGCACGCCGGCGGCGCTCCACTCCGCGGGCTCGAGCAGGCGACTGGTCGACGCGGCGGTTGGGTCGGCGGACGTCGACACGGCAGCCGCGGAGGACGGGGCGAATCCGAAGGTCACGGTCCTCCCTTCGGCAGTACGCCCACTGCGGGCGGGATCGGATTCGGGGGAGCGCGCACCACGAGGTGCCCGGCCGTTCGACGGCGGGTCAGCGCGAGGGCGGAGCTCAATTCTTGCCCCCGAACTGAACCTCGGCAACGAGCAATTGGGGTCGCTGACCGCTTTCTGGCGTTCCGTTCCTAATATCCCCACCGCCCGGACCCGCCAACCAGGCGCACGGCCTGAACGGGTATCCCGCGTTCCGTACGCGCCTGGTGACCGTGTGTCCGACCGCCCGGGAGCGGGGCCGCCGGAAGCGTGGCCGCCGGAGCGGAGACGCCGTTGGCGGGGCCGCCGGAAGCAGTTACCCACCCTCCGTAGGGGATGCCACCGGGGCCACCCGCCCCCGGACACTCAGGCCTGGACGGCGAGCACCAGCGGCAGCACCCCTGGCGCCCCCGCACGGCGCAGGAGACGCGCCGCGACCGCCAGCGTCCATCCCGTTTCCGTCCAGTCGTCCACGAGCAGCACCGGCCCGGGGGCCGAGGTCAACGCCGCGGCCAGGCCGGACGACACCGTCAGCGAGTCGTGCAGCGCCTTGAGCCGCTGAGCGCTGTTGCTCCGGTGCGGCGGCGGCGCCTCCTGCGTGTACTCGACCGTTCCGAGCAGCGGGAGCCGGCCCACCTCCGAGATCCGGGCCCCCAGGGAGCCCACCAACTGCGGACGGGACCGGGAGGCCACCGTCACCACGCCCACGGGCCGCGCCTGGGCCCGCTCCACCCCGGGTGCCCAGCCACCAGGCCCCTTGGCCCAGTCGGCGAGCACCTCCACCACCGCACGCGCCACGTCGTCCGGCACCGGCACGTCCGGGGCCTGCGGCGCCAACAGGGGGCGTAGCCGGTTGCCCCAGCCGATGTCCGACAACCTGCCGAGGGCCCGCCCTTCAGAGGCCTGCTCGGGCGCCGGGATGCGCCCCTTCAGATCGACGCCTACGGCCACCATCCCGGTGGGCCACATCTTGCGGGGCTCCACCTCCACGCCCGCCCGGCCGAGGTCCGAGCGCGCGGCGTCCAGCGAGCCCGAGGACGTGTCGGCGGTGAAGCGCGGCCCCGCGCAGTTGTCGCAGCGGCCGCAGCGTGCCGCCTCCTCGTCGTCCAGCTGGCGCCGCAGGAACTCCATGCGGCAGCCCGCGGTCGTGGCGTAGGCGCGCATCGCCTCCTGCTCCGCCTCGCGCTGCCGGGCCACCCAGGCGTACCGCTCGCCGTCGTAGCTCCACGGCATCCCCGTGGCGACCCAGCCGCCCTTCACCCGGCGTACCGCACCGTCCACGTCCAGCACCTTGAGCATGGTCTCCAGCCGCGACCGGCGGAGCTCCACCAGGGGCTCCAGGGCGGGCAGCGACAGGGGCCGGTCCGAGCGGGCCAGGACGTCGAGGGTGCGTCGCACCGTCTCCTCGGGCGGGAAGGCGAGCGAGGCGAAGTAGCGCCAGATCGCCTCGTCCTCCTTGCCCGGCAGCAGCAGCACCTCCGCGTGTTCCACACCGCGGCCGGCACGGCCGACCTGCTGGTAGTAGGCGATCGGGGAGGAGGGCGAGCCCAGGTGAACCACGAAACCGAGGTCGGGCTTGTCGAAGCCCATCCCGAGGGCGGAGGTGGCGATCAGCGCCTTGACCTTGTTGTGCAGCAGATCGTCCTCCGCCTGCTGGCGCTCCGCGTTCTCCGTCTTCCCGGTGTAGGAGGCCACGGTGTGCCCACGGCGGCGGAGGAAGGCCGTGACCTCCTCGGCCGCCGCCACGGTCAGCGTGTAGACGATGCCCGAGCCTGGCAGGTCGTCGAGGTGGTCGGCCAGCCAGGCGAGGCGGTGGGCTGCGTCGGGGAGTTCCAGGACGCTCAGGCTCAGGCTCTCCCGGTCCAGCGGGCCGCGCAGCACCAGGGCGTCGGAGTCCGCCGCACCCGTACCGAGCTGCTCGGCGACATCGGCCGTCACCCGGGCGTTGGCGGTGGCCGTGGTCGCCAGCACGGGCACCCCGGCGGGCAGCTCCTGGAGCATCGTGCGCAGACGGCGGTAGTCGGGACGGAAGTCGTGCCCCCAGTCCGAGATGCAGTGGGCCTCGTCCACCACCAGCAGACCGGTCGTCGCGGCGAGGGACGGCAGCACGTTGTCGCGGAAGTCCGGGTTGTTCAACCGCTCGGGGCTGACCAGCAGCACGTCCACCGAGCCCGTCGCGATCTCGGCCTGGACCGTCTGCCAGTCCTCCTGGTTGGCCGAGTTGATCGTCCTCGCCCGGATGCCGGCCTTGGCGGCCGACTCCACCTGGTTGCGCATCAGCGCCAGCAGCGGCGAGACGATGACCGTCGGGCCGCTGCCGCGGGCGCGCAGCAGCGAGGTCGCCACGAAGTACACCGCCGACTTGCCCCAGCCCGTGCGCTGCACCACCAGGGCGCGGCGGCGGTGCGCGACCAGTGCCTCGACGGCCCGCCACTGGTCCTCGCGCAGGCGCGCCCGGCCGCTGGGGTCGCCGACGAGCCGGGCGAGGACGGTGTCGGCCTCGGTCCGCAGTTCCGTGGTGTCGTGGTGCTGGTCCATGGGTCCCATCAAACAGGACGGCGGCGACAGGCGCGGTTTGTCCACAGGCCGGCTGTCCACAGCCGAACGGGTGAGTGGGTTGCGGTGTCGCGCTGTAACTCCCATCGTCACGGCATGACACATCGCGAAGAAAACACCACTTCCTCCGGTTCCTCCGCTTCTTCCGGCACTTCCGGCGCTTCCGGCTCCTCCGGTTCCTCCGCCTTCTCCGCGGGCGGAACCCATGACGCCACCCGCATCGGGACGCCGGGCCCCGACTTCGGGCCGGTCACCCTGCGGAGCGCCGGGGAGTTGGCCGACGCCCTGCCCTACCTGCTCGGCCACCGGCCGGAGGACTGCATGGTGCTGGTGGCCCTGCACGACTCCGGGGACCACGGGCGCTTCGGCGGCAGGGCGCGGCTGGGCATCCCGACCGATCCCGCCGGCTGGCAGGCCGCCGCCGGACAGCTCGCGCTGGGCCTGGTGACCGGCAGCGCCCGCCGGGGCCCCGCGGTCAGCAGCATGGTGGCCTACGTGTGCCAGGAACCCGGACCGGGCGAGTCCGGACGGGCCGTGATGGAGCGCCTGCGGCCGCTGGCACAGTTCCTGCGCACCGAGTGCGGAAAGCTCGACGTCCCGGTGATCGAGGCGCTGTGCCTTTCCGACGGCCGGTACTGGAGCTACTGCTGCTCGGACGACACCTGCTGCCCCGCCGACGGCAGACCCGTGGGCCTGCCCGGCACCTCGGTGCTCGCCGCCGCCGCTGCCTTCGCGGGGCTGCGGGTGCGCGGATCGCTGGCCGAGGTCCGGGCACGGCTGCGGCCCTGGGAGGGGACCGCGGCGGTCGCGGCTCAGGAGGCCGCGCTGGACGCGACGGCCGCCGAGCTGCTGCCGCGCCTGGTGGAGGACGACAACCGCGCGGAGGTGGCGGAGGAGACGATGGAACTGGCTGCGCGGGTCCATCACCGGTTCGCCGCCGAACCGTCGCGGCCCGACGCGCCGGACGCGGACCTCAGGGACGACGAACTGCTCTCCCACGACGAGGCGGCGGCACTGATCCTGGGCCTGCAGGACCGCACCACCCGGGACCGGGCCGCGGAGTGGATGGAGGGCGAGGAGGCAGCCCCGGCCCTCCGGCTCTGGCGAGCGCTGTCCCGCCGCTGCGTCGGTTCCTACGGCGAGCACGCGGCACCGACCCTGACCCTGGCGGGCTGGGTGGCCTGGTCCACCGGCGACGACTTGGAGGCGCGCGAGGCGCTGGCGATGGCGCTGGCCGCCGACCCGGACCACCTCTTCGCCCGCCTGCTCCACCGGGCCGTCGACGAGGGGCTGGACCCGGAGTCCGTCCGCACCTGCCTGCGCGGGGAGCGGGCACGCCGGGCGGCCGCTGCCGGGCCGCCGCCGGGGTGTGGCGGCGCCGGGCCCGGCGAGCCCGCGCACGCTCGCTCCGCCGGTGAGGGGAGCGCGTCGGCGGACGTCGGGCCAGGGACCGCCCCCGCGCCGGGCCGGAGCCCCGACGAGGACGACCCCCGTTCGCAGCGCGAGGGCGAGGGCGAGGGCGAGGGCGGTGGGGACGGTGTGCCGTCGGCCGATGCGGAGCCCGCAGGGCCGGAGCCGGCGGACGGGATGCCGCCGATCGCCGCCGGCGGTGCCAGGAGCCGCCCGGCGTCCTGCCGCGTACCGGTGCGAGCCCGGACCACCGGCGGTGGGCGCGGTCCCGGCCGCGCCGACGCCCGGCTCAGCCGTCCCCGAGGACGAGGCGGCCCGTCCGGTCCGGGGATGCCGGCCCGCCTCCGACGCGGAAGGAGGCGGGAGGGCATGTGAGCGGAGGCAGGTCGGAGGGAGGCAGACGGGAGTGGAGACAGGCCGGGGGGAGGCGGATGGGAGCGGAGGCAGAGGGCAGCGGCAGACGGGTCCGCCGTGATCATCCGCGGAGGCCCGGTGCGTCCGAAGCGGTGATTATCGTCAGGCAGACGACTATGATCGCGTCATGCCCTACGACCCGTCAGTCTTTCCGCCCTTCGCCGTCACCGTGGACCTGGTGGTGCTGACCGTGCGCCGCCACTCGCTGTGCGCACTGGCGGTCCGCCGTGGCGAGCCCCCCTTCCAGGGCCGCTGGGCCCTGCCCGGTGGCTTCGTGCGCGAGGACGAGGACCTGACCCAGGCCGCGGCACGCGAACTGCTCGAGGAGACCGGTCTGCGGGCCCACGACCCCTCCGCCCCGACGGAACCCCCGCAGGACAACGGCGCCCACCTCGAGCAGCTCGCCACCTACGGGGACCCGAAGCGGGACCCGCGCATGCGGGTGGTCAGCGTCGCCCACCTCGCCCTGGCCCCGGACCTCCCCGCGCCTCGTCCCGGCGGCGACGCCGGAGACGCCCGCTGGGCTGCCGTGGAGGAACTCCTCCAGCCCTCCGGGACCGGCGAGGACTCCGCCCCGCTCGCCTTCGACCACGCGCACATCCTGGCCGACGGGGTGGAACGAGCCCGCTCGAAGATCGAGTACTCCTCGCTGGCGACGGCGTTCTGTCCGCCCGAATTCACCGTGGGGGAACTGCGCCGCGTCTACGAGGCGGTGTGGGGCGTCGCCCTCGACCCGCGGAACTTCCACCGCAAGGTCACCGGCACGCCCGGCTTCCTGGTGCCCACCGGCGGCACCACCACCCGCCAAGGCGGCCGCCCGGCCCAGTTGTTCCGTGCCGGTGGAGCGACGCTGCTCAACCCGCCCATGCTGCGTCCCGAGGTCTGACCCGATGCGCGCGGAGCCGGACCGACCACTGCAGATCAAAACCGGCGAAACGTAAGGAGATAGCGCGTATCGCGCTATCTTGCTTCGGGTGATCAAGGCCATCGGACTCACCAGCGCCCCCCGCAAGGAGCTCCCGCCCCTCGTCGACGACGTCTCCTTCGAGGCGCTGCCCGGCCGGGTCACCGCACTCCTCGGAGCCCAGGGGGCGGGCAGGACCACGGTCCTCCAACTCATGCTGGGTCTACGGCGAGGCCGCGGCGTCACCCACTTCCGCGGTCGCCCCCTGCACGAGTCCCCCGCCCCGCTGCGCGAGGTCGGCGTGCTCCTCGGGGACGTGCCGGGCCACCCCGCCCGGACGGTCCGCGGTCACCTCCGCATGCTCTGCGCCGCCGTGGGGACGCCCGCCGCCCGCGCCGACGAACTCCTGGAGTCCACCGGCCTGACCGAGTGGCGCGACCGGCGCCTCGACGCCCTCTCCCGGGGCGCCGACCGCCGGCTCGGCATGGCCTGCGCCCTGCTGGCCGCCCCGCACGCCCTCGTGCTCGACGAGCCCGCCGCAGGGCTCGCCCCCGGCGACCTGCGCTGGCTGCACACCACCCTGCGCCGGTACGCGGAGCACGGTGGCGCGGTGCTGTTCACCACCGCCGACCCCAAGGAGGCCGCCCGGATCGCCGATCAGGTGGTCACCCTGGAACGCGGGCGGGTGGTGGCCGACCAGTCCGTCGAGGAGTTCACGGCGACCCGGCTCCGCCGCCGTGTCGCCGTCCGCACTCCGCACGCCGAACGCCTCGCGGACCTGCTGGCCAAGGAGGGCCGGATCGCCCGTCGTCCCGTGGAAGTGGTCCGCGAGGGCGGGGCCCTGCTGTCGGTCTACGGCAGCACCTGCGCCGAGATCGGCGAAACCGCCTACCGGCACCGCATCCCGGTCCACCAACTCGCCGAGGAAACAGGTGACATGGGTCCGGGCGCGGGTGCCGGGCCCCTGTCGACGCTCTCCGGGCGGCCCACCTCGGACGCGCACGACCGCCCTGATCCGGACGCCCCGGAGGGCCTGAAGGACTTCCAGGACCGGGGGGACCTGGACGCCCCGGAGGACCGGCCGGCGCCGCGGGAGGGTGCCGAGACACACCGCCCGTCGCCCTCGTCGCCCCGGTCGCCCTCGTCGGTTCCGTCGCTCCCGTCGATCCGGGTGCGGCGCCCCTTCTCCCCGCTGCGACCGCTGCGTTACGAGGTCCGGCGGACCCTCGGCACCGGCGTCCTGGCCCGCACCTCGGCCGCCGTCGTCCTGGTCTCCGCCCTGCTCACGCTGCTGTTGTCCCAGATCGGCCACACCCCGCACGCCCGGCTGCTGGCGGCCTGGCCCGCCCAACTGCCGCTTCCCCCCGCCGCGCTGGGCGCCGCACTGATCGGCGCGCTCTCCTCCGGGCAGGAGTTCCGGCACCCCGCCCTCGCCGTCGACCGGGGCACCGTTCCCCGCAGGCTGGGGCTGCTCGCCGCCAAGCTGCTGGTGTCGGCGCTCGCGGCAGCCGTCCCCGCCCTCGCCGCCGTGACGGTCGACGCGGGGCTGCTCCGGCTGCTGCTGGGCGACGAATACGCCGCGCCGCCCCCGCAGTGGCCCGCGCTCGCAGTCGCCTGGCTGGCCCTCGTGGCGGCCTGCGCCTGGGCGGGCGTCCTGGCCGCCGGTCTCTTCCGCTCCGTCGCCGGCGGACTGGCCGCGGTGCTCGCCGTCCCAGTGGTCGCGGCCCCGCTGGCCGACCGGGCCGCGGCGTTCCTGGCACCCGCCGCCGGGCCGCGCGGTTCACACCTGGTGGGTGGTGAACTGATCGAACGATGGGCCTGGGACCGGGGCGACGTGGTCGCCGAGGTGCTCCGGCTCCTGGGGCAACCCGTCGGTGTCGCCATGACCTTGGCGCTGGCCGTCCTCATGGGTGCTTACGCCGTTACCGCGTTGCGCAGGGCGGTTCGTTGATGAGCGGATCGAGTCGAAGAATGATCGATTGCTTCCGTTGGTGACCTCTTGGTGACCTCGAAGTGCCCAACTCGCCTTGGAACGTCACAATTCTTTCCGATAAGGCGTCAATTGAGACGGGGTGAGCGATCACCCTTTCGTGTGCTTTTCACCAAAGCCCTCAAGGGAGTTGGCGCCAGCGCCGACAAAAGAGGGTGTGAGTACCCTTGCGCACACCATGATGACCGCCGCCCGCTCCGCCGAATCCGGCCTGGCCGGCGCGGGTGAACTCGACCGCTACCCCTACGCGGAAGGCCCCACGGCCGACCGGGTCGGCGCGCCCGTCTGGGAGTCGGACCCCGAGCTGGGGCGGGTCGGCAGCCGCCGTGCCGCCGGGAGCCGGGGCCGCGGGCTGCACGGCCAACTCGTTCAGCAGCTGGGACAGATGATCGTCTCCGGCGACCTCGGGGCGGACCGGCCGCTCGTACCCGAGGAGATCGGCCAGCGGTTCGAGGTCTCCCGCACCGTCGTCCGCGAGTCCCTCCGCGTGCTGGAGGCCAAGGGTCTGGTCAGCGCCCGGCCCAACGTGGGCACCCGGGTGCGGCCGGTCAGCGACTGGAACCTGCTCGACCCCGACATCATCGAGTGGCGGGCCTTCGGCCCCCAGCGCGACCACCAGCGCCGGGAGCTGACCGAGCTCCGCTGGACCATCGAGCCGCTCGCCGCCCGCCTCGCCGCCGGGCACGGCCGGGAGGACGTCCAGCAGCGCCTCGCCGACATGGTGGAGATCATGAACCACTCGGTCGCCCAGGGGGACGCGCTGACGTTCTCGCGGGCCGACGCGGAGTTCCACCACCTGCTGATCCAGGTCGCCGGCAACCGCATGCTGGAGCACCTCTCCGGCATCGTCTCGTCCGCGCTCCAGGTGTCCGGCGGCCCGGTCACCGGCTGTGACCGTCCGAACGAGGCCTCCCTGGGGCACCACGCCCGGATCCTGGACGCCCTGGCGGGCGGCGACGGTGCGGCGGCCGAGGCGGCGATGCGGCAGCTGCTGAGCGTCCACCCCGAGGCGATGCACTCCGAGCCGATGCACCCGGAGAGCCTGCACCCGGAGATGGAGCGCGTGGTTCCCGCGCCGCGCGAACACTGACAGGAGGGCGCAGGCGCCGCCGGGGCGGGACTCCGGCGGCCCCTCCCTTCGCCGTCCCGGGCGGGCAGGGGGCGTGCGGAGTGTCCTGCATCACGGCATCTGCGAACAACCGTCGCTCCGTGACCGGTGATGACCGACTATCTTCGGTATTGCACCGATTCGCGGTGTGACTCGGGCCACGCAGATTAGGCGTAACGCTCGGCGGAGCAGCGCGATGACCTAAGAGGTGACAGCCGAGGAAGGAATACGGACGCCGTACGCGGCGCTTGTTCCTCCCGGCCCGAGCCCGCGCCGTCGGCTCATCCCCAGGTCGGCGGTCGTCGGCTCCTGTCCTCGCGGACGGGGCCGGAAGCCGTTTTCCAACGTTCCGAGAGGTTGTTCGTGTCGGCCAGCACATCCCGTACGCTCCCGCCGGAGATCGCCGAGTCCGTCTCTCTCATGGCGCTCATCGAGCGTGGGAAGGCTGAGGGGCAGATCGGCGGCGATGACGTGCGTCGCGCTTTCGAAGCCGACCAGATTCCGGCCACTCAGTGGAAGAACGTCCTCCGCAGCCTCAACCAGATCCTCGAAGAAGAGGGCGTGACGTTGATGGTGAACGCGGCGGAGCCCAAGCGCGCCCGCAAGAGCGTCGCCGCCAAGGCCACGGCCAAGCGCACCACGACCCGCTCGGTCGCCGCGAAGACGGTGACCAAGAAGGCCGCCGCCGCTCCGGCGGCGCCCGCCGAGGAGGGCGAGGAGCCGGAGGCCGGCGCGCCCGCGAAGAAGGCCGCGGCGAAGAAGACCACCGCCAAGAAGACGGTGGCCAAGAAGACCACCGCCAAGAAGACCGCGGCGAAGAAGACGACGGCCAAGAAGGACGACCCGGAACTCGTCGAGGAAGAGCTCGAGGAGACCCCGGGCAAGGCCGCCGACGAGCCGGAGGGTGCCGAGAGCGCGGGCTTCGTCCTGTCCGACGAGGACGAGGACGACGCCCCCGCGCAGCAGGTCGCGGCGGCCGGCGCCACCGCCGACCCGGTCAAGGACTACCTGAAGCAGATCGGCAAGGTCCCGCTGCTCAACGCCGAGCAGGAGGTCGAGCTCGCCAAGCGCATCGAGGCCGGTCTGTTCGCCGAGGACAAGCTGGCCAACTCCGACAAGATCGCGCCCAAGCTCAAGCGCGAGCTGGAGATCATCGCCGAGGACGGCCGCCGCGCCAAGAACCACCTGCTGGAGGCCAACCTCCGTCTGGTGGTCTCGCTGGCCAAGCGGTACACCGGCCGCGGCATGCTCTTCCTGGACCTGATCCAGGAGGGCAACCTCGGTCTGATCCGCGCGGTCGAGAAGTTCGACTACACCAAGGGCTACAAGTTCTCCACGTACGCCACCTGGTGGATCCGTCAGGCCATCACCCGCGCCATGGCCGACCAGGCCCGCACCATCCGCATCCCGGTGCACATGGTCGAGGTCATCAACAAGCTGGCCCGCGTCCAGCGCCAGATGCTCCAGGACCTGGGCCGCGAGCCCACCCCGGAGGAGCTGGCCAAGGAACTCGACATGACCCCCGAGAAGGTCATCGAGGTCCAGAAGTACGGTCGCGAGCCCATCTCGCTGCACACCCCGCTGGGCGAGGACGGCGACAGCGAGTTCGGTGACCTGATCGAGGACTCCGAGGCGGTCGTCCCGGCCGACGCGGTCAGCTTCACCCTGCTCCAGGAGCAGCTGCACTCCGTCCTGGACACGCTGTCCGAGCGTGAGGCGGGCGTCGTCTCGATGCGCTTCGGCCTGACCGACGGCCAGCCGAAGACCCTCGACGAGATCGGCAAGGTCTACGGCGTGACGCGCGAGCGCATCCGCCAGATCGAGTCGAAGACCATGTCGAAGCTGCGCCACCCGTCGCGTTCGCAGGTCCTGCGCGACTACCTCGACTGACCGGACCGGCACCACCGGTCGGAAAACGGCACGAAAACGGCACGAAGGCCCGGTTCCTCTCCCGAGGAGCCGGGCCTTCGCGTCGTCGGACCTGTGGCGGGAGGCTCTGCTGGATTACTTTGGGTCGACACATGGTCGACCCGGAGTGAGGGATGTTATGCGTTTTCTCCCAGCCGTGGGGGTCGCGGCGGTGACGTCGTCGCTGGCGGCGGTGGCGGCACTGGTGCCGGCCACCCCGGCGGCGGCCGAGGCGGGGTCCGCCCGCGGCGGCGCCTCGCGTGTGGTCGTGGGCGGCTTCCCGGTGCAGGTGGAGCAGGCCCCCTGGACGGTGGCGCTCGCCAGCCGGGAGCTGTTCGGCGACAGCAGAGCCGGCCACTTCTGCGGCGGCGCGGTGATCGGCGCCAGGACCGTCCTGACCGCCGCGCACTGCCTGGGCCAGGAGGTGCTGGGCAGGCCGGTCGAGCAGGTCCCCGACCTCACGGTGATCGCCGGGCGCTCCACACTGACCGGTGAGGGAGGCCAGGAGGTGGAGGTGCGGGAGACCTGGGTGAACCCGGAGTACGACACCGCCACCAACGCCGGCGACTTCGCCGTGCTCACCCTGGCCGAGCCGCTGCCGCGCGGCTCCGTCGTCAAGGCGGCCGCCGCCGGGGACAGCGCCTACCGCGCCGGCACGCCCGCCATGGTCTACGGCTGGGGCGACGTCACGGGTGCGGGGGCCTACTTCCGGACCCTCCGGGCGGCGCAATTGCACGTGCTGGAGGACGGGTGGTGCCAGGAGGCCTATCCGGGCGGCTCGGACGGCGCCTACACGCCTGAGGTGATGCTCTGCGCCGGAGAGCCCGAGGGGGGCCCTGACGCCTGTCAGGGGGACAGCGGAGGCCCTCTGGTGGCCAAGGGCAGGCTCGTCGGACTGGTGTCCTGGGGCAGCGGCTGCGGCCAGGCGAGGAAGCCGGGGGTGTACACCCGGGTGTCCGAGGTCGTGCGCACGCTGGCGGGCGACCGCTAGCGGAGACAGGCCCACCGGGTCCGGCACCGTGGGCCGGACGGGTGACAGGTGGGCGGAAACGAGCAGAGGCGGTCGCCCTCCCTCAGCGAGGGAGGCGACCGCCCTTGTCACCCGGCCTGTGCCGGACTAGCTCGTCGTGGATGGGAGCGCCGGCGCCTAACGGTCCCCGTCCGGGTCGGCCGGGGCCGCACCCGAGGACGTCAGCCGCTCCGTCTCGTCCTGTATCTCGGCGGCGATCTTCTTGAGTTCCGGCTCGAACTTGCGGCCGTGGTGGGCGCAGAAGAGCAGTTCTCCGCCGCTCAGCAGGACGACGCGCAGGTATGCCTGGGCGCCGCAGCGGTCGCAGCGATCGGCGGCCGTCAGCGGGCTCGCGGGGGTCAGAACAGTAGTCACGTCGCCTCTTCTCTAGCTCGACGAGCTGTCGTACCAGGGTCAACATCCAACCAGGCCGAAAACGTTCCCGCTCGCGGCTTTTCCTCGAAAGATTTCTCGGCGAGGCGGCTGTCTGCTGGCGGTTGGCGGCGAATGTGCCGTAGTGCGTGTCTTCGTGCCGTACGGGTTCGCGCTTCTTCCAGTGTCGGTCCTCCGGCGACCGAACGCCGCTTGTTGAGGAGGACGTGCCCGGAGCCTAAAGGGTTCATGCCTGCTGTGGAACGTGATGTGTGCTTCACTCCTCCGGGGTATCGAACGTCCATACGAATGCGGCCTAGGGTTGGATCGCCGGTGAGGGTGGCGTTACACCGGTCCCATCAGGCATCGGTACTCTCTGGAGCGGCACCGAGCCGTGGCGCGTCCCCCAGTGGCGCCGAGACATGCCCAGAAAAATTCAGCGAGGAGCGAACCGCGTGACCGCCGACACGACCGTGCCGTCCACAGCTTTGCTGACCGGAGCAGATCGGGACGGTTCCAACTACACCGCGCGGCACCTGCTCGTCCTGGAGGGACTCGAGGCCGTCCGCAAGCGTCCCGGCATGTACATCGGGTCCACGGACAGCCGTGGCCTGATGCACTGCCTCTGGGAGATCATCGACAACTCCGTCGACGAGGCCCTGGGCGGGTACTGCGACCACATCGAGGTCATCCTGCACGACGACGCCTCCGTCGAGGTCAGGGACAACGGCCGGGGCATCCCGGTCGACGTCGAGCCCAAGACCGGCCTCTCCGGCGTCGAGGTCGTGATGACCAAGCTGCACGCGGGCGGCAAGTTCGGCGGCGGCTCCTACGCCGCCTCCGGCGGTCTGCACGGCGTCGGCGCCTCCGTGGTGAACGCCCTCTCCGCCCGGCTGGACGTCGAGGTCGACCGCGGCGGGCACACCCACGCCATCAGCTTCCGGCGCGGGGTCCCCGGCGAGTTCACCGGCCGGGGCGAGAGCGCGAAGTTCCAGCCCGGCAGCGGCCTGCGCAAGGCCCGGAAGATCCCCAAGAGCCGCTCCGGCACCCGGGTCCGCTACTGGGCGGACCGCCAGATCTTCCTGAAGGACGCCAAGCTCTCGCTGGACAACCTGCACCAGCGGGCCCGGCAGACCGCCTTCCTCGTCCCCGGGCTCACCATCGTCGTGCGGGACGAGTTCGGTCTCGGTGACGGCGGCAGCAAGGGCGAGGAGTCCTTCCGCTACGACGGGGGCATCAGCGAGTTCTGCGAGTACCTCGCCGCCGACCGGCCGATCTGCGACGTCCTGCGCTTCTCCGGGCAGGGCACCTTCAAGGAGACGGTCCCCGTCCTCGACGAGCACGGGCAGATGACCCCGACCGAGGTCACCCGGGAGCTCGGCGTGGACGTCGCGCTGCGCTGGGGCACCGGCTACGACACCACGCTGCGCTCGTTCGTCAACATCATCGCCACGCCCAAGGGCGGCACCCACGTCGCCGGCTTCGAGCAGGCGATCGCGCGGACGATGAACGAGGTGCTGCGCACCAAGAAGATGCTGCGCGTCGCCGAGGACGACATCGTCAAGGACGACGCCATAGAGGGCATGACCGCGGTCGTCACGGTCCGCCTCGCCGAGCCGCAGTTCGAGGGCCAGACCAAGGAGGTGCTCGGCACCTCGGCGGCCCGCAGGGTCGTGAACCAGGTCGTCTCCAAGGAGCTCAAGGCGTTCCTGACCTCGGCCAGGCGGGACGCCGCCCAGCAGGCGCGCGCGGTCCTGGAGAAGGCCGTGGCCGCCGCCCGGACCCGGATCGCGGCCCGCCAGCACAAGGACGCCCAGCGCCGCAAGACGGCGCTGGAGTCCTCCTCGCTCCCCGCCAAGCTGGCCGACTGCCGCAGCGACGACGTCGACCGCAGCGAGCTCTTCATCGTGGAGGGCGACTCCGCGCTGGGCACGGCGAAGCTGGCCCGCAACTCCGAGTTCCAGGCGCTGCTGCCGATCCGCGGCAAGATCCTCAACGTGCAGAAGTCGTCGGTCAGCGACATGCTGAAGAACGCCGAGTGCGGGGCGATCATCCAGGTCATAGGCGCGGGGTCGGGTCGCACCTTCGACATCGACGCGGCCCGCTACGGCAAGATCATCATGATGACCGACGCCGACGTGGACGGCTCGCACATCCGCTGCCTCCTGCTGACCCTGTTCCAGCGCTACATGCGGCCCATGGTCGAGGCCGGCCGGGTCTTCGCGGCCGTGCCCCCGCTGCACCGCATCGAGCTGGTCCAGCCCAAGCGCGGCCAGGACAAGTACATGTACACGTACTCCGACCGCGAGCTGCGCGAGACGCTGCTGGAGTTCGAGCGCAAGGGCGTGCGCTACAAGGACGCCATCCAGCGCTACAAGGGCCTCGGCGAGATGGACGCCGACCAGCTGGCCGAGACGACCATGGACCCGCGCCACCGGACCCTGCGCCGGATCAACCTCTCCGACCTGGAGGCGGCCGAGCAGGTGTTCGACCTGCTGATGGGCAACGACGTGGCGCCCCGCAAGGAGTTCATCTCCAGCTCCGCGGCGACGCTGGACCGCTCCCGGATCGACGCCTGAGGCCCCGGACCGCCGCCCGGGGCGCGGCGGTCCCCCTCGGCCCCGCCCGTGACGTCCGGACGTCACGGGCGGGGCCGCTGTATATCACCCGTGCGGGAGGTGCGTCCGGAACCGTTGACTTTTCGGTCACCTGATGGGGTGAGAGACCTGCCGAAAGAGTCCAGGATGTTCACGGTCTGTCCATCATTGTTCCTACGGCCGAATGGCGCCGTGGGACAAGGAGATTTCGGTGAACAAGCACGACGGTCGCGACACCGGAGAGGTGCGGTTCGACGACCCCTGGTACGACGCACTCGCCTTCGGCTGGGGCGAGACGGACGGCACGGGAGAGCAGGCTCCCACCGTGCCGGCCGCGCGCCAGGCGCAGGAGGAGATCGATGACCGGGCGGCCGCCGACGTCTACCTGGAGGTGCAGCGCAGCGCGGCCTTCCAGGAGGTGCGCAGCCGCTACCGCAAGTTCGTGGTCCCCGCCTTCATCTCCTTCTTCCTCTGGTACGTCGCCTACGTCGTGACGGCCACCACCGCGACCGAGTTCATGGCGACCCCGGTGGCCGGCTCGGTGAACGTGGCGATGCTCGCCGGCCTCGGCCAGTTCCTCACCACCTTCCTCCTGACCTGGGCCTACGCCCGCCATGCCCGGCTCCGCCGGGACCGTGCCGCACTCCAGCTCCGCTGGGACACCCAGGAGCTCACGCGCGGCGCCCGCGGGGGTGCCGCGTGACGGGCGACCACCAGTTCCTGGTCCTCATCCTGTTCAGCGCCTTCGTGGCGGTGACCCTCGGCATCACGACCTGGGCCGGCCGCAACCGGCACGGGTCCGCCGAGGAGTTCTACACGGGCAGCCGGCTCTTCTCCCCGATGGAGAACGGCCTCGCCATCGCCGGCGACTACATGTCGGCGGCCTCGTTCCTCGGCATCTCCGGCCTGATCGCCCTCTTCGGCTACGACGGGATGCTCTACTCGGTCGGCTTCCTGGTCGCCTGGCTGGTGGTGCTGCTGCTGGTCGCCGAACTCGTGCGCAACTGCGGCCGGTTCACCCTCGCCGACGTGCTGGCGGCGCGGATGCGGGAGCGTCCGGTGCGGATCGCGGCCGGCACGTCCTCGGTGATCGTCTCGGTGCTGTACCTGGTCGCCCAGATGGTCGGCGCCGGCAGTCTGGTCGCGCTGCTGCTGGGCGGCACGGGCGGCGCGGCCCAGACCTGGACGGTCATCGGTGTGGGCGCGCTGATGGTCGTCTACGTCTCCCTCGGCGGCATGCGGGCGACCACCTGGATCCAGATCGTGAAGGCCGTGCTGCTGCTGGCGGGCACGCTGGTGCTGGGCGTTCTGGTGATGGTCCGCTTCGGCGGCGACTTCAACGAGCTGCTGACCTCGGCCGCCGACAACAGCGGCTTCGGCGACGCCTTCCTCGCGCCCGGCCTGGAGTACGGCGGAAGCTGGACGGACCGGCTGGACTTCATCAGCCTCGGTCTCGCCCTGGTCCTGGGCACGGCGGGCCTGCCGCACATCCTCTCGCGCTTCTACACGGTGCCCACGGCCCGTGCCGCGCGCCGGTCGGTGGTGTGGGCGATCGGCCTCATCGGCGGCTTCTACCTGATGACCATCCTGCTGGGCTTCGGCGCCGCGGCGATCGTCGGCAGCGACGAGGTGCGGAAGTCCAACGAGGCCGGCAACACGGCGGTGCCGCTGCTCGCCCTCGACCTCGGCGGCGGCGCCGACTCCACGGGCGGGCCGGTGCTCTTCGCGGTGGTGGCGGCGGTCGCCTTCGCCACCATCCTCGCCGTGGTCGCCGGAGTGACCCTCTCCTCGTCGGCCTCGGTCGCCCACGACCTGTACGCCTCGTTCCGCAAGGCGGGCGCCAAGCCGCGCAGCGAGGTGGCGGTGGCCCGGGTCGCCGCCGTGGGGATCGGCGTCGTCGCCATCGGGCTCAGCCTGCTGTCGGGCGGCCTGAACGTCGCCTTCCTGGTCGGCCTGGCCTTCGCGGTGGCGGCCTCGGCCAATCTTCCGGTGCTGCTGTTCACGCTCTTCTGGCGCCGCTTCACCACGCGGGGCGCGGTCTGGTCGGTCTACGGCGGCCTGGTCCCGGCCGTGGCGCTGGTGGTCTTCTCGCCGGTGGTCTCCGGCCGGCCGACCTCGATGTTCCCCGGCGCGGACTTCGCCTTCTTTCCGCTGGAGAACCCGGGCCTGATCTCGATCCCGCTGGGCTTCCTGGCGGGCTGGATCGGCACGCTGCTGTCCTCGGAGGAACCGGACGAGGCGAAGCACGCGGAGACCGAGGTGCGGTCCCTCACCGGAGCGGGAGCGGTCTGACCGCCCTCGCCCCCAGGATCACGCGGGTCACGCAGGATCACGCCGGGCCGCCCCGACGCACTCCGTGTGCGTGGGGCGGCCCGGCGTTCGCGTGCCTGCTGGACGCGCCTCTCAGGCCCGGCGGCGGAGCTCGAGCACGTCCATCCGGGCCGGGGAGCCGAGGGGTGCGCCGCAGCTCTCCGGGCGGGGCGGCCCGGCGGGTGTCTGCGCGACGACCACGCGCCACCGGCGACCGTCGGTGTGCGCGACGGTGACCTCCCAGGACGGCGGCGCGGCCTCGGCGCCGGCACCGGCCGGGAGCGGGCTCACCTCCGTGACGTCGAGGGCGTCGGCCGAGGTCACCCGGGTCCTGGACCGGACGGCCAGCTCGGCGGCCTGCCCGGGCCGCGGCCAGGCGGAGCGGCCCCGGCAGTGCTCGGTGGCCACCTGGCCCTCGCGGGCCCGGTGGAGGATCTCCTTCACCGCAGGGGCGTCCACGCGGCCGTACGCGTAGCCGTGGGGGAGCACCAGCAGGGTCGGCGAGAAGCGGTGTCCGCCGAGGTGGGTGACCTCCCAGGTGCCGGGCACCCCCGAGGCCTCCAGCTCGGCGGCGAGCGGGCGGCCCAGCAGGGCGCAGCAGCGGTCCCGGCGGCCGTTGGTGCAGACGAAGGCGAGCGGGTGGCGGGTGTGCGGCGCGGCGCCGGGCAGGGCGGCGTCGAAGGCGGCGGACCGGCCGCGGCCGAGCGCCGCGAAGTCGATGTCCAGCAGCCGTTCCGGCTCGGTGGTGACGGCGCCGTGGACCCAGTCGTCGCCGGGGGCGGTGTGGGCGGCGTACACCTGCCGCACCGGGGGAGCGCCGTGGTCGGCGTGACGGCCGGGCCGCCGGATCAGCGCGATCCGTACGCCGCTGCCCTCCGCGGCCTCCTCGAGGGCGCGCCCCAGCGCGGGGTCCAGGCGGCTCCCGGTGAGCGCCTTCGGCCCCCAGGGCCCGGGCTGCTCCAGCAGCAGCCACGTCCGCGCGTGCACGGCGGTCCCGGCGATGGGCTCGTCCAGGACCCGTGACACGGTTGCGCACCTACTCACACAGGTGAGCCTAACCTGACTGGTGGGGCCCGCGCGGCTCGACGACGCGCGTTCGGGGGACCCGCACACGAACGAGGGCGCCCCGGCGCCACCTCACGCCGGGGCCGCCCCGCGTCGGCGGCCGACCGGTCAGGCGTCGGGGATGTCCGCCTTGGCCCGCACCAGGGTGTCCCGGCTGATGATCACGATGCGTTCGTACTCCGCCCGGGCCGCGTCCGAGGGGAGGTGCCGGTCGAGCTCCGCCGTGGCCTCGGTGCCGATGACGGCGAAGTTGCCGTCCTCCAGCTCGAAGATGTCGGGGCATGTCGCACCGGTGGCACTGCCTCTTTCGCGCGGAGAGGCGCCAATGCGGCGGAGGATCTTGCTCACTGTTGGGTTTCCCTTTCGGACCGTGGCAGACATCGGGCGCGCACGGGCCGGGAAGGAACCCTCGACCCTCTTGGGGTGCGGACGGTGTCGGTGCGACGCGTTGACCGTCTTGTGGAGCGGTGCCACGCGATCGCCCACGGGCGGCCCATGGCGTCTTGACAACGAGGAGAGTACTGGTCCGGCTTCCCCCCGACAGGGTGAAGGCGCGGACGGTGAAGGCGCGGACGCTCCCCGGCGCGCACGGCCGGTACGCCGGCGCCGGGACCGTGGGGGAGGAGCACACCCACGCCGGTGGCCTGTGTGCGCGTGCCACATCGCCCTCGTTCTCGAACCACCCGCTCTGCACCCGGTCGAGCGGTAGGGTGCGGGGGTGCGTTGATCTCCACGGCGGCAGCCCCGCGCTGCCGCGGACGGTGCAGGGCGCCCCGCCACGGGGCCGCCCCGGCAGGCATACCCGTCGTCACTCCACCGGAGATCCCCACCCGTGAATGCTCAGCAGCCGCTCACCTACGCGGCGTTCGGACGGCCTGCCGCTCGCCGCCCGCCTCGACGCGGCCGACAGCATGCGATGCCTCCTCGAACTGCTCTTCGCGCTCCACCGCCGCCCACGCCCCTACAACAAGTACCTGGAGTGGGAGCTGGCCCGTCACCCGCTGCCCGGCTGGGACACCGAGGCGCTGCTGCGTGCGGTGGACCGCATCTCGGCCACGGGTGAACCGGGCCCGCAGCGACGGCTGTTCGCGCTCGTCGAGAAGGCCGTGCGAGAGGCCGGACACGGTGCGGTGCTGGACGCCTGGGGCGACGACCTCGCCCTCATGCGTCCCGGAGCCGCGGACGACGCTCCGGCGTGAGCCCCCTCGCCCCCACCGCCCCACCGCCCCACCGCCCCCAAGGCACCACCAGCCGTGGGAGCCCCCCCCGTACCGGACGCGGCGGACGCCTACGTCCCGGCCTCCGGCTCCCGTGGGGGCTCGACCACCCACCAGTCCTCCTCGGCGTCCTCCAGCTCGCCGAGGAGCCCGTCGGCCCGGCGGCCGAGCCGCGCCTCGTCGGAGCGCGGTGGCAGGCTGTCCCGGTGGTGCGTGGTGCGCGACCAGTACTCCCGCATCAAGGGGTTCTGCAGGCTTCCCCGCAGGTGGCCGATGAACTCGTCCTCGGTGAGGTTGCCGAGCCGGTGGTAGAAGACCAGGTTGGTGTAGAGCGCGTTGGCGAACAGGTACTGGCGCCGCTTGCGCGGGGAGACGGGCGGGCCCTCGTAGACGTCCAGGACTTCGGCGAGGTCGGGGTCGTCGATGGCCTTGCTGAGCAGTGCCCAGTGCTGGCGCTGCTGCGTCGTGAGGTTGGTCTCGCGCTGCATGGCGCGGATCTGGGTCAGGTGCTGGTCCAGGGCCGAGCGGAGTTCGCCCAGGGCGCGGCGTTGGACCGCGGTGGCGGTGATCGCGCCGGCGGCGGCGCCCACGCACGCCGCGAGGGCGGAGCGCAAGAACTGTGTGGCCATGTCAATCCCCCGAATCGGACGACCGAGCGCCGGTCGGGTCGGTGAGGGGCGACGCGGGCGGGGACCGGCGAGCGGTGGCGCTGCTTCGTGCTGCCGCTCCCAGGGTGCCGAGCGGCTCTGATCGGCGGGAGGCGGAGAGGGAGGCGCACGGAGGGACGTGCGGGTCACCCGGACCGGCGCCATGGTGAAACGTTTGCCCAGCGGAAGGCGTGAACAATCGTTCACCCATGGCCGTTACACAGTCCCCATATCCTGACGGCGGCATTCGAGGACGAGCAGCGTGCGCCGGGCGCGCGGTGCGGTGAGGAAGGGCGCGTGATGAGCGGCGAGACCCCGCAGATTCCGGTCGTCGTACTGGCGGGGTTCCTGGGGGCGGGGAAGACGACCCTGCTGAACCACCTGCTGCACCACAGCGGCGGAAGCCGCATCGGGGCGGTGGTGAACGACTTCGGCGCGATCGAGATCGACGCGCTGGCGGTGGCCGGCGCGCTCGGCGACTCCACCGTGTCGCTGGGCAACGGGTGCCTGTGCTGCGCCGTGGACGTCGGGGAGCTGGACGAGTACCTGGGCAGGCTCGCCCGGCCCTCCGCCGGCATCGACGTGATCGTCATCGAGGCCAGCGGGCTGGCGGAACCGCAGGAACTGGTGCGGATGGTGCTGGCCAGCGAGCAGCCCGAGGTGGTCTACGGCGGGCTGGTGGAGGTCGTGGACGCGGCCGAGTTCGACGCGACCCGCGAACGGCACCCGGAGGTCGACCGGCACCTGGCGCTGGCGGACCTGGTGGTGGTCAACAAGATCGACCGTGCCGCGGACCGGGCGGCGGTGCTGCGCACGGTCGGGGAACTGGCCGACGGGGCCGCGGTGGTGCCGGCGGCCTACGGACGGATCGACCCGGAGTTCCTGTTCGACTGCCGGCCCGCCGAGGAGCGTGTCGGGCAGCTGACCTTCGACGACCTCCACCCGCACGAGGAGGGGGCGGGCCACGGCGGGCACCTGCACGCCGGCTACGACAGCGTGTCGTTCGCGTCGCCGGAGCCGATGGACCCGCGGCGGCTGATGCGGTTCCTCGACGAGCGGCCGGAGGGCCTGTACCGGATCAAGGGGTGGGTCGACTTCGGGGCGTACGACCCGCGGAACCGGTACCTGGTGCACGCGGTGGGCCGGTTCCTGCGGTTCTACCCGGAGCCGTGGGGCCCGCGGGAGCGCCGGGGGACGGGGCTGGTGCTGATCGGCTCCGGGATCGACGCGGAGGGGCTGGAGAAGGAGCTGGCCGCCTGTGTGAACACGGCGCCCGGGGAGCCCGACGAGCACGGCATGTGGGGCGTGCTGCGCTACGTGCGGGGGGACGACGACGCGGACCTCGACGCCGAGAGCGCCGAGCTCGTCGAGCACGCCGAACTCGTCGAGCACGCCGAGGGCGCCGACAACGCCGAGGACGCGGCCGGACCGGCGGCGTCCGGAGCCGCCGGGCCGCGCGCGGAGGCGCCGGAGGCCGAGTGACCGCGCCGCGCCCCCCGGAGAGTCCCGAGGGGGCCGCGGCGCGGGCTGTGGCCGTCGTCGGCGCGGCACGGCGCCGGGCCGCGGCACGGCGCCGGGCCGCGCCGCGGGACGGGTCAGGCCGGGCCGGTGACGACGGCGACCGTCTTCGGCAGGCCCACGCCCGAGCCGTCGCGCCGCGGGTCGATCTCGGGCAGCTCGGCGGGCATGCCGTTCTTCTGCGTGGCGAGGGCCGGGGCCGGCCCGGCCCAGGCCAGGGAGAGGCAGTCCTCGCCCTTGAGGAAGCGCTGGCAGCGGACGCCGCCGGTGGCCCGTCCCTTGCGCGGGTACTGGTCGAACGGCGTCATCTTCGCCGTGGTCTGCACCGAGTCGTCCAGCGTGCCGCGGGAGCCGGCCACGGTGACCACCACCGCGTCCCGGCCCGGGTCCACCGCGGTGAACGAGATGACCTTGGCGCCGTCCGCCAGCTTGATGCCGGCCACACCGCCCGCCGGGCGGCCCTGCGGGCGCACCAGCGACGCCTGGAAGCGCAGCAGCTGGGCGTCGTCGGTGACGAAGACCAGGTCCTCCTCGCCGGTGCGCAGCTCGGTGGCGCCGACCACGCGGTCGCCCTCCTTGAGGGTGATGACCTCGAGCTCGTCCTTGCCCGCCGGGTAGTCCGGCACCACCCGCTTGACGATGCCCTGCAGCGTGCCGACCGCGAGGCCGGGGGAGGACTCGTTCAGCGAGGTCAGGCAGACCGGCGTCTCGTCGTCCTCGAAGGACACGAACTCGGCGAGGGGCGCGCCGCCGGCCAGGTTGGCCGCGGTGCCCGCGGGGATCTCCGGCAGGAGCGGCAGGTCGACCACGTTGACGCGCAGCAGGCGCCCGGCGGAGGTGACGACGCCGATCTCGCCGCGCGCGGTGCTCTCGGCCACGGAGACGATCGCGTCGTGCTTGACCCGCTTGGCGCCCTTCTGGGCCGGGAACGGGTCGGCGTTCGCCGTGCGGGCCAGCAGGCCCGTGGAGGAGAGCAGCACCCGGCACGGGTCGTCGGCGACCTGCAGGGGCAGGGCGGCCGGGGTGTCCGCGGACTCCAGCAGCACCGTGCGCCGCGGGGTGCCGAACTTCTTGGCGACGGCGGCGAGCTCGCCGGAGACCAGCTTGCGCAGCTCGGCGTCCGACTCGAGGATCCGGGTCAGCTCCTCGATCTCCGCGGTCAGCCGCTCCTTCTCCGCCTCCAGCTCGATCCGGTCGAACCTGGTGAGGCGGCGCAGCGGCGTGTCGAGGATGTACTGCGTCTGGATCTCCGACAGCGCGAAGCTCTCCATCAGGCGCTGCTTGGCCTGGGCGGAGTTGTCGCTGGAGCGGATCAGGCGGATGACCTCGTCGATGTCGATGAGCGCGGTCAGCAGGCCCTCGACCAGGTGCAGCCGGTCGCGCTTCTTGCCGCGGCGGAACTCGGAGCGGCGCCGCACCACCTCGAAGCGGTGGTCGAGGTAGACCTCGAGCAGCTCCTTGAGGCCCAGGGTGAGCGGCTGGCCGTCCACCAGGGCCACGTTGTTGATGCCGAAGGACTCCTCCATCGGCGTCAGCTTGTAGAGCTGCTCCAGCACGGCCTCGGGGACGAAGCCGTTCTTGATCTCGATGACCAGGCGCAGGCCGTGCTCGCGGTCGGTGAGGTCCTTGACGTCGGCGATGCCCTGGATCTTCTTGGAGCCGACCAGGTCCTTGATCTTGGCGATCACCTTCTCGGGCCCCACGGAGAAGGGGAGTTCGGTGACGACCAGGCCCTTGCGGCGGGCGGTGACCTGCTCCACGGCGACCGTGGCGCGGATCTTGAACGTGCCGCGGCCCTTCTCGTAGGCGTCGCGGATGCCGGGGAGCCCGACGATCCGGCCGCCGGTGGGCAGGTCGGGGCCGGGGATGTGCTTCATCAGCGCGTCGAGATCCGCGTTCGGGTGGCGGATCAGGTGGCGGGCGGCGGCGACGACCTCGCCGAGGTTGTGCGGCGGCATGTTGGTCGCCATGCCGACCGCGATGCCGGAGGCGCCGTTGACCAGCAGGTTCGGGAAGGCGGCGGGCAGCGCCACCGGCTCCCGTTCCTGGCCGTCGTAGTTGGGCTGGAAGTCGACCGTGTTCTCGTCGATCGACTCCGTCATCAGGCTGGTCGCGTCGGCCATCCGGCACTCGGTGTACCGCATGGCGGCCGGCGGGTCGTCGTTGCCCAGGGAGCCGAAGTTGCCGTGGCCGTCGACCAGCGGGACCCGCATGGAGAACGGCTGGGCGAGGCGGACCAGGGCGTCGTAGATCGACGTGTCGCCGTGCGGGTGGAGCTTGCCCATGACCTCGCCGACGACGCGGGCGCACTTGACGTAGCCGCGGTCGGGGCGCAGGCCCATCTCGTTCATCTGGTAGACGATGCGCCGGTGCACCGGCTTGAGGCCGTCCCGCGCGTCGGGCAGGGCGCGGGAGTAGATGACCGAGTACGCGTACTCGAGGAAGGAGCCCTGCATTTCGTCCACGACGTCGATGTCGAGGATCCGCTCCTCGAAATCGTCGGGCGATGCTGTCTTCGTGCTGCGGCGGGCCATCGCTGCCGGGCTCCTTCACGGTCTTGCGAGCATGAACGGGGGACTGTCGCGCACCATTGTGGCCCTCGCCGCCGACAGCTCGGACCGCGCCCCCCGCCGGCGACCGCGCGGTGAGCGGGGGGCGCGGGTGATTTCAGTCCCGGCGCAGGGTGTCGATCACGCCACCCCACTCGGGCCCGTCCCACGCGATGGAGACGGCGGTTCCGTCCGACTTGATCTTCAGGGTGCCCTGGGTGCGCTCGGGGTCCGGCTCCGCGCAGTCCAGGGTGATCCGCGGCTTGTCGGTGTTGACGCCCTCGAGCGTGCCGGCGCAGGCGAGCTCGCCGGTGGTGGCGACCTCGGTGCCGGTGATCTCGAGGGTGTCCAGGGGACTGTCGTTGACGGTCCGCCAGGTGCCGTCGATCCCCTTCTCCGCCGGCGCGGGCTGCGAGGACTCCTCGGCCCGCGGGGACTCCTCGGTCCGCGGGGAGGACGCGGCGCTCCCGCCCTTCGCCGCCTCGTCGTCGCCGGAGCCTCCGCATCCGGTGAGCAGCACGGCGCCCGCGACCAGGGCGGCGGTCACGGTCAGGGCCTTGCGCATCGGAACGTCCTTTCCTGTCCCGCGGCGGGGACGTCGGGTCGGTGGGCGCCGCCCATCCCAGCACACTCCCGCGCCCGGCAGGGAGCGGGGTCCGGGCCCCGCGGCGGAGCGCGTCGCCGGATCGGGCGGCAATGTGCCGGACCGGGAACCGGGCGGTACCCCGCCACGGTTGCATACAGTGACAGGCAGTTCGCACTCTCAGCGTTCTCAGAGTTGTCAGCGTTATCAGCGTTATCGGTTCCGAATGTTCGACGCGATCGAAGGGACGTACATGCCCATGGGTCACACGGCCACAGCCGAGGCAGGCTCAGGAGGCCTCACCGCTACCGAGCACCGCCTCGCCAACGGGCTCCGGGTGGTGCTGTCGGAGGACCACCTGACCCCGGTCGCCGCGGTGTGCCTCTGGTACGACGTCGGCTCCCGGCACGAGGTCCGGGGCCGCACCGGCCTCGCCCACCTCTTCGAGCACCTGATGTTCCAGGGCTCGGCCCAGGTGAAGGGCAACGGGCACTTCGAACTGGTGCAGGGCGCGGGTGGTTCCCTCAACGGCACCACCAGCTTCGAGCGCACCAACTACTTCGAGACCATGCCGGCCCACCAGCTCGAGCTCGCGCTCTGGCTGGAGGCCGACCGGATGGGCTCCCTGCTCACCGCCCTCGACGACGAGTCGATGGAGAACCAGCGCGACGTCGTCAAGAACGAGCGCCGCCAGCGGTACGACAACGTCCCCTACGGCACGGCGTTCGAGAAGATCTTCGCCCTCGCCTACCCGGAGGGCCACCCGTACCACCACACCCCGATCGGCTCGATGGCCGACCTGGACGCCGCCACGCTGGAGGACGCCCGCGCGTTCTTCCGCACCTACTACGCGCCGAACAACGCGGTGCTGTCGGTGGTCGGCGACATCGACCCGGAGCAGACGCTCGCCTGGGTCGAGAAGTACTTCGGCTCCATCGCCTCCCACGACGGCAAGCCGGCCCCCCGGGACGGCGCGCTGCCCGAGGTCATCGGCGAGGAGATCCGCGAGGTCGTCCGCGAGGAGGTCCCGGCCCGCGCGCTGATGGCCGGCTACCGCCTCCCCGAGGACGGCACCCGCGCCTGCGACGCCGCCGACGTGGCCCTGACCATCCTGGGCTACGGCGAGTCCTCCCGGCTCTACAACCGGCTGGTGCGCCGCGACCGTACCGCGGTGACGGCCGGCTTCGGCCTGCTGCGCCTGGCGGGCGCCCCGTCACTGGGCTGGCTGGACGTCAAGACCTCCGGCGACGTGGAGGTCCCGGTGATCGAGGCCGCCGTGGACGAGGAGCTCGCGCGGCTCGCCGCCGAGGGCCCCACGGCCGCGGAGATGGAGCGCGCCCAGGCGCAGCTGGAGCGCGAGTGGCTGGACCGGCTCGGCACGGTCGCCGGCCGCGCCGACGAACTCTGCCGCTACGCCGTGCTGTTCGGCGACCCGCAGCTCGCCCTGACCGCCGTCGGGCGCGTCCTGGAGGTGACGCCGGAGGAGGTCAAGGAGGTGGCCAAGGCCCGGCTGCGCCCCGACAACCGCGCGGTGCTGGTGTACGAGCCGATCACCCCGGAGGGCGCGGACGAGGCCGCCGACGAGAACGAGGAGGAGGCCAAGTGACCGAGCTGGCCACGATGGAGTTCCACCCGATGCCGCAGGCCGGCGAGCCCAAGCCGTGGGCCTTCCCCGCCCCCGGACGCGGCGCGCTGGACAACGGCATGACGGTCCTGCACTGCCACCGCCCCGGCCAGCAGGTCGTGGCGGTCGAGGTGCTGCTGGACGCGCCGCTCGACGCGGAGCCCGCCGGACTGGACGGCGTCGCCACCGTCATGGCGCGCGCCTTCGCCGAGGGCACCGACAAGCACTCCGCGGAGGACTTCGCCGCCGAGCTCGAACGGTGCGGCGCCACGCTGGACATGCACGCCGACCACCCCGGTGTGCGGGTCTCCCTGGAGGTGCCGGTCTCCCGGCTGCCCAAGGCCCTCGGTCTGCTCGCCGACGCGCTGCGCGCCCCCGCGTTCGCCGAGGACGAGGTGTCCCGGCTGGTCCGCAACCGGCTCGACGAGATCCCCCACGAGCTGGCCAACCCGGCCCGCCGCGCCGCCAAGGAGCTCTACAAGGAGCTCTTCCCGGCCGGGTCGCGGATGGCGCGCCCCCGCCAGGGCACCGAGGAGACGGTCGGGAAGATCGACGCGGCCGCGGTGCGCGCCTTCTACGAGCGGCACGTCCGCCCCGCCACCTCGACCGCCGTGGTGGTGGGCGACCTCACCGGCGTCGACCTCGACGCCCTGCTGGCCGAGACCCTCGGCGCGTGGACGGGCTCCCCGGCGGACCCGCACCCGGTGCCCGCGGTGACGGCGGACGACACCGGCCGCGTGGTGATCGTGGACCGCCCGGGCTCGGTGCAGACCCAGCTGCTCATCGGCCGCACCGGTCCGGACCGGCACGACCGGGTGTGGCCCGCCCAGGTGCTCGGCGCCTACTGCCTCGGCGGCACGCTCACCTCCCGGCTGGACAAGGTGCTGCGGGAGGAGAAGGGCTACACCTACGGCGTCCGCTCCTTCGCCCAGGTCCTGCGCTCCGCGCCCGACGGCTCGGGCGCGGCCCTGCTGGCCATCAGCGGCTCGGTGGACACGCCCAACACCGGCCCGGCGCTGCAGGACCTCTGGCAGGTGCTGCGCACGCTGGCCGAGGGCGGCCTGACCGACGCCGAACGCGACACCGCGGTGCAGAACCTGGTGGGCGTCGCCCCGCTGAAGTACGAGACGGCGGCCGCCGTGGCCGGCACCCTGGCCGACCAGGTGGAGCAGCACCTGCCGGACGACTTCCAGGCGACGCTCTATCAGCAGCTCGCCGCCACCGGCACCGTGGAGGCCACGGCGGCCGCGGTGAGCGCCTTCCCGGTGGACCGCCTGGTCACGGTCCTCGTCGGCGACGCCGCGCAGATCGCCGACCCGGTCCGCGACCTGGGCATCGGCGAGGTGACGGTGGTCCGCGCGGAGTAGCCGCCCGTACAGGCCGGTTCGGGCCCCGGTGACCGATCTGGTCGCCGGGGCCCGCTTCGTCCCGTTCAACGGGCGTTGCGTGGGGAAGAGTCCGGTTTGCCCTGTGGGATGCGCTACAAAAGCCTTGATCCGTTTGTGATCCGAATGATCACGCCATTAGCTTCGGTCCGGCTGTCCGCCACACTTGTGCGCCGCGCCCGCGGCGCCGGGCAGTCATCGCCTAATCCCCGTACGGCGCGAGCCAGGGGAGCCGGGGACCCACAAGCGGCAACCCCTGGGGTGAATCGGGCGCCTTCCGCACGGCGCGCGCACAACGCGCGCACGGGGGGAGACGCCCGTAGGAGACCTTCCTGCTCCGAACCCGACAGCTAACCCGGCAGGCGAGAGGGAAGGAAAGGACTCAGCCACTTCATGGCGTTCAACTGCGCCTCCGGCAGGCACCGTCGTCCCGGCCGGACCAGCCGCACCACCGCCGGCCTGGCAGGCCTCGCCGCTCTCACCACCACCGGCGTCGTCGGCACCCTGGCCACTCCCGCCTCCGCCGCCGAGACGTCCGCCGCCGAGACCTCCGTCAACGAGACCACCGGCCTGCTGCCGGTCGTCACCATCGGCGACCGCGTGGCCGACCAGATCGACGAGCAGGCCGAGGCCCAGGAGCGGGCGGCCGCCGAGAAGGCCGCCGTCGAGAAGGCCCGCAAGGAGCGCGAGGAGGCCGAGCGCCGCGCCGCCCGCGAGGCCGAGCGCGAGCGCCTGCGCCGCCTCACCATGTTCGTCAGCCCCATCGCCGGCTCCTACGTCTCCACCGGCTACCAGGCCGGCGGCGCCGTCTGGTCCTCCGGCAGCCACACCGGCGTCGACTTCCACGCCGCCGCCGGCACCCCGGTCCGTTCGGTGGGCCGCGGCACCGTGGTCGAGGCCGGCTGGGGCGGCAGCTACGGCTACCAGGTCGTCATCAAGATGCACGACGGCACCTACACCCAGTACGGCCACCTGTCCTCGGTCAGCGTCACCCCCGGCCAGGCCGTGACCCCCGGCGCGCACATCGGCCGCTCCGGCGCCACCGGCAACGTCACCGGGCCGCACCTCCACTTCGAGGCGCGGATGACCGCCGAGTACGGCAGCGACATCGACCCGGTCGCCTACCTCCGGTCCCACGGCGTGAACCTCTGACGCCACCCGCACGCGCGAAAGCCCCCGCCCCGGTTTCCCGGGCGGGGGCTTTTTCGTCGTTCCGGAAGGATTCCGGGCGCACCGGGCGGGCCTCGGCCAAAAATTCCCCGCCCGCGGGGCCTTCCCGTCGGAAATCGCCGTCGATTGCCTTAGAGTCAATTCATTCATCGAGGCGGAGGTCGGCATGCGTATTCCCGCGCATTCGGTATGCACGGCGATCCGGGACGACATCGTCGCAGGCGTCCACGAGCGGGGAAGCCGGCTGACCGAGGAAGTGCTCGCCCGGCGCTACGGGGTCTCCCGGGTCCCGGTCCGCGAGGCGCTGCGCACCCTGGAGGCGGAGGGCTTCGTGGTCACCCGGCGCCACGCCGGGGCCTGTGTGGCCGAGCCGACCGAGCAGGAGGCCGCCGACCTGCTGGAGATGCGGCTGCTGCTCGAGCCGCTGGGCGCCGCCCGGGCCGCGCAGCGCCGCACCGAGGCCCACCTCAAGGTGCTCCGCGGCCTGGTCAGGCTGGGGCAGGAGCGGGCGCGGCGGGGCTACGGCGAGGACCTGCGGTCCTTGGGCGGCTGGTTCCACGAGACGCTCGCGCAGGCCTGCGGCAGCGGCGCCCTGACCTCGTCCCTCACCCAGCTGCGGCACAAGATCGCCTGGATGTACTCGGTGGACCCGCTGCCCGCCCCCACCGAGACCTGGGCCGAGCACGGCGCCATCGTCGACGCCGTGGCCCGGGGTGACGGCGAGCGGGCCCGGCAGACGACCGCCCTGCACACCGAACGCTCGCTCGCCCTGCACCGGCTCCGCATTCCCGGCCAGAACCGCGGAAACGCGGTGCGCCCGGACGTGGTGAGGACTTCGCAACATGCCGTAAACACGGGCGGCCTCTCCACTTAACACCGAGGCCGTATACAAGAGCGGAGGAATTCGATTCCGCATGCCGATTTCTACGGCCCGAGGTGTTTCCCGGGGCTTTCGCGTGCCCGGAAATGCGGGCGGCGCGCACGGCCGAGGGAAAAGCGGCGTTCCGGTCGGCGTTCCGGCCGGTGTTCCGGGCCGACGAGTTCACGGCATCGCGTATCCCGGCCCCCTCGGCGGAGGCTCCGACACCAGCTCCGCGAGACGGCGCAGCACCGCCTCGGCGCCCTCGCCCTCGCAGGACAGCACGATCTCCTCGCCCCCCTGCACCCCCAGGCCCAGCACCTTCAGGATCGACGCCGCGCTCACCGGCCCCGCCCCGGCCCCGTCCGCCCGGGCCACCCGCACCGGCAGCCCCGACTCCTGCGCCGCGCGCACGAACCGCGCCGCCGGCCGCGCGTGCAGCCCGTCCGGCCCCGCCACCCTCACCCGCCGTTCGGCCATCTCCGGCACCTCGCCCTCCTCCTTCTGCTCGTCGTGCACCTGGTCGTGAACCTCGGGGCCCTCCGGACCCGCGCCCGAAGCGGCCACGCGCCGTAGGCTTGCGGCATGCAGAGCCCGTCGGACCGTCACGAGTACCCCGCACACTGGGAAGCCGACGTCGTGCTCCGCGACGGCGGCATCACCCACGTCAGGCCCATCACCGAGGACGACGCGGAACGCCTGGTCAGCTTCTACGAGCAGGTCTCCGACGAGTCGAAGTACCTGCGGTTCTTCTCCCCGTACCCCCGCCTGTCCGCCAAGGACGTGCACCGGTTCACCCACCACGACTACGTGGACCGGGTCGGCCTGGCGGCCACCGTCGGCGGCGAGTTCATCGCCACCGTCCGCTACGACCGGGTCGACGCCACCGGCATGCCCGCCTCCTCGCCCGCCGACGAGGCCGAGGTCGCCTTCCTGGTGCAGGACGCCCACCACGGCCGCGGTGTCGCCTCCGCGCTGCTGGAGCACATCGCCGCCGTCGCCCGGGAACGCGGTGTGCGCCGCTTCACCGCCGAGGTGCTGCCCGCCAACACCAAGATGATCAAGGTGTTCACGGACGCCGGATACGCCCAGAAGCGCAGCTTCGAGGACGGCGTGGTCCGCCTGCACCTCGACCTCGAACCCACCGACCGCTCGCTCGCCGTCCAGCAGGCCCGCGAACAGCGCGCCGAGGCCCGCTCCGTGCGGCGGCTGCTCGCCCCGGGCTCGGTCGCGGTCGTCGGCGTGGGCCGCGGCCGGGGCGGCGTGGGCCGCAGCGTGCTGGAGCACCTGCGCGACGGCGGCTTCACCGGCGCCCTCCACGCCGTCAACCCGTCCTTCCCCGAGGACCTCGCCGAACTCGACGGCGTCCCCGCCCGCCGCTCGCTCGCCGGGATCGACGGGCCGGTCGACCTCGCCGTGGTCGCCGTCCCCGCCGACCGGGTGCCCGAGGTCGTCGACGAGTGCGGGGCGCACGGCGTCCAGGGGCTGGTCGTCCTCTCCGCCGGATACGCCGAGCTGGGACCGGAGGGGCGGGAACGGCAGCGTCAACTGGTGCGCCAGGCGCGCGCGTTCGGCATGCGCGTGATCGGGCCCAACGCGTTCGGCGTGGTCAACACCGCGGCCGACGTCCGGCTCAACGCCTCCCTCGCGCCCGAGATGCCCCGCGCCGGACGGATCGGCCTGTTCACCCAGTCCGGCGCCATCGGCGTCGCCCTGCTCTCCCGCCTCCACCGGCGGGACGGCGGGGTCACCGGCGTCACCGGCGTGTCCACCTTCGTCTCGGCCGGCAACCGCGCCGACGTCTCCGGCAACGACGTCCTCCAGTACTGGTACGACGATCCGGAGACCGACGTCGCGCTGATGTACCTCGAGTCCATCGGCAACCCGCGGAAGTTCAACCGGCTGGCCCGGCGCACCGCCGCCGCCAAGCCGCTGGTCGTGGTGCAGGGCGCCCGGCACAGCGGCGTGCCCCAGGGCCACGCCGTGCGCGCCACCCGGCTGTCGCACGACACCGTCTCCGCGCTGCTCCGCCAGGCCGGCGTGATCCGCGTCGACACCATCACCGAACTGGTCGACGCCGGACTCCTGCTGGCCCGTCAGCCGCTGCCCGCCGGACCGCGGGTGGCGATCCTCGGCAACTCCGAGTCGCTGGGCCTGCTCACCTACGACGCCTGCCTCGCCGAGGGCCTGGAACCGCTGCCCCCACTGGACCTCACCACCGCCGCCACCCCCGACGACTTCCACCGCGCGCTCTCCCGTGCCCTGGCCGACCCCGGCAGCGACGCCGTGGTGGTCACCGCCATCCCCCGCATCGACGAGGCGGCGGGCGACGGGGGCACGGCGGCGGACGCCGCGCTCGCCGAGGCCCTGCGCACCGCGGGGGCCGAGGCGCCGGACAAGCCCGTCCTGGTCGTCCACGTCGAACTCGGCGGGCTGGCCGAGGCGCTCTCCGCCGCCGCCGTCACCGCGCCCCAGGCCCGGGCCGCCGCGGGAGCGCGGCCGGAGGACGCCGCGCGGACCCCGGAGTCCGGGGAGACGGCGCCGGCGGGGGACGGCGCCCAGCAGCCGAACGCCCCGCAGGAAGGTGCCCGGCGGGAGAGTCCCCCACAGCCCGACGAGACCCGTCTGCGGCTGATCCCCGCCTACCCCGCCGCCGAACGCGCCGTCCGCGCCCTGGCCGAGGCCGTCCGCTACGCCGACTGGCGCCGGGACGCCGCCGAGGCGGGCCGGGTGCCCGAGTTCGAGGACATCGACGAGAAGGAGGCCGCCTCCTTCATCGCCACCCTGCTCGCCGACGCCCCGGGCGCCGCCGCGACCGGGCCGGCCGCCACGACGGGGCCGGCCGCCGGCACCGGGTTCGCCGTCGGTACGGGGGCCACCGTCGGCGCCGGGCCCACCGTCGGCACAGGGGCGGGGCAGGACGCCCGAGCGGGGCGGCCCGACGCCGAGGCAGCGCGGCCCGGCGCCGGGGCGGGGCCCGACGCCGGCGTCGAGCTGGGCCCCGAGGAGACCCGCGCCCTGCTGCGCCGCTACGGCGTCCCGGTGCGCCGCGCGGTCCCCGCCGGCTCGGCCGACGAGGCCGTCGCCGCGGCCCGCAGGATCGGTTATCCGGTGGCCCTGAAGACCACCGCCCCGCACCTGCGGCACCGCGCCGACCTCGGTGGCGTCCGGCTCGACCTGGCCGACGAGGAGCAGGTCCGCCGCGCCTTCGCCGAACTGGCCGACCTGTTCGGCGGGGCCGAGCAGGTCCGTCCGGTGGTCCAGCAGATGGCGCCGCGCGGTGTGGACACCCTGGTCCGCGCCGTGATTGACCCCGCCGCGGGCCCGGTGCTCTCCTTCGGCCTGGCCGGCGCCCCCTCCCAGCTCCTCGGCGACCTCTCGCACCGGCTGATCCCGGTCGCCGACCGCGACGCCGCCGCCATGATCCGCTCGGTGCGCACCGCGCCGCTCCTCTTCGGCTGGCGCGGCGCCGCCCCGGTGGACACCGACGCCCTGGAGCGGCTCCTGCTGCGGGTGTCCCGCCTGGTCGACGACCACCCCGAGGTGGTGGCCGTCACACTGGAGCCGGTGGTCGTCGCCCCCCGCGGTGTGAGCGTGCTCGGCGCCTCGGTACGACTGGCGCACCCGCCCGCCCGCGACGACCAGGGACCGCGTACGCTCCCGCAGTACTGACCGGTCCCCCGACCGGCCCCCCCGACCGGCCCCGCACCGGACCCCCGCCCGGCCCGCACGCCGCGCGACGGGGCGAACCGGACCGCTCCAGGGCGGTCCGGGCAGTCCGTGCGCCGCCGTAGGATGGACGTCATGGCCAAGACCAGTACGACGACCCAGGGGCTGCGCGCGGCGATCGAGCGCAGCGGCTACTACCCGGCCCTCGTGGCCGAGGCGGTGGAGTCCGCCGTGGGCGGCGAGCCCGTCCGGTCGTTCCTGGTCCATCAGGAGACCACCTTCGACGCCAACGAGGTCCGCCGCCATGTGACGGTGCTGGTGCTCACCGGCAACCGCTTCATCGTCAGCCACACCGACGAGCAGAACGCCGACAGCACCTCCCCGTCCCCGTACGCGACGACGTCCACGGAGTCGGTGAAGCTGGAGAAGATCTCCTCCGTGGTGGTCAGCCGCGTCGTCTCCGACCCGGAGACCTACACGCCGGGCCGGCTGCCCCGCGAGGTCGTGCTGACCATCGGCTGGGGCGCGGTCGCGCGCCTCGACCTCGAGCCGGCCGCCTGCGGCGACCCCAACTGCGACGCCGACCACGGCTACACCGGCAGCTCCACCGCCGACGACCTCTCCCTGCGCGTCAGCGAGGCCGGCGACGGCCCGGAGACGGTCGCCCAGGCGCTCGCCTTCGCGCAGGCGCTCTCCGAGGCGATCGCGGACAACGGCCGTTGATGTCCCACGCCGCATGGGACGACTGGGAGCGGGCCAACGCCGCCGCCGTCCCCGGTCACCCGGAGCCGCTCCCGGTGGCCTCCGCGCCCGTCCCCGAGTACGGCAGCGGCTCCCTCGCCGACCTGCTGCCCACCCTGGCCGCCGGCATGGGCGTGCCGGGGCTCACCCCGGCCATCACGGAACTCGCCCCCGCCGACCGGGCGTGCGTCTTCCTCGTCGACGGCCTCGGCTGGGAGCAGCTGAAGGCGCACCCCGAGGACGCGCCCTTCATGAACTCCCTGCTGGCCTCCTCGCGCGGCGGCACCGGCCGCCCCCTGACGGCCGGCTACCCGGCGACCACCGCCACCTCGCTGGCCTCGGTCGGCACCGGCCTGCCGCCGGGCGCCCACGGCCTGCCCGGGTACACGGTCCGCAACCCGGAGACCGGCGCGCTGATGAACCAGCTCCGCTGGAACCCGTGGACCTCCCCCGCGCTCTGGCAGCCCCACCCCACCGTCTTCCGCATGGCCGAGGCGGCCGGCGTGCACGCCGCGCAGGTGTCCTCCCCGGCCTTCGAGACCACGCCGCTCACCCAGGTCGCCCTCAGCGGCGGCACCTTCCACGGCCGCCTCGCGGGCGAGGAACGGATGGACCTCGCCGCCGAGCAGCTCGCCGCGGGCGACCGGGCGCTGGTCTACACGTACTACTCCGAGGTGGACGGCGCGGGGCACCGGTTCGGCATCGACTCCGACACCTGGCGCGGGCAGCTCGCCTACGTCGACCGCCTGGTCCAGCGCCTCGCCGAGCAGCTTCCGCCGCGCAGCGCCCTCTACGTCACCGCCGACCACGGGATGATCGACGTGCCGTTCGACGAGGAGCACCGGATCGACGTCGACGAGGACTGGGAGCTGAAGGCCGGCGTCGCGCTGCTGGGCGGCGAGGGCCGCGCCCGGCACGTGTACGCGGTCCCCGGCGCGGCCGGCGACGTCCTCGCCGTCTGGCGCGAGGTGCTCGGCGAGCAGTTCTGGATCGCCTCGCGGGACGAGGCGATCGCGGCCGGCTGGTTCGGCCCGCACGTCGACGAGCGGGTGTACGAGCGCCTCGGCGACGTGATCGCGGCCGCCCGGGACGACGTGCTGCTCATCGCCTCGGAGCGGGAGCCCAAGGAGTCGCTGATGGTCGGCAACCACGGTTCGATGACGCCCGCCGAGCAGCTCGTGCCGCTCCTGGAAGTCCGCACCTGACGGCCGCCGCCGTCACCCGCCTCCCACCCGCCACCCCCGCCCCCCGCACGCTGACCGAAAGGCGCTCGACCTGTCATGCCAGAGCCGGTGTTCCGCTGATGTCCGAGCTGGTGTTCTTCTCCGGGACGATGGACTGCGGAAAGTCCACCCTGGCCCTCCAGATAGACCACAACCGCTCCGCCCGCGGGCTGGAAGGGCTGATCTTCACCCGCGACGACCGGGCCGGCCAGGGCAAGCTGTCCTCCCGCCTGGGCCTGGTGACCGACGCGGTGGAGGCGGGGCCCGGCTTCGACCTGTACGGCTTCGTCGTGGACCGGCTGCAGCGGGGCGGCCGGGTCGACTACGTGATCGCGGACGAGGCGCAGTTCCTCGCCCCGGAACAGGTCGACCAGCTGGCGCGGATCGTGGACGACCTGGAGATGGACGTCTACGCCTTCGGCATCACCACCGACTTCCGCACCCGCCTCTTCCCCGGCTCCCAGCGGCTGATCGAGCTCGCCGACCGCGTCGAGACCCTCCAGGTCGAGGCGCTGTGCTGGTGCGGGGCGCGGGCCACGCACAACGCGCGCACGGTGGGCGGCGTGATGGTGGTCGAGGGCGAGCAGGTCATGGTGGGCGACGTCGCCCACCAGCCGGGTGAGATCGGTTACGAGGTGCTGTGCCGGCGTCATCACCGCCGGCAGATGACCGGTGCGACGGCGCGGGCGGCCTCCCTCTCGCCCGACGTGCTGCCGGTGAGCTCCGCCTGACCGTCGCCGTCGCCGTCGCCGCCGGCCCTCTCCTCACGCCCTTCTCCTGACGCGATCGGCCCGCCGCCGCGATCCTGCAGCAGCGGCACAGTGCTGTGCGTTCCTGGGCAACTGCCCCTCTCCGGCCCGACCTAGCGTGCTCCTGACGGTCCGTGACAGAGCCGAGGAGTGGGCATATGACGAACGAGTTGGGGATCACCCGCCGGGGGATCGTGGTGGCGGGGGCCGCCTCCGCCGCCGCGGCGGGCCTGGGGATGGTCGCCCCGGCACAGGCCGCGCCGGGGCCGTCGGCCAGGCCGTCGCCGGAGGCCGGGGCTGGGGCCGACGGGCACGGATCGCCGCTGATCGTGCTCGTGCACGGCGCGTTCGCGGACGGCTCGAGCTGGGCGCCGGTCGCGCGGCGGCTGCAGGACGCCGGTCACCGGGTACGGGTCGTGGCGAATCCGCTGCGGGGCCTGCCGGTGGACGCGGCCCATGTCAGAAGCGTCCTGGACGCCGTCACCGGACCGGTGGTGCTGGCCGGGCACTCCTACGGGGGCGCGGTGATCACCGAGGCGGCGGCCGGCGCGGCGCAGGTGAAGGCGCTGGTGTACGTGGCGGCGTTCGTGCCCGACGCCGGTGAGGTGCTGGGCGAACTGGCCGCCCGCTTCCCGGGGTCCGAGCTCGAGCCCGCCCTCGTGCCGGTGCCCGCCCCGGCCGCCGACGGCACCCCGGGGGCCGACCTGTACATCCGGGAGGACCGCTTCCGGCGGGTCTTCGCCGGTGACGTGCGCGAGGACACCGCCCGGCTGCTCGCCGCCGGCCAGCGGCCGCTGTCGGCCTCCGCGTTCGGCGACCGGGTGACGGCCGCCGCCTGGCGGACGATCCCCTCCTGGAACCTGGTCGCCACCCTCGACCGGGGCATCCCTCCCGAGCTGCAGCGGTTCCAGGCACGGCGCGCCGGGTCGCACACCGTCTCCGTGCCGAGCTCGCACCTGCCGCTCCACAGCCGCCCCGGCGACGTGGCCGGGCTGATCCGGGCCGCCGCCCGGACCGTCGCCTGACCGCCCCCGCCCGCACCGCGCCCTCCCTTCCCCTCCCCGCCAGCAGCCCACCCTAGGAACAGGCATGCCGACATCACATGACCTCGAACAGATCGACGCCGTCAACGCGAGCGGGCGCCCCCCGGTCGTCTTCGTCCACGGCCTGTGGCTGCTGCCCAGCAGCTGGGACCGGTGGGCGGAGGTCTTCGCCGAGGCCGGATACGCCCCGCTGACCCCGGGCTGGCCCGACGATCCGGAGACCGTGGCGGAGGCCAACGCCCACCCGGAGGTGTTCGCCGGCAAGAGCGTGGGGCAGGTCGCCGACCACTTCGCCGACGTCATCGGCCGCCTGGAGCGGCGGCCGGTCGTGGTGGGGCACTCGTTCGGCGGGCTCATCACCCAGATGCTGGCGGGCCGGGGGCTGTCCGCGGCGTCCGTGGCCATCGACCCGGCGCCGTTCCGCGGTGTCCTGCCGCTGCCGGTCTCCTCGCTGCGCGCGGCGAGCGTGGTCCTCGGCAACCCGGCCAACTACCACCGCGCCGTGCCGCTGACGTACGACCAGTTCCGGTACTCGTTCGCCAACGCGGTCGACGAGGCGGAGGCCAAGGAGCTGTACGAGCGGTTCGCCGTGCCCGCGCCGGGCGAGCCGCTGTTCCAGGCGGCGTTCGCGAACGTCAACCCGTGGACGGAGGTGAAGGTGGACACGCTGGCCGCCGACCGGGGCCCGCTGCTGGTGATCTCCGGCGAGAAGGACCACACCGTGCCATGGGCCATCGCCAACGCCTCCTACCGCCGGCAGGCCCGCAACACCCACGCGGTCACCGAGATCGTCGAGATGCCGGGGCGGGGCCACTCCCTCACCATCGACAGCGGCTGGCGCGAAGTGGCCGGAACGGCGCTGGAGTTCGTCCGGCGGTTCGCGGACTGAGCCCGCCCCCGCTCCACGAGGCCGCGCGCGGCGGACGCCAGGCGTCCCCCGCCCGCGGCCTCCCGGCATGCGCCCGAGGGCGCGCGCCCATACCGCGCGCGCCCGTACGCCGCGTGTCCGGCGTCGCGCGCGCCGGCCGCCGCCGCACGGTGCCCGAGGCCGCGCGTCCGACGCCCCACCGGGCAGCCGGGAGCACCGACGGCCGCGTGGACGGGGGCTGCCCGTCCGCGCGGCCGTCGGCGTGCGCGGGCTCAGTCCCGCCCGTGGAGCGCGGTGCGCAGGGTGTCGACGGCCATCCGGATGGCGCCCTCGGCGGCCTGGGTGCCGCGCAGCGCGTTCAGCATCACGAAGTCGTGGATCGCGCCCTGGAACCGCACCGCGGTGACGGGGACACCGGCCTGGCGGAGCTTGTCGGCGTAGGCCTCGCCCTCGTCGCGCAGCACGTCGGCCTCGGCCGTGATCACCAGCGCCGGGGGCAGGCCGGCGAGCTGCTCGACGGTGGCCCGCAGCGGTGAGGCGGTGATCTGCGCGCGTGCCTCCTCGTCGGTCGTGTACTGGTCCCAGAACCACTGCATGCCGTCGCGGCGCAGGAAGTAGCCGGTGGCGAACGTGTGGTACGAGCCGGTGTCGAAGGCGGCGTCGGTGACCGGGTAGAACAGCACCTGCTGCCGAAGCGGGATCCCGCCGCGCTCCTTGGCCATCAGGGTCAGCGCCGCGGTCATGTTGCCGCCGACCGAGTCCCCGGCCACCGCGACACGGTCGGCGTCCAGCCCGTGGGCGGCGCCCTCGGCGACGATCCACCGCGCCACCGTGAAGTTCTGCTCCACGGCGACCGGGTAGCGGGCCTCCGGCGACAGGTCGTACTCGGGGAAGACCACGGCCGCGCCCGCGCCGACGGCCAGTTCCCGCACCAGACGGTCGTGGGTGTGGGCGTTGCCGAAGACCCAGCCGGCGCCGTGGATGTAGAGGACGACCGGCAGGGTCCCGCGGGCGCCAGCGGGCCGGACGACGCGCACGCGGACGCCGTCGGTGGGTCCGCCGGGGACGGTCACCCACTCCTCGTCGACCTCGGGCTTGTCGATCTCGCCGGACTGCACCTCGTCGACGGCCTTGCGGCCCTCCGCGGGCGGCAGTTCGAACAGGTAGGGAGGCCGCGCCGTCGCCTCGGCGAAGGCGGCGGCCGCGGCTTCCAGCACGGGTCGGGTCTCGGACACGGAGGACTCCTCGGGGTAGCGGGGTAGCGGGGTAGCGGGGTAACCGGGTTCTGGCGTCCGGTGCCGGGCACGCCGGCCTCGGCGGCACGCGCGGGCCTGGCCCGCGCACGGCGCGACCGGGGAGCGCCGCTCGCCCCACGCTAGGCAGGCGGGGCCCGCGCCCGATTGCCCCAAAGCGCACGGCGACTTCTCCCTGGGCGCACGCTCCGCGGCGGTGCACCACCGAGCAACTCGTCGTGCACTTCCGGGACATGCGCGGCCCGTCGACCGTGTTTCGCTCCTGTCGCAGGCACCGGACGAAGCCGCTTCCCGGCGGCTTCCGCCGACCGGTGTCCGCCGCTCCGCCGACCGTGTCCGCCGCCGCGCGACCGCGTCGTCGCCGGCGCAACGCCCCCGTTCCGCCGCCGCGTCGTCGCGGCACGCCCCTCCCGAGGAGTTCCAGAGATGTCGACCATGCCCGTCGGCGGACTCGTTCCGCTCGCCGAGGAGAACGCGGCGGACCTCGTCGTCCGCAACGCGAGGATCCACACCGGGGACCCGGCCCGCCCCCACGCCGAGGCGATCGCCGTACGGGACGGCGTCGTCACGGTCGTCGGCGACGACAAGGACGTGGCCGGCTCGGTCGGGCCGCGGACGCGGGTCGTCGACGCGCTCGGACGACGGGTCGTCCCCGGCCTCAACGACGCCCACCTGCACGTCATCCGCGGTGGCCTCAACTACGTGCTGGAGCTGCGCTGGGACGGCGTGCGCAGCCTCCGCGAGGGGCTGCGGATGCTGCGGGAGCAGGCCGCCCGCACACCGAAGGGCCAGTGGGTCAGGGTGGTGGGCGGCTGGTCGGCGGAGCAGTTCGCCGAACGCCGGCTGCCGACGCCCGCGGAGCTGAACGCCGCCGCCCCCGACACCCCCGTCTTCGTGCTGCACCTCTACCAGTCGGCCGTGATGAACCGCGCCGCGCTGAAGGCCGCCGGCTTCACCCGGGACACGCCCGACCCGAAGGGCGGCCAGATCGTGCGCGGGCGGGACGGGGAGCCCACCGGCATGCTGCTGGCCGCCCCCAGCGCCCTCATCCTCTACTCGACGCTGGCCAAGGCGCCGACGCTGGAGGGCGAGGACCGCAAGACCTCCACCCGCCACTACCTGCGGGAGCTCAACCGCTTCGGCCTGACCTCGGCGATCGACGCCGCCGGCGGCTTCCAGAACTTCCCCGACAACTACGCCACCGTCGTCGAACTCGCCGAGGCCGGGCAGCTGTCGCTGCGCATCGCCTACCACCTGTTCCCGCAGACGCCCGGCCAGGAGGTCGACGACCTCGCCCGCTGGATCGCGACCGTGCGGCCCGGGGACGGCGACGCCTGGCTGCGGCTCAACGGCGCCGGGGAGAACCTCACCTGGTCGGCGGCCGACTTCGAGAACTTCGCCGAGCCGCGCCCGGAACTCGCCGACGGCTACGAGGCGCAGTTCGAGAAGGCGGTCCGGCTGCTGATGGAGAACGGCTGGGGCTTCAGGCTCCACGCCACCTACGACGAGACCATCCGCCGCGACCTGGCGGTCTTCGAGAAGCTCGCCGCGGACGGCCTCTTCCCCGCCGGGAACCGCTGGCTGTTCGACCACGCCGAGACCGTCTCCGCCGAGAGCCTGGACCGGATCGCCGCACTCGGCGGAGCGGTGTCGGTGCAGAACCGGATGTCCTTCCAGGGCGAGGTCTTCCTGCGCCGCTACGGCCCCGGCGCAGCCGCGGACGCCCCGCCGGTGCGGGCCATGCTGGACCGCGGTCTCACCGTGGCGGCCGGCACCGACGCCACCCGGGTCTCCAGCTACAACCCGTGGGTCGCGCTGCACTGGCTGGTCAGCGGCCGCACCGTCGGCGACCTGGCGCTGCGACCCCCGTCCAACCGGGTCGACCGGCGGACCGCGCTGGAGATGTTCACCCGCGCCGGCGCCGCGCTCACCGGCGAACAGGACGTCAAGGGGCGACTGCGCCCCGGCTGCTACGCGGACCTGGCGGTGCTGTCCGACGACTACTTCACCGTGCCCGAGGACGAGATCCCGCACATCGAGTCCCTGCTGACCGTGGTCGGCGGCCGCGTCGTGTACGCCGCCGCGGACTACGAGGGCATCGACGAGGAACTGCCGCCCGTCAGCCCCGCCTGGAGCCCGGTGACCCGCTTCGGCGGCTACCAGGCCTCGGGGCGTGCCCAGGCGCTCTCCGCGGGCGTCCGCCAGGCCGCGGCGCTCGGCGAGGCCGTCTCCGAGTCGCGGGAACACCGGCGGTGGCGCGAGGAGCGCGGTCTGGCGCGGGCCGGCGCGGTCACCCCCTTCGACCCCTGCTTCGACCTGTGAGCGCCCCCACGGAGCACGGCGCGAGACGCCGCCCGCGGTCCGTGCGCCACCCCTGATCCCCGTCCGCGCGCGGACACCCTTCGCGTGCGGACGGACACCCACGGCGCGGACCGGCCGGTCCGCGACCGCACTCACCACCTCACCGCACCTCACCTCACCATCGAGAAAGGCACCATCCCCATGGTCAACATCGCCGACGTCACCGCTGCCCCCAGCCCCGACCTCCTCACCCCGGACAACTGCGCGGTCCTCTTCGTCGACCACCAGCCGCAGATGTTCTTCGGCACCGGCAGCGGCGACCGCACCGCCATCATCAACTCCACCGTGGGCCTGGCGAAGGCCGCGAGCGTCTTCGACGTGCCCGTCGTGCTGTCGACGGTGGCCGCCGAGAGCTTCTCGGGCCCGCTGATGCCGCAGCTCGCCGACGTCTTCCCCGACCACAAGATCATCGACCGGACCACGATGAACGCGTGGGAGGACGTCGACTTCGTCGAGGCGGTGAAGGCCACCGGCCGGCAGAAGCTGGTGTTCGCGGGCCTGTGGACCGAGGTCTGCGTGGTGCTGCCGGTGCTCTCCGCCATCGCCCAGGGCTACGAGGTGTACGTGGTCACCGACGCGTCCGGCGGCGTCACCCCGGAGGCGCACGAGCACGCCGTCCAGCGCATGGTCCAGGCCGGCGCGGTCCCGGTCACCTGGGTGCAGGTGCTGCTGGAGCTGCAGCGCGACTGGGCCCGCACCGAGACGTACGTCCCGGTCGGCGACGTGGTCAAGGCCCACGGCGGGGCCTACGGCCTTGGCATGGTCTACGCCCAGTCGGTCATCGGCGCCCACGCCGCCGGCTGACCGGCGGCGGAACGGCACTCGGCACTCGGCTACGGCAGGCGGGAACGTGATGGACGCTGGACTGTTGATCCTCCGGCTGGTGGTGGGCCTGCTCATCGCCGGGCACGGGGTGCAGAAGGTGAGCTTCCACCTCGGAGGCGGGGGCCTGGCGGGCGGGACGGAGGAGTTCCGCCGCGACGGGTTCCGCGGCGGCCGGCTGACGGCGCTCGCCGCGGGGGCCGGCCAGATCGGTTCCGGTCTGTTCCTGGCCGCCGGGCTGCTCACCCCCCTGGCCGCGGCGGTCGCGGCGGGAGTCATGACCGTCGCGGTCACCGTGAAGCGGCCGAAGGGGCTGTGGGTGCAGAACGACGGCTACGAGTACCCGTTGGTCCTCGTGGCCGTCACCGCCGCCCTGGCCCTCACCGGGCCCGGGCGGTGGTCCGCGGACCAGCTGCTGGGCCTCACCTCCTGGCCGCTGTGGGCGGCGCCGGCCGCCGTCGTGGCCGGTCCCGGGAGCGGGCTGCTCACCCGCCTGGTCCTGCACCGGCCGGCGACGGCGGGGGGAGGGGCCGGGCGTGCGCGGGCTGCTGGGTGACGCCTTCCGCACCCTGTGGCCGCGGGGCGAGGAGACGCACGGCCCGCTGCCTCCCCTCCTGCTGGCGCTGACGGTCGCCACCGGGCTGGTGGACGCGGTGAGTTACCTGGCGCTCGGCCACGTCTTCGTCGCCAACATGACGGGCAACGTGGTGTTCCTCGGCTTCGCCCTGGCCGGGGACGCCGAACTGTCGGCCCTCGCGCCGGTGGCCTCGACGGCTGCCTTCCTCCTCGGCGCGCTGGCCGGGGGCAGGCTCGGTACCCGGTTCGCCGGGCACCGGGCCCGCCTGCTGGCGGCGGCCGCGGCCGGGGAGACCGCGCTGGTCGCGGCCGCCGTGGTCGCGGCGGCCGTCGCGCACGGCCGGGTGACCCCGGGCGTCCAGTACACGCTGATCGCGTTCCTCGGGCTGGCGATGGGGCTGCAGAACGCGGTCGCCCGCCGCCTGGGCGTCCCCGACCTCACCACGACGGTGCTGACGCTGACCCTCACCGGTCTCGCCGCGGACTCCGGCCCGGCCGGGGGCGAGGCGCCACGTCCCGGCCGGCGGGTGCTGTCGGTGGCCGCCATGTTCCTCGGCGCGCTGACGGGCGGGGCGCTGGTCCTCGCCGGGCACCTCGTGGCCACGCTCGCGCTGACGCTGGCGCTGCTGGCGGCCGTCGCCGCGGCCGCCCACCGGTACCGGTCGGCCGACGCCGCCTGGGTCCGGCCGCGTCCCTGACCCGCGCCGCCCCGGCGGCCGGCCGCGACGGGACGCCACCGCGCGGAGGGGCCCAGCACCTGACGGGTGCCGGGCCCCTCCGCCGTCTTCGCGGTCCCTCCGCTGTCCTCCGCGGCCCTTCGGCCGTGCCGCGTGGCGCCTCCGCCGCGTGGCGCCTCCGCCGTGCGGCGTGGCGCCTGCGGGCCGTCCCTCGCGGCCCGTTCGCTCTGGCTGCGTGGCCCTCCGCTGTCCTTCACGGCCCTTCGGCCGTGCCGCGTGGTGCCTCCGCCGTGCTGCGTGGCCCCTGCGTGCCGTCCCTCGCGGCCCGTTCGCTCTGGCTGCGTGGCCCTCCGCTGTCGTTCACGGCCCTTCGGCCGTGCTGCGTGGCGCCTCCGCCGTGCCGTGTGGCCCCTGCGCAGTCCTTCGCGGCCCGTTCGCCGGCTGCGTGGCCCTCCGCTGCCCTTCGTGGCGCCTCCGCCGTGATGATCGCGGCGCTTCGGCCGCGCTGCGTGGCGTCATCCGCCGTCCGTCGCGGCCCCGCGCCGTCCTGCCGTACCTCGCCGCCCCGCCGTCGTCCGCCGTCCGTCGCGGCCCCGCGCCGTCCTGGCCGGCCCTCGCCGCCCCGCCGTCGTGGGGCGGCGCTCAGTCGCGGTCCGCCATGAGGTCGGCGATCACGCCCTCGAGGTCGACGTGCCGTCCCTCCGTGCCCGGCGGCACCAGCCGGCCGGTCCGGCTCAGGAACGCGGTGACCGCGGGCGCGGCGATCTCCAGCACAGCCGCGCCCGCCCTGGACCGCACGACCACCCGCACCCAGGAACGGCGGTCGCGCCGGTGCGGCGACACGAGGACGTCCCCCGCGCCCGCCGGCCTGCGCACCCCCTCCGCCAGCAGGCTGCGGGCGAACACCCAGTGGACCGCGTCCGGGCCGGGCGCACCGACGGACAGGCGCACCGCGTACGGGTCCGTCCGGTCGTAGCGCAGTTCCGCCGTCAGCGGCGTCGGCGGCACGTCGTCCACGACCACGTGCACGACGACCTCGTGCAGGACCTGACGCACAGGGCACCCCCATCGCTCCCGCGCCGGCAGGGCCCGGGGATTCGTCTCGTGCCGTCACGGTAGGGCGCCACCTGGCCGGTTCTTGCCGTCGGACGAACGGGATGTTGTCCCAGAGGGACGAGAGGGACGGGCCCGCGAACCGCCTCCCCGCAGCCGGCGGAGGACACCGGGGCCCGCGGGTACAGTGCACCTCGGTGCGACCGGGGGAGGCGTGCGGATGTCGGGGGCGGGCGAACGCGAACTCGTGGGACGCGGGCGGGAGCTGGCGCTTCTGGACGGGGTGCTGGAGGCGGTCCTGGAGGGTTCCGGCGGCTTTGCGGTGACGCTGCGGGGCGAGGCGGGCATCGGCAAGACGGCCCTGCTGGGCTGGACCACGGCCCGGGCGCGCGAGCGTGGCTTCGAGGTGCTCGCGGCGGTCGGCTCGGTGGCCGAGGCGGAGCTCGCCTTCGGCGCCTTCCACCAGATCGTGTGGCCCCTGCTCAGGCGTCCCACCGCGGTGCCCGACCGCGGGCGGGAGGCGCTGGAGTGCGCGACGGGACTGCGGGACGGCGAACCGCCCGGCGGCGTGATGCTCGGCGGGGCGGCGCTCGACCTGCTCGCCGAGGCCTCCCGGGAACGCCCGCTGCTGATCACCGTCGACGACCTGCACTGGGTCGACACGTCGAGCGCGGCGGTCCTCGCGTTCCTGCGACGGCGCATCAGCACCCTGCCGGTGGTCATGGTGAGCGCGGGGCGCGACGAGGGCGCGGCCGCCGAGGCGCGGGGCGCGGACCTGGTGCACGTCGGCGCCCTGGAGCACGGCGCCGCCGAGACCCTGCTGCGCAGCACCCATCCCGGCCTGTCGGAGGCGGAGTCCACCCGGGTGCTGGAGGAGGCGCGCGGCAACCCCCTGGCGCTGATGGAACTCCCGCGGCGGCTCCACCCCGAGCCCGGCGGCGTCCTCGCCCCCCTCGGGCACCCCGACGGACCGCGGCCCCTCGGCGACCGGCTGGAACTGCTGTTCACCGACCGGATCATGGCGCTCTCGGCCGACGCCGCGCTCACCCTGCTGCTCACCGCCCTCGGCTCCGCCACCGCCTGGGACGGCGTGGCCTGGCTCGGCTCGGCGCCGGGCCTCGACGCCGAGGCGGTCCTCGCGGACATCGAGGCGAGCGGCCTCGCCCGGCTGGACGACCGGGGGACCCTCTCCTTCCGCCACCCCCTGGTCAGCAGCGCCGTCATCTCCCTCGCCTCGCCGCAGGAACGGCGCAGGGCCCACGGCATCCTGGCCGAGGGCCTGGACGCGGACGATCCGCGCCGCCCCGTGCACGAGGCGCTCGCCGCCGTGCGGCCCGACGAGTCGCTCGCCCGGCGGCTGCAGGAGGCCGCCCGCGGCCTCGCCCGGCGCGGCGGCGACGCCGAGGGGGCGGCGCTGATGGACCGTGCGGCCGCGCTGAGCACCGAACCCGGGAGCCACGCCGAACGCCTGGTGTGGGCCGCCGTGATGTCGGCGCGCGGCGGACGGCTCGCCCACGCCGCCCAGTTGGTCGAGGAACTGCGACGGCTCACGATCCCGGCGGACTTCGCCCCGCTGTTCGCCTTCGCCGTCGTGTACGTCGACCAGAGCCACCTGGTCGACTTCGAGTCGTCGTTCACCCTGCTGCCCGAGGCGCTGGAAGCCCTCTCCCGGACCGGCGCCGAACGGTTCGACGGGCTGGCCGAGCAGATGTACTTCAAGCTGCTGCTCGCCACCGCGTACACCGGCGACCCGCGCGGCAGGCGGGCGCTGGACCGGTACGCGGACGAGGTGTCGCCCCTGGCCCGGCTGTGCGCCCGCGCGTGGCGGGACCCGGCGCGCACCGCGCACGGGGTGATCGGCGAACTCGAGGCGCTCACCGCCGCGATGAGCGCGGAGCAGGAGGCCGGCGCGTCCTGGCTGCTGCTGTGGACGGCCTCGGCGGTGGACGCCGCCGACGAGAAGCTGTGGCGCCGATCCACCGGCGAGCACACCTACGCCACCACGGGGTCGATCGCCAAGGCCCGCCTCCACCACGACTTCCTGCGCGGCCGCTGGGAGAGCGCGCCCGAGTGCCTGCAGGAGGCGCAGGCGGCGGACGCCCTCGGCTACCACTGCAACGCCCTGCTGTTCCGGCACTACTACGCGCACGTCCTCGCCGGCCGGGGCGACGAGCGGGGGCTGCGGGAGATCGACGAGCGGATCCGGCCGGCGGCCGAGGCGGCCCGGATGCGCTTCGTCACCGACCACCTCACCCACCTGGGCGCCCTCGCCGCCCTGGCGCACGGGCGGGCCGCCGACGCCTACCGCGTCCTCGCCCGGCTCACCCCGCCGGGAACGCTGCCGGACGGCATGGCCTGGTTCCACCTGCCGTTCCTCGACCTGGTCGACGCGGCCGTGCGCACCGGACGCACCGAGGAGGCCCGGGCGCACGTCGCCGCGGGCCGGGCGGCCCGGATGGCCGGGATGTCACCGCACCACGCCTTCCTGCTGGCCGCCGCGGAGGCCCTGGCGGCGCCCGAGGAGGAGGCCGAGGCCCGGTTCCGCGCCGCGTACGCGGTGCCCGGGGCCGAGCAGTGGGTCTTCCCCATGGCCCGCCTGCGGCTGGCCCACGGCGCGTGGCTGCGCCGACGCCGCAGGGCCGAGGCCGCGCAGACGCTGCGGCGGGCCCGGGAGACGTTCCTCCGGCTGGACGCCGGCCCCTGGGCCGACCGCTGCGCGGAGGAACTGGAGGCGATCGGCGACCCGGCCGCGGCCCGGGACGGCGGGCCGGCGGCGCTGACCGGCCAGGAACTGCGCATCGCCCGCCTGGCCGGGACGGGACTGACGAACAAGGAGATCGGCGTACTGCTGCAGCTGTCCCCGCGGACCGTCGCCGCCCACCTGTACAAGATCTTCCCCAAGCTGGGCATCACCTCACGGGCGGCCATCTCCCGCGCCCTCGGCGACGACCGCGGGCACGAGCCGGGCTCCGCCCGGGGGCACGGCGGCGACGAGCGGGGGCACGACGGCGGGGACGAGCGGGGGCCCGGCGGCGGGGGCGGGCGGGGGCGCGACCGGCTGCCCGGCTGAGGTGACCCCGTCGGCGGGCCGCACGCCCGCCGTCGTGGCCCGCAGGTCCCGCCAGTCCCGGGGCGAGACGCCGTAGCGGGCGCGGAAGGCCCGGCTGAAGTGGGCCGCGTTGACGAAGCCCCAACGGGCGCCGACCGCGCCGACCTTCGTCCGCCGGCCGTCGCCGCGGCCGAGTTCGCGCCGCCCCTCCTCCAGCCGGCGCGTCTGGATCCAGGCGCTGAGCGTCTCGTCGCGGACCTCGAAGAGCTTGTGCAGCCGCCGGACGGAGACGAAGTGGGCCGCCGCCACCGCCGCGGGGTTCAGCCCCGGGTCCGCGAGGTGTTCGTCGACCCAGCCGCGCACCCGGCGCAGGAGTTCCGCGTCCCCGTCCGCCGGCTCCTGCTCGGTCGCCTCGACGACCAGCGCGGCGGTCAGGTCCGCGAGCTGGTTCCGCAGGCGCACCGCCGCGCACTCGGTCCAGGCGTCCGCCTCCCGTCGCGCGAGGGCGAGCAGCAGCAGGCGCAGCAGGGAGGCGGTGCCCCGGGTCGCGTCGTAGGTCCGGCCGCAGGCGTGGGCGAGGCGCTCGTCGGGGCACAGGAGGTGGGGCCGCGGGAGCGACAGCACGGCCACGGCCGCAGCGGCCGTCCCGGTGCCCGCCGGCCAGGGCCGGGCCGAGTCGGCCAGGAGCAGCCGGCCCGGGGCGAACCGGCCGCCGGCGACCGGGCCGTCCGCGCGCTGCCCGGCCGCGGGGGCGTCACCGAGCGGCGCGCAGACGAGGATCCGGCGTTCCCCGGACGCGTGCGCGGCATCCATGACCTCGATGCCCGGCAGGACGTCGAACGGGAGGCGGTTGAGGCGTGGCGCGGGCGCGGGGGCGGGACGCGGCGGGCACGGGGCCGCCGTTGCCGTTCGGGCGGAGGGAATCTGCATGACGTACTCCCCGGCGGGTGGGCGAGCTGGACGGACACGACGTCCGCCCATCCACCGTCGCCGCTCCCGGCAGCGGTCATGTAGGTCATGTGACCGGCTGCCGGGGGAACAGGGCCGGATCGGCCGTCTCCGTCACCGGGACCGCCCGCCGGACGCCGCCCGCCGCGACCGGCGGCAGGGCCGGACCACGGGGCCCGGGGAACACGGGGAGCCCGGTGAGCCCGGTGAGCCGCCACTGCCGGGGCGGCACCCCGAACACCTCCTTGAAGGTCCGGCTGAAGTGGGCGGGACTCTGGAAGCCCCAGCGCTGCGCCACCGCGGAGATCGTCGGGCTGGCCCGCCCCCGCCGGGCCAGCTCACCTCCGCACTCCTCCACCCGGCGCTGCCGGATGAGCCGGCCCACCGTCACCCCCTCGCCCTCGAACAGCCGGTGCAGGTAGCGCACCGATATGTGGTGGACGGCGGCGATCCGCTCGGGGGAGAGGCCCGGATCCGCCAGGTTCTCGTCGATGTAGCGGCGGACCAGCGTCACCAGGTGGTGGCGGGAGTCCCCCGGAGGGACGTCGTCCTGCGGAAGTGCCTCGTCGGCGAGGAGCGCGAGGGCCTCCACGGCGCTCCCGGCCAGCAGTTCCGCCACGGCGGGCGGGACCTGGCGTGCGGTGTGCGGCAGTTGCTCCAGGAAGGGGGCGAGGAGCATCGCCGTGCCGGTCTCCCGGCCGACCGCGCGGCCGGTGATCCCCGCGGCCCGCTCGGCGGACAGCCCCAGAAGACGCTCCGGCAGCACCAGCAGCAGCATGCCGAACGGTTGCCGCTGCTCCAGCGAGAACGCCCGCCGCGGGTCCACGAAGGCGAGGTCCCCGGGGTGCAGGGCGGCGCTCCGCCCGTCCTGGGTGAGCGTCGCGGCGCCAGGCCCCTGCACGGCGAGGGCCACCCGGTGCACGGGGGCCCCGGTGACGAGCCGTGGCGTGCGGTGCACCCGCACCGGGCCCGCCGCCACGGACAGCAGGCTCACCTGGCCGAGCCGGGCCACGGCCGCGGTGGCCTCCGCGCCGGCCGGGGCACGCCACTCGTACCGGGCGGGGGCGACCAGGGCGTCGAAGCGGTCCTGCCAGGAGGCGGGCGCGGCCGGTACGGCACCGGGTCCCGCCGTGGGCCGTTCGGGCCTCTCCTCCATGCGCGCTCCTCACGTCGTCGTACCGGCCCTCGGCTCCACCCTGGGGGCGGCGGACCCGGGGCATCTAGGTCATTCGACGTGCCGCCGCGCGGGCCGGGCGCGCATCGGTACCCGTGCGGATCGGACCGGCTCGGGCAACAGGTGTGCGCGCAGCGGCATGTCCCGTTCACCCAGGTCGGCCGTCCGCCGGGGGCCGGGCCCTAGGGTGGTGCTCCGGTAGCCGTCGATCCGGGCGTCGCGCCCGCGCGCAGGAGTCACTCGTGGACCATCGCTCCGAACCGCCGCCGGTCCTCGAACGGCCGGTTCAGGCCTTCGCCGACGCCTACGGCACCGACACCTCCGGCACCGACGCCCGCGACACCGAGGCCTACGGCACCGGCACCGGCGCCCGCGCCACCGCGGCTCCCGGCGACCGCGACGCGTCCGCCGACCACCGGGCGCCCGGCGACCGGGACCGGGCGCGCGACGCGCGCGACGCGGGCGACCGCACCGCCGCGCTGCTCGGCGAGGCGGAGAGGTCCCCCGACGTCGACGAGGAGTGGCTGGCCCTCCCCGGAGACGACGGCGAACGCGTCCGGGTGCGGATCCTGCGCCCGGCCGGCGCGGAGGAGGCCCTGCCGGTCGTCCTCTACCTGCACGGCCTGGGCGGGGTCCGGACCACGGCCGGCGCCCACCAGCGGCTGCTGGAGGACGTGGTCCTCGGCGTGGACGCGGCCGTCGTCGTCCCCGAGTACGACCTCGCGGGGACCGCCCCGCATCCGGTGGTGCTGGAGCAGGCGTACACCGTGCTGCGCTGGATCGCCGGGCACGGCGCGGAGTGGCGCCTCGACGGCTGCCGGGTGGCCGTCTACGGGGTTTCCACCGGCGCCAACCTGGCCGCCGCCCTCGCCCTGCTCGCCAAGGAACGCGGCGACGTCGACCTGCTGTACCAGGTGCTGGTCTGTCCCGTGGTGGACGCCGGCATGGGCACCGCCTCGCACCGGCTCTTCGCCAGCGGTTACGTCGTCGGCGGCGCGGCCCTGCGCGCCTTCTGGCAGCGCTACCTCCCCGACGGCGCGCCGCGGGCCGCGGCCACCGCCTCGCCCGCCCGGGCGACGGCCGACCAACTGCGCGGCCTGCCACCCGCGTTGGTGCTGACCGCCGAGGCCGACGCGGTACGCGACGAGGGCGAGGCGTACGCGGCGCGGCTCCGGGCGGCGGACGTGCCCGTCGTGTCCGCGCGCTACCAGGGCACGATCCACGGCTTCGTCCTCTTCGACCCGCTGCGCCACAGCTGGGCGAGCCGCGCGGCCCGCGTGCAGACCCTCGACACCCTGCACGTCGCCCTGCACCGGGCCTGGTGAGGGCCCACCCCCCGGTTTCCGTGCTGTGCCCGCACGGTTCTTGCCCCTGCCCGCAGCGCCCGGGACGGCGGGGCGCCGCACGCCTAGCGTCGGAGCCGGAGCCGGAGCCGGTGAGCGGGTGGCTCCGGAGGTGAGGTGCGGGTGCGGCCGGCGGAGGGGTGCGGGCCGATGGGAGGACAGGCCGGCGAGGACGACGGGACGCTGGTGGGCCGCGACGCGCCGTGGGGCGTCCTGCGGGAAGCGGTGCGGGAGGTGGCGGACCGCGGCCGTGCCCTGTGGCTGCGCGGAGAGGCCGGTCTCGGCAAGACCGCCCTGCTGGAGCGGGTGGCGGCGTTCGCCGCGGAGTCCGGGCTGCGGGTCCTGCGGTTCGCCGGCTCCGAACAGGAGGCCGACCTCGCCTTCGGCGTGCTGCACCAGCTGGTCTGGTCGCTGCCCGCCGGCCACCGGGACGCGCTGACCGACTCCCAGCGGCTGGCCCTCGAACGCGCCCTGGGGACGGAGCAGGGGGAGGCCGAGGGCGGACTGGCCGTGGCGGCGGCGACCCTCGCGCTGCTGGGCCGGGCCGCCGAGGACCGGCCCGTCCTGCTGGTCGTGGACGACCTGCAGTGGGTGGACGCGTCGAGCGCGCGGATCCTCTCCTTCGTGCAGCGCCGACTGGCCCCGCTGCCCGTCGTCATGGCCGTGGGCCTCCGCACGGAAGGGGCACTGCCCGGTCCGTCCCGCCTGGACAGCACGGGCGCGCGCCTGCTGGACCTGGCCCCGCTGACCGACGCGGAGGCCACCGCGCTCCTGGAGCGGCGCCACCCCGAGCTGGGCACGGAGGCCCGGGCCCGGCTGCTGCGCGAGGCGGCCGGCAATCCGCTGGCGCTGGTGGAACTGCCCGCCCAGCTGGACCGCTCGCACCGGACGGGGCGGCTTCCGCTGCCGGAGGACCTGCCGCTCGGCGAACGCATCGAACAGGCGTTCGCCGCGCGCCTGGTCGTGCTGGAGGAGCCCACCCGCCGCCTGCTCCTGCTGTGCGCGCTGGCCGGACCCGGGCAGCAGCCCGTGCGGCTCGCGCTGGAGGCGGCCGCCGCCGCGGGCGAACCGCTCCCGGAGACCGCCCTGGAACCGGCCGAGAGGGCCGGGCTCGTGCGCCTGCAGCACGCCCGGCTGACGTTCGGCCACCCCCTGGTGCGGGCCTGCGTGGTCCGCGCGGCCTCCGCCGCCGAACGCCGGCGCGCCCATCGCGCCCTGGCGGCGGCGCTGCCCGACGACGAACGCCGGGACGCCCACCTGGCGGCGGCCGCGATCGGCCCGGACGAGGCCCTGGCCGGGCGCCTGGAACGGGCGGCCGAGCGGACGGCGCGGCGCGGCGGGCACCCGGAGGCCGTGACGCTGCTGACCGGTGCCGCGCGGCTCAGCCCTCACCGTGACCGGCGCGGCGCCCGGCTCACGGCCGCCGCCCACACCGCGTCCGTCGCCGGCCAGGTGACGCTCGCCGCGGACCTGCTGGCCGAGGCCGAGGCCACCGGAGCGCCGACGCGCGGCGACCGCGCCCTGTGGGACTTCACGGACGCCTACGTGCGCTTCCAGCGCGACGGCGACCTGACCCGCGCCGCCGAGGTCCTGCCCGACGTCCTCGCCGCCTTCCGGGGCGGCGAGGACACGGCCGCGCTGCACGGTGCCGCCCGCTTCCTGCTCCACCTCACCGCCACCTGCTCCAACCGGCCGTCGCTCTGGGAGGCGCTCGAGGAGGAGCTGCCGCACTCCCCGCCCGCGACCCGCCTCTCCTTCGACGTCTGGCACGACCCGGCCGCCGGCGGGCACGGCGGCGCCGAGCGGCTGCGCGCCCTCGTCGCGCCGCTCACGCCCCGGCAGGAAGGCGCGGACGCCTGGCCGCTGCTGTGGATCGCCGCGGCCCTGGACGAGGTGGACGAGCACGCCCAGCTGTGGCACCGCCTCGCCCAGCAGGCGCCCTACCTGACCCAGGCCTACGTGGACAACGCCACCTGCCTGGACGACTGGGTCCGCGGCCGCTGGGACCGCTGCCTCACCGTCGCCCGCAAGGGCGCGCGGACGGCCCGGGAACGCGGCTGCGGCTTCCACGCCCGGATGTTCCTGCACGCGGAGGCCCGCGTGTACGCCGGACGCGGGCAGCGGGACGCGCTGGAGGCCGTCGCCGGGCGGATCGAGCCCTGGGCCCGCGCCCGCGGGCAGTCCTACCTCCTGCGGCGCCTCACCGGCATGCGCGCCACCTGCGCGCTGACCCTCGGCGAGTACGACACGGCCTTCGCCCTGGCGGCCTCGCTGACCCCGCCGGGCACCTTCCCGGCGGAGGAGCCCCACCCCCACCACGTCCTCCTCGACCTCGTCGAGGCGGCCCTGGACACCGGCCGCCGGGCCGCGGCGCTCGCCCACGTGGCCGCGGCCCGCGCCCGGCGCCTCGGCGAGATCTCCCCGCACCACGCCTTCGTGCTGGCCGCCGCCGAGGCCGTCACGGCCGGGGACGACGAGGCGGACGACCTGGCCCGCGCCGTTCGGGCGATGCCGGGCGCGGAGAAGTGGCCGTTCGAGCTGGCCCGGGTGCAGCTGCGCCACGGCCGGTGGCTGCGGCGCCGGCACCGGCCCGAGGAGGCCCAGGAGCACCTGCGGGCCGCCCACGCGGTCTTCGGCCGGCTCGCCGCCGGGCCCTGGCAGCGCAGGGCGGCCGAGGAGCTCAGGGCCGCCGGGGCGGTCGTCGCCAGTGCCCGTCCCGCGGGGGAGTGGGGGCTGACCGCGCAGGAGGCCCGCATCGCGCGGCTGGTCGCGTCGGGGCTGACCAACGGGGAGATCGCCGAGCGGCTGAAGGTCTCGCCGCGGACGATCGGCACCCACCTCTACAAGATCTTCCCCAAGGTCAACGTCTCCTCCCGGGCCGCCCTGGCGCACGCCGTGCGGTCGGCCGACGACCGGTGAGCCGCGCCCGCCCGACCCCCGGCCCCCGACCCCCGGCCCCGGCCCGCGGCATCCGCGGCCCCCGGCATCCCCGGCCCGCGGCCCGTGGGTCCCTCAGGCGCCGGGCTCCCCGCGCCCGTGACGGCGGAACTCGCGCGGCGACATCCCGTACGCGGCGCGGAACCGGCGGGCGAACCAACTGGCGTCGGTGATGCCGCAGCGGGCGGCCACGGCCGCCACCGTGAGCGTGTCGTGGCGCGGCGAGGCCAGCAGGGCGCGGGCCGCCCCGAGCCGCTCGGCGATGATCCACTGCTCCAGGGCGACGCCCTCGCGCCGCAGCACCTGGTACAGCTGACGCACCGACACGGAGCACGCCGCCGCGATCCGCTCGGGCGTGAGGCCCGGGTCGCCCAGGTGCTGCCGTGCGTAGCTCATCGCCCGGGTGAGCACGGTCTCGCCCATGACCGACCGCACCGCCGTGTCGTCCCGGTCCCGCGCGGCGGACACCAGCAGGGCCCGCACCAGGTCGGTGGTGCTCCGCGCCAGCGCGTCGGCCGCGGGGTCGGCCTCCAGCCGGCCGGGGTCGCGCCACAGCTCCCGCAGGTGGCCCAGCACCAGGTCGTGCAGGGGGCTGGCCCGCAGCCGCAGGGTCGCCTTCGCCACCAGCTCCACCGGCAGGGCGATGTCGTCGGCGTCGATGAGCATCACCTGCGAGGCCCCGTCCCCGGACCAGCCGTAGACGCGGGGCACCAGTTCGTGGAAGACGGTGACGTCACCCGGCCCGAGCAGCTGCTGCCGGCCGCACATCTCCGCCCGCCCCACCCCCCGGCGCTGCAGGGAGACCGAGATGCCCGGCCTGCTGCGCTGCCGGCGCATGTGCCAGTCCGTCCGGTGCAGGGAGAAGCCGGTGTTGCGGGTGGACAGCAGGGGCAGGCCGCCGACCCACCACGCCTCCATCCGCGCCCGCACGCCTCCGTGGGGCTTCTCGTGCACGATCCGGTTGGGCACGTTGTCGTTGGTCAGGGCGTGGTGGAAGGCGTCGACGCGGTCCTCCGGAGCCACGGTGTCGAGGTCCAGCAGCAGCATGGTGCTCCCGTGTCACTGGGTGTCTGTTGTCGGCGAGGTGGAGCGGTGACGGGGCGGCGGGTCAGGAGCGCCCGGGCCGCCCGGAGCGGGCGAGACGCCGCCAGGCGCCCGGGGAGATTCCGTAGTCCTCGCGGAACCGCCGGCCGAAGTGGCTCGCTTGGCCGAAGCCGCGGCGCCGCGCGACGGCCTCGACCGTGAGGCCGTCGCACGCCGCGGAGGCGAGGTCCTCGTGGGCCTGTTCCAGACGCTCGGTGATGATCCACTGTTCGAGGCTGGTCCCGGCACGCCGGAACAGACCGTAGAGACCGCGCACCGAGACACCGTGCTGCCGCGCGATCATCTCCGGGCCCAGCGCCGGATCCGCCAGGTGCTCGCGGACGAACGCCCGGACGCGGGTGAGGAGGGTGTCGTCCGCCACCGAACGGCTCAGCGGCGGCCGGTCGTCCGCGGCGGCGGACACCAGCAGCGCCCGCACCAGCCCGACCGTCGCCCGGGCCACGTCCGGGGCGCCGGGGTCGGCCGCGACCGCCCCGGGATCCCGCAACAGATCCGCCAGGTGCCGGTGCACGACCGGGTGGAGCGGGCAGGCCTGCAGACGCGGGGCCGCCTTCTCCCCGCACGCGACGGAGACGCCCAGGCGGTCGAGCGGCACGAGCAGCCCCGACGCCGTCCTCCTGCCGGGCCAGGCGCACCGGTGCGGAACCGCCGGGTCGCACACGTGGACGTCGAGCGCTCCGGCCGGCTGCCGTCCACCGGGGACCTCGCGCCCGCCCGCCCCCGTGGTCCGCAGCCCGACGCCCAGCACCGGACCGGTCTCCCGCCGGACGTGCCGCCCGGTGCGCGCCGGCCGGGAGCCGGTGCTCCACGGGGCGAACAGGATCAGGCCGTCGAGGTCCCACACCTCGCCCCGGACGTGCGGACCTCCCGGCGGGGAGACGGGCGACGCGTCCCTGTCCGGAACCACCATGGTCTCTCCCCCGTACGCGCACGATGGGCGACTGAATACCCCAGGCGCGGTTCGGCGCGCAAGACGGCGGCGCGGGGGTCCGCCGCCGTCGGGGTCGGGGTCGGGGCCGGGCAGGCTTCCGCGCGGGGAGGTGCCGCGCCGGCACCGGCGGACGGAGCACCCGCGGGAGATGGCCGGGACGCGCGAACTCCGTGCGCGCAGCGGGGACTTCGCCGCCGTGACGGCACGCGACGCCGCATGGAGCGGCGCCCTCACCCCTCGGACCGCCGCACCCGCGTCCGGGCCCGCCCTGACGCCCGGCCCGCTGCCGAGCGGGCGCGGGCACGGGCACGGGCGCGGCGCGGGCGCGGGTCCGGCGCGGGCGGGCGGTTACGCGGGTGCGGCGGGGGCGAGGGCGGGGACGCGGGTGAGGCCGAGGCGGGCGCCGGGCCTCCGGTCAGCCCGAGCCGACGCCCGTCTCCGGCGCCGTGCTCGTCGCCTCCCGGAGGCGGCGGGCCGGCGGGGTGAGCAGGCCGAAGAAGGTGCCCTCGGGGTCGGTCAGCTGGACCGAACGGCCGTCGGGACCGTCGGCGGGCGGCCGGGTGATCCGCCCGCCGAGTTCCACCGCACGGGCCGCCGCGCGGTCCACGTCCTCGGCGGCGAAACAGGCCAGCCAGTGCGCCCCACCACCGCGGTGGACCGACGGGCCCACGCCCCGGATGCCGAGGACCGGCCGGCCCGCGTGACGCAGCACCACCCGCTCCGCGACCGGCGAGGGGGCGCTCTCCCGCCGCAGGCCGAAGACCGTCTCGTAGAACTTGGCCGCGAACGGCGCCTCCGCCACCACCAGTTCGAGCCAGGTCGGGGAGCCCGGGCGGTCCGGGGCCGGCGGCGGGTAGGCGGGCGGCAGGCGGCGCACCCCGAACACCGCGCCGGACGGGTCGGAGCAGAACGCCAGACGTCCGCCCTCGGCGTCGTCCAGCGGACCCACGCCCACGGTGCCGCCGCACTGACGGATCGCCAGGGCCGCGCCGTCCACGTCGTCGGCACCGAGGAAGGGCGTCCAGACGCTGGGCAGCCGGACACCCGAGGGCAGCAGGCCGATGCCGGCGACCGGGCGGCCCTGGGCCGTGGCGATCAGCTCGTTCCCGCGGTGGCGCGTGCCGGGGAGGAACTTCCAGCCCAGCAGCGGGCCGTAGAAGTCCCGGGCGAGGCCCAGGTTCCGCGTCATCAGACTCACCCAGCAGGGCGCCCCGGGGGCGCCCGGTGCGCGTCCGGTGGTGGAGAAGTCGCTCACGTCGGCCGCCCCCGTTCTGTCCGTCATCGGTCTTTTCATGGTTTCCGTACCCCTTTTTCCGGGGAGTCGGAGGGTTCTGTCTTCTCGGCGGATCCCCGCCCCGGGCCGGAACATGCACCGCTGTTACGCGCGCTGTTCACCTCTGTACGCCGTCCGCACGCGCTGTGCGCGAACGTGCGCGGTGCGTGACCGAAGCCGCCGTGGCGGAGCAGCGTAGCCAACGCGGCGCGGTGTGGCCATCCGGGGCCCCGTCCGGCGTGGCGTACGCAGGGGCCGACCGCTCCGGGCGGGAGCGGCCCGCCGGTTGGCCGGGGCGGCGGCGGGTCGGGCAGGATGCGGGGCATGAACTCTGCACTGGTGACGGCCGCCGAACTGGCCGGACTGCTGGACGGCCCGACTCCTCCCGTGCTGCTCGACGTGCGCTGGCAGTTGAGCGTCGCCAAGGCGAACGGGGAACCCGGGTTCGACGGACGTGCCGAGTACGAGCGCGGGCACCTGCCGGGCGCGGCCTACGTCGACCTGGACCGGGAGCTCGCCGGGCCGCCGGGGGAGGGTGGCCGCCACCCGCTCCCGGACCTCGGCGTCCTGGCCGCGGCCCTGCGCCGGGCCGGGGTGTCCGCGGGGCGGCCGGTCGTCGCCTACGACGGAGGTATCGGCTGGGGCGCGGCTCGGGCGTGGTGGCTGCTGCGGTGGGCCGGCCACAGGGACGTGCGGGTGCTGGACGGCGGCCTGCCGGCCTGGCGCGGGCCGCTGGCGGAGGGGCCCGGACCCGCGCCCGAGGAGGGCGACTTCGTGCCGGAGCCGGGAGGCATGCCGGTGGTCGACGCGGCGGGTGCCGCCGAACTCGCCCGCGGGGGCCTGCTGCTGGACGCGCGGGCGGGGGAGCGGTACCGGGGGGAGGTCGAGCCGGTGGATCCGGTCGGCGGTCACATCCCCGGCGCGGTGTCCGCGCCCACCTCGCTCAACACGGGCCCCGACGGCCGGTTCCGGCCGCTGGGCGAACTGGCCGCTCACTACGCCGAGTTGGGCGCGGCGAAGGAGGGTGCCCGGGTGGGCGTCTACTGCGGCTCGGGCGTCTCCGCGGCGCAGGAGGTCCTGGCGCTGGAACTGGTGGGCATCCGGGCGGCCCTCTATCCCGGTTCCTGGTCCGAGTGGGTCACCGACCCCTCCCGCCCGGTCGCCAGGGGCTGAGCACACCGTCCGGCCGACGCGGCGCGCGCGTCGGCCGGGAGGCGGCTACTCCGAGTTCTTCTTGCGGCGCGTGCCGAAGACGATCTCGTCCCAGCTCGGGACCGCGGCCCGGCGGCCCGGGCGGACCCCGTCCGCCTCGGCCTGCCGGTCGGTCGCCCCGATCAGACGGTCACGGTGGCTGCTGACCGCCCGCGGCATCAGCACGTCCGCGTAGGCGGAACCCGCCCCCGCGGACGCGGCCGGCGGTTCCTCGACGTCCGGCTCCGTGTCGGGTCCGTCGGCCCCGTCTCCGGGCCGCTCCGGCACCACCAGGTCGCCCCGGAAGCTCGGCACCGCCTCCAGCAGGCTGGTGAGCGAGTCCCCGCTCTCCTCCACCGGATCCGACGGCTGCGCCTGCGCCGGCACCACCGCGCGCTCCGGCCGGTCACCGCGGTCCCGGTCCCTGTCCCGGTCACGGTCGCGGTCGCGCGGCAGGCGGGCGATCCGCGGCACAAACGGGTGCGCCGGCTCCGCCGGGCCGAGGTCGTCGGACTCGCCGATCAGCGACCGCGCCTCGTCGTCCACCGCGGTGACCAGGCGGCGCGGCGGGTCGTAGGTCCAGCTCGCCGTGTGGGGCTCGCCCGCCACGCGGTAGACCAGCAGCACTTCCCAGGTGCCGTCGTCCCGGCGCCAGGAGTCCCACTGCACCGTGTCCTTGTCGGCGCCGCGCAGCAGCAGCCGCTCCTGCACCGCCTCGCCCAGCGGGGGGCCGGTGTTCTCGCCCGGGCGTCGCACCGGGGTCTTGCGGGCGCGCTCCGCCATGAAGGCGCGCTCGGCCAGCACGGGGCCCTCGAAACGCCTCACCCGGTCCACCGGGATGCCGGCCAGCTGGGCGACCTCCTCCGCGGTGGCACCCGCCCTTATACGGGCCTGGATGTCGCGGGGGCGGAGGTGGCTCTCCACCTCGATCTCGATCTGTCCGAGACGGGGGCGGTCGCCGCGTACGGCGGCGCGCAGCCGTTCGTCGATCGGAAGCGTGTACTCCGTGCTGTCCGCAGCCTTGAGCACCAGCCGTGTGCCGTCATTGGAGACGGCCACGACACGCAGTTCGGGCATGGGGACCTCCCGGGTGGTGCCTGCCGACGTCACGTGCGTCGCTGCTTCCGCTAGTCGAGTGTGGCCTGCCCGGGTGCAGCCTGCCACAACCTTGCCGAGTTGCCCGGCGTGTCGGGCGCCGGGCCCAGGCACACCGCCATGGCACGGTTACCTGTTTGCAACGTCAAGTGACCCACATCGGTCACCCTGCGCACCAGCCTCCCTCCCCGGCGCTCCTGACGGATCGCGGGCGCCCAGGCGGGAGTCCGGACCCAGGGCTCTGAACACTACTCCATTTGGGCCACGTGCGTGGATTGGCGCGCCGGTCGAATCGGGGCGGGTCGCCCCAAGATCGCCTCGGCCCGACGCTTCAAGGGCCGCAAGGCCCTTGCAACGTGGCGCAGTTCACGCCCCGGTCCACGCCCCTGATCCCTGCCCCGTCCCGCCGGTTCCAATCACCCGCACCGCCGCGGGCCCGCCGGACCGGTCACCGAAGGTCCGCCCCTCGGCCGCTACTCGCCCAGTACCCGCCTCAGGTAGTCGTTCTGGAAACGCCGGTCGGGATCCAGCCGGTTCCGCAGTTCCCGGAACTCACCGAAACGGGGGTAGACCCCGGAGAGGTACTCCGCGTCCCTGCTGTGGACCTTGCCCCAGTGCGGACGGCCCTCGTACGCGGTGAAGATGCGTTCCGCCATGGTGAAGTAGGCCTGGTACGGGGTCCCCTGGAACATGTGCACGGCTATGTAGGCGCTGTCCCGGCCGGAGGCGGTGGACAGCGGTATGTCGTCGGCGGGCGCGGTGCGGACCTCCACCGGGAAGCTGATCCGCAGCCCCGACCGGTCGATCATGGACCGCAGTTCGCGCAGCGCGTCCACCACGGCCTCCCGCGGCAGGGCGTACTCCATCTCCACGAACCGCACCCGGCGCGGTGAGGTGAACACCTTGTACGGGATGTCGGTGTAGGTGCGCGAGGAGAGCGCGCGGCTGGACATCCGCGCGATCGCCGGTATGGCCGCCGGCACCGCCCGGCCGAACCGGTTGACCACCTCGAAGACGCCGTTGGACAGGAACTCGTCCTCGAACCAGGCGCCCGCGCGCCCCAGCGGACGCGGCGGGCCGGGGCTGCGGTTGTTGCGCTTGGTGTTGCAGTTGCCGGTGTGCGGGAACCAGTAGAACTCGAAGTGCTCGTTGCCCGCCCAGAGTTCCTCGAAGGAGGCGGTCACCCGCTCGAAGCTCATCGGCTCCTCGCGGGCGGTGAGCAGGAAGACCGGCTCCACCGCGAAGGTGAGCGAGGTGACCACGCCCAGGGCGCCCAGGCCGATCCGCGCCGCGGCGAACACCTCGGCGTTCTCCTCGCGGGAGCAGGTGAGCACCGAGCCGTCGGCGGTGACCAGGTCGAGGGCGACCACCTGCGCGGCGATCGAGCCGGACTGCCGCCCGGTGCCGTGGGTCCCCGTGCCGACGGCACCGGAGACCGTCTGCTCCATGATGTCGCCCATGTTGGTCAGCGACAGCCCCTCGCCGGCCAGCGCGGCGTTCAGCTGCTTCAGGGGGGTCCCGGCACCGACGGTCACCGTGCCCGCATCCCGGTCGATGCGGTGCACCCCGGCCAGCCGTTCGGGCCGGAGGAGCACGCCGTCGGTGGCCGCGGCCGCGGTGAAGGAGTGGCCGCTGCCGGCCGGCTTCACCCGCAGTCCCCGCTCCGCCGCCCGGCGCACCGTCTCGGCGACCTCCTCGGCGCTGCCGGGGGAGGCCTGTTCGGCGGGGCGGGCGCTGACGTTGCCCGCCCAGTTACGCCAGGTTCCGCTCTGCCTCGCCCGCGCGCTCGCCGTGCTGTTCGACAACGGTGCCTCCCCGCCACGGAGCCGGCCTGAGGAGCCGGCGGTATCCCAGGAAACCGACCGCCACCGCGACGGCCCCGGCGACCGCCGGAACCACGTACCCGGTCCGCGCCCCGGCCGCGTCGATCACCAGACCGGCCGCCGAGGAACCGAGCGCGACGCCGACCGCCAGGCCGGTGCTGATCCAGGTCATGCCCTCGGTCAACTGCGCGCGTGGTACGTGCTGCTCGATCAGGGACATCGTGGTGATCATCGTGGGAGCGATGAAGAGGCCCGCGACGAACAGCGCCACGGCCAAGAACGGCAGGTTCCCGACCAGTTGGAGGGGGATCATACTCGCGGCCATCGCACAGACGCCCACCAGCCAGCGCCTTTCCGGACGGCCCTGCACGCGCAGCACGCCGAAGACCAGTCCGGCGGCGCAGGAGCCCGCCGCGTACACCGCCAGCACCAGGCTGGCCGCCGACTTGTGGCCCAGCTCCTCGGCGAAGGCCACCGTCACCACGTCCACCGCGCCGAAGATGGTGCCCGTCGCCACGAAGGTGACCACCAGGACCTGCAGACCGGGGGAGCGCAGGGCGCTGCCCCGCACGTGCTCCTCCGGCGGATGCGGCCGCGGCTCGGTGGCGCGCTGAGAGGTCAGCCAGAAGACGCCGGTCGCCAGGAACACCGCCGCAAGCAGCGGCCCGGACTCCGGGAACCAGGCGGTGGACAGGCCGATGGAGACGATCGGGCCGACGATGAAGCACACCTCGTCGATCACCGACTCGAAGGAGTAGGCGGTGTGCAGCAGCGGGGTGCCGCGGTAGAGGACGGCCCAGCGGGCGCGCACCATCGAGCCCAGGCTCGGCACGCAGCCGATCAGCGCGGCGAAGACGAACAGTGTCCAGTCCGGCCAGCGGAACCGGGTCGCCAGCAGCAGGCCGGCCGCCCCGGTCAGCGCCACCAGCACCGCCGGGCGCAGCACCCGGCTCTGCCCGAGGCGGTCGACCAGCCGGGATATCTGGGGTCCTAGGAGGGCGGAGGAGAGCGCGATGGTCGCCGAGAGGGCGCCGGCCAGTCCGTACCGGCCGGTGACCTGGGAGATCATGGTGACCACGCCGATGCCCATCATGGACAGCGGCATGCGCCCGACGAGTCCCGCGGCGGCGAAGCTGCGGGTGCCGGGAGACGCGAAGAGGGCGCGGTAGGGCGTGGGCACGGGCTCTCCGGGGAAAAGGGGCGTCGCGGCCCTGGTCACGAAGTGGTTGGCCGATACAGCTTACGGCTGTTTCGACCAGGTGTGCCCGGGTGTACGGGCGGTCCGAGGGGAGCGCGGGGGCAGAGGGGGCGCAGGGCTCCGGACGGTCCGGGCGGAGGGCTCGGCCGGACGACTCGGCCGGGCGGCCCGCTTGCCCCGCCGTCGGTGGCTGGTGGGAAGATCTAGGCATGCCAGATGTGCTCGAATCCTCCCCTTACGACGCATTGCTGCTGCTCTCCTTCGGCGGCCCCGAGGGCCCCGACGACGTGGTCCCGTTCCTGGAGAACGTCACCCGGGGGCGCGGCATCCCCAAGGAACGCCTCAAGGAGGTGGGTCAGCACTACTTCCTGTTCGGCGGCGTCAGTCCGATCAACGACCAGAACCGCGAGCTCCTCGGAGCCCTGCGCAAGGACTTCGCGGAGCACGGGCTGGACCTGCCGGTCTACTGGGGCAACCGCAACTGGGCCCCCTACCTGACCGACACCCTCCGCGAGATGGTCCGCGACGGACGCCGCCGCGTCCTGGTGCTGGCCACCAGCGCCTACGCCTCGTACTCCGGCTGCCGCCAGTACCGCGAGAACCTCGCGGACGCCCTGGCGACCCTGGAGGCGGAAGGGCTCGAACCGCCGCGGGTGGACAAGCTGCGGCACTACTTCAACCACCCCGGCTTCGTGGACCCGATGATCGACGGCGTGGTCGAGGCCCTCGCCGACCTTCCCGAGGAGGTGCGCGACGGCGCCCACCTGGCGTTCACCACGCACTCCATCCCGACCGCGGCCGCCGACACCTCCGGCCCGGTGGAGGACCACGGGGACGGCGGCGCCTACGTCCGTCAGCACCTCGACGTCGCCCAGGTGATCGCCGACGCCGTGCGCGAGCGCACCGGGGTCGAGCGGCCCTGGCAACTCGTCTACCAGTCGCGGTCCGGCGCCCCGCACATCCCGTGGCTGGAGCCGGACATCTGCGACCACCTCGAGGAGCGGCACGCGGCCGGCGCCCCGGCCGTGGTGATGGTCCCGATCGGCTTCGTCTCCGACCACATGGAGGTCCTGTACGACCTCGACACCGAGGCGAAGGCGAAGGCCGAGGAGCTGGGCCTGCCGGTCCGCCGTTCCGCGACCGTGGGCGCCGATCCCCGGTTCGCGGCCGCGATCCGGGACATGATCGTGGAGAGGGCGGCGGTCGAACGCGGGCAGCGGGTGACGCCCTGCGCCCTGGGCGCGCTCGGCCCCAGCCACAACGTCTGCCCGGTGGGCTGCTGTCCCGCGGCGCGTGACCCGAAGCCCGCCGCCGCGGGCGCGGACAGCCCGTACGCCTGACGGGGGCGGACGGGGCGGGGCAGGGCTGGGCGGGTGCGGGACGGCGAGCGCGCCGCCCCACCCCGCCTCCCTCGCACCGTCCCGCACCGCACCGGATCGCACGGCCCGCACCGCACCGCACCGCCCGCACCGCACCGCACCCCACCGGACCGAGAGGACGCGAGGACACCGTGACGGAACCGCACCGGACGGAATTGCGCCGGGAACTGCTGGAGATCGCCCGGGAGGCGGCCCGCCGGGCCGGTGAGCTGCTGCGCGACGGACGCCCCGCCGACCTGGAGGTGGCGGCCACCAAGTCCAGCCCCATCGACGTGGTCACCGAGATGGACATCGCCGCCGAAAAGCTGATCGTCGACCTGATCTCCGCCCGGCGGCCCGAGGACGGCTTCCTCGGCGAGGAGGGCGCCTCCTCCGTCGGCACCAGCGGGGTGCGCTGGGTGGTCGACCCGCTCGACGGCACCGTGAACTACCTCTACGGCCTGCCGTCCTGGTCGGTCTCCATCGCCGCCGAACTCGACGGCGAGACCCTGGCCGGCGCGGTGGAGATCCCGATGCGCGGCGAGGCCTTCCACGCCGTGCTCGGCGGCGGAGCCTGGGTGACCGGCCTCTCCTGGGACGGGGAGCGGAAGCTGGCCGTGCGGCCGTCGCCGCCCCTGGACCAGGCGCTGATCGCCACCGGGTTCAACTACGTGACCGCCGTGCGCACCCACCAGGCCGAGGTGGCGCGCGCACTGCTGCCCCTGGTCCGCGACATCCGGCGCGGCGGGTCCGCCGCCGTCGACCTGTGCGACCTGGCCGCCGGGCGGCTCGACGGCTACTACGAGCGGGGCCTGCACCCCTGGGACCGGGCGGCCGGCGACCTGATCGCCCGGGAGGCCGGGGCCGTCACCGGCGGCCGCCCGGGCGAGCGGCCCTCCGACGACCTCACGGTGGCCGCCACGGCCGGTGTCGTGGAGCCCCTCCAGAGCCTCCTGGAGCGCCTGGGCGCCTGGCACGACTGAGGTGTGAGCTGTTTCACCGCGGGCCCCTCGCGCGCCGCGCCGGGGGCCCGCGGGCCGGTTGACCCGCGGTGACCTGCGCACATGGACCGGAGGTGTCCTGGAGCCGAACCCCTGGCCTATGCCAGATTTTCTTGCCGCCCAAGGTTTCCGTCACGTGACGCGTGGGGAGGACGGTCTCAACCCCGCGATCACGCTCCGCACGTGCCGTAGCACCATCCGGCACGTCACGGCCCCGTCCGGTGTCCCGTTTCCCCGGAGGCACGGCCGGACGCACGGCCCGCGTGATCGTCCCTTCCCGACCCACGACCCAGGACGAGGGGGCGCCGCATGGACGCATTCACCGCAGGGCTTCTCCAGCGCATAAGGGCTGCCGAGTCGCACCTCACGCGGGCCCGCGACGAGGGCGACGAGTTCGCCGCCGAGGTGGAGCAGGGTGAGCTGGACGACCTGCGCCGCCTGGCCGCCGAGCACGGGGTGGAGGTCGGCGCCGCGAGCGCCTGACCGAGCCCCGCCAGGGGCGCCGCGCGCCCAGGTGCCGTCGCCCCGGCACCCGCACCACCCGGCACCGCAGTACCGGCACCACCCGCCACCCGGCGGCATCGCAGTGCCGGCACCACCCCCGGGGGCACCGCACCACCCGCCACCCGGCGGCACCGCACCACCCGGCACCGCAGCACGCACCACCGCACCACCCTGTTCCGTCGACGGGCCCCGGCATCCGCCGGGGCCCGTTCGGCTGCCCGGCAGCCTCCCGCCTTACCTCCGACTTACCGGCCGAAGAGGCAGGATGGAGGCCGGTACCACCGGAAGACGTCAGGCCGGTGGATGTTCAGGAAGGAAGGCCGACGTGCGCGTACTCGTCGTCGAGGACGAGCAGCTGCTCGCGGATGCGGTGGCCACCGGGCTGCGCCGTGAGGCGATGGCGGTCGACGTCGTCTACGACGGCGCCGCCGCCCTGGAGCGCATCGGCGTGAACGACTACGACGTGGTCGTCCTCGACCGGGACCTGCCGCTGGTGCACGGGGACGACGTGTGCCGCCGGGTCGTCGAGCTGGGCGCCCCCACCCGGGTGCTGATGCTCACCGCCTCCGGCGACGTCAGCGACCGGGTCGCCGGCCTGGAGCTGGGCGCCGACGACTACCTCCCCAAGCCCTTCGCGTTCAGCGAGCTCATCGCCCGCGTGCGGGCTCTGGGACGGCGCACCAGCATGCCGCTCCCACCGGTGCTGGAGCGGGCCGGCATCAAGCTCGACCCCAACCGGCGCGAGGTGTTCCGCGACGGTCGGCAGATCCAGCTCGCGCCGAAGGAGTTCGCGGTGCTCGAGGTGCTGATGCGCAGCGAGGGCGCCGTCGTGTCGGCGGAGCAACTGCTGGAGAAGGCCTGGGACGAGAACACCGACCCCTTCACCAACGTGGTGCGGGTGACGGTGATGACGCTGCGCCGCAAGCTGGGCGAACCCCCGGTGATCATCACCGTGCCCGGTTCCGGCTACCGGATCTGACGCCGTGGCCTCCACCCCGCACCCGCCCCCGCCGCCACGGGTCCCGCCGCGGCCCACCTGGGACCCCAAGGAACAGCACTCGTCCTTCCCGTGGCTGCGCCCGACGATCCGGATACGGCTCACGCTGCTCTACGGCGGCATGTTCCTGGTCGCCGGGATCGTGCTGCTGTCGATGATCTACCTGCTGGCCGCCCAGGCGATCTCCACGGGCAACCAGCCGCCGTTCAAGATCGTCGAGTTCAGCGGCCTCAGGGTCTCCAGCGGCCGGTGCCCCGCGGTCAACCAGGGCGAGCTGCCCCTCGCTCAGTTCAACGCGGAGATCGCCCGGTGCATCGACCTCGAGCGCCAGGCCGCCCTGGACAGCCTGCTCAGCCGCTCCCTGCTGGCCCTGCTGGGGCTCGCGGTGATCGCCTTCGCCTTCGGCTACGCGATGGCCGGGCGGGTGCTCTCGCCCCTGGGGCGGATCATGCGCACCGCCCGCGCGGTGGCCGGATCCGACCTGTCCCGGCGGATCGAGCTGGACGGCCCGGACGACGAGCTCAAGGAGCTCGCGGACACCTTCGACGACATGCTGGAGAGGCTCCAGCGGGCCTTCACCGCCCAGCAGCGGTTCGTCGGCAACGCCTCGCACGAGCTGCGCACGCCGCTGGCGATCAACCGCACCCTGCTGGAGGTGCACCTCTCGGACCCCGCCGCGCCGCCCGAGCTCCAGCAGCTCGGCCGGACCCTGCTGGCCACCAACGAACGCAGCGAGCAACTGGTCGAGGGCCTGCTGCTGCTGGCCCGCAGCGACAACCAGATCGTCGAACGCAAACCGGTGGACCTCGCCGAGGTGGCCGCCCGCGCCCTGGACCAGGTGCGCGGCGAGGCCGCCGAGCGGGGCGTGGAGTTCCGCGGCGAACGGTCCTCGGCGGTGGTGCAGGGCAACGGCGTGCTGCTGGAGCGGATCGCCCTCAACCTGGTGCAGAACGCCGTGCGGTACAACCAGCCCGAGGACGGCTGGGTCGAGGTCACCACGGGCGTGGAGCACGGCCAGGCGGTCCTGGTGGTCGGCAACACCGGCCCGGTCGTGCCGGCCTACGAGATCGACAACCTCTTCGAGCCGTTCCGCCGCCTGAGGACCGAGCGGACCGGCAGCGACAAGGGCGTCGGACTGGGGCTCTCCATCGTCCGGTCGGTCGCCCGGGCGCACGGCGGACACATCACGGCAGTCCCCCGGGAGGGCGGCGGTCTGGTGATGCGCGTCACGCTCCCCCTCTGAACGAGTGACGGCGTGTTCGCTCTGCGCTGAATCCCGGAGTGTCGCGTCCGTGGAGGGGGTGTGTGATCGATCACAGGAGTGTCACGGAAAGCATCTACGCTCCGTGACGACAATCGGCTCCGAAAATGAGGAAAATCCGGGTTTTCGGGCGTCCTGATGGCGGGCAGTACACGGAATGACGCCTTTGGACTAGGGCATTCGCAGGGTGTACGGTCCGGTTCGCCATCCGTGCCGATCACTCTTCGGGAGTCCGGTTGGGTGTCGATTGAGTAACAGACCTTGATGTGAGGCAAAATCTCCGCCTCAGGTCGGGCACAAGTCCGGCCTCTCACGCGTTAGTGCGCTGGAGACACCCAAGACCACCCAGAGGGGGAGAGCGACATGGCAACCGACTACGACACTCCACGCAAGACCGACGACGACGTCGACTCGGACAGCCTGGAAGAACTGAAGGCACGCCGGAACGACAAGTCCACCTCCGCGGTGGACGTCGACGAGTTCGAGGCCGCCGAGGGCCTGGAACTGCCCGGAGCGGACCTCTCCAACGAGGAGCTCGCCGTCCGGGTGCTGCCGAAGCAGCAGGACGAGTTCACCTGCATGAGCTGCTTCCTGGTGCACCACCGCAGCCAGCTGGCCCGCGAGAAGAACGGTCAGCCGATCTGCCGCGACTGCGACTGAGGCGGGGTCGGCCGTGCCTGGCTCGACCCCTCCCTGGAAGCGCCGCTCCCGGAAACGGGGAGCGGACCTCGAGCCGCTCGACGGCTCGCACGACGCGCGTGACGTCGACGAGCGGGGCACCGAAGCCGTGACAGGCGAAGGAGCCCCGCTCGAACCGGCCGGCGGCGGCCTCCCGGCGCCGGCCACGCCCGACGAGCCCGCCGCCCGGCGGCGGGCTGAAGGCCGGCTCCACGCCCTTCTCGGCGTGAGCGTCGACCGCATGGTCGCCATGGCGCCCCGGATCCCGGTGCGCGACCTCGCGACCCTGCGACGGCACTTCCCCGGGCTCGGCCCCGAGAAGATCGCCGACCGGCTCGTCGCCGGAGCGGCCAAGGCCACCGCGGTCGTGGGCGCCGGCGTCGGCGCCGCCAACATGCTGCCGGTCCCGCCCGCCTGGGCCGCCGGCATGGCCACCGAGATCAGCGGCGTCGCCGCGATAGAGCTCAAGCTGGTGGCCGAACTCCACGAGGTCTACGGACAGCGCCCCGCGGGCGACCTGCGGACCCGCAGCACCGCCTACCTCGGCGCCTGGGCCTCCGAACACGGGGTCGACCCCGCCCGGCCCACCACCTACCGCCACGTGGCCGACAGCGGGCTCAAGCGCCAGCTGCGCAAGCAGCTCAAGCGACGCGTCATCCGCAACGTCCCGAACCTGCTGCCCTTCATGGTGGGCGCCACGGTGGGAGCCGTCGTCAACCGGCGTGACACCCGGCGGTTCGCCGAACATATCCGCGCCGACCTGCGCACCCGGCAGGTCCCCTGGGACCGGCTGGAGAAGCTGCCCCCGCTGGACAAGCCCGCCGAACCCCTGCAGCTGCCCCTGACCGGGCAGGACGGCACCGGGCAGGACGGCACCGGGCAGGCAGGCACCGGGCAGGCAGGCGGAGGGCCACCGCTGCCCCCCGGAACCGGGGAGCCCCGGCAGGACTGAGCGCGGCCGGTCCCCCGGCCGCGCGACGCTCAGCCGGCCGTCGTACGCGCCGCCTCCACCGCCGCCGCCAGCCGCTCCGGCTCGCGCGAGGACAGGTACAGGTACGGCGTCGGGTCCTGAGGGTCGACGACCACGATCCGCAGCGCCCTCGGCACGTACGCCCGCAGCAGCAGGAACGCGCGCGGATCGGCCTTGTGGGTCCGCCAGGCCCGCGCCTCGGCGGGATCCAGCACCTCCGCCTCGCCCAGCGCGGACAGCGGCACCCGCGCCCCGCCCGCGATCAGCGCGTCGCCCGCCACCCGGATCCGCGCCGAGCCGTAGGAGCTCACCACCATCGCGGAGGCCGCGGCGCCCAGCGCCAGCCCGCCCAGCATGGGCAGCACCCCGAACGGATAGACCACCAGCGCCGCCGCGACGCCCAGCAGCAGGCAGTACAGCCACCAGTGCCAGGGCGCGGACAGCCGCTCGTCGTACGACACGACGGCCCTGACCGGGGCGGCCGGGGACGCCGCGGAGGGCGAGGGGCCGGTGCCCTGCGGAGGGCTCTGACGGGGGCTCTGCGAGGGGGAACGCTCCATGCCTCCAGCTTGGCACGGTGTCGGCCCGTCGCGTACGCGCGGGTAAGGTCTGCGCCGTGAGTGCTACGAACAGGGCTGTGCAACCCCCCGCCGACGCGACCGCCCCGGTGCGGCACCCGGAGGCGCCCGCCCCCGGCGAGCCCATCGGCTCCCACTACGCGAACTGTTTCGGCTGCGGCTCCGGTCAGCCCCACGGCCTGCACCTGGCCGCCCGCGCGGGCGAGGGCGTCGACCTCACCGCCGAGTTCACCGTGCGGCCCGAGCACCAGGGCGCGCCCGGCCTCGCCCACGGCGGCGTCCTGGCCAGCGCGCTCGACGAGGCGCTGGGCGCCCTCACCTGGCTGCTGCGCACCATCGCGGTCACCGGCCGGCTGGAGACCGACTACCTGCGCCCGGTGCCGGTCGGCAGCGTGCTGCACATCGACGCCGAGGTCACCGCCCGGGCCGGCCGCAAGATCTACGCCACCGCCGAGGGGCGCCTGGACGGCCCCGACGGCCCCGTGGCGGTCCGCGCCGACGCCCTGTTCGTCGAGGTCAAGGTGGACCACTTCATCGAGAACGGCCGCGAGGAGGACATCCGCGCGGTCATGGACGACCCCGACGTGCGCCGCCAGTCCCGCGCCTTCGAGGTGAACCCGTGAGCGGTCCCCTCGAGGTGCTGATCCGCCGTATCGACCCCGAGGTGCCGCTGCCCTCCTACGCCCACCCCGGCGACGCCGGGGCCGACCTGCGCACCACCGAGGCGTGCGAGCTGGCCCCCGGCGAGCGGGCCGTCCTGCCCACAGGGGTGTCGATCGCCCTCCCCGAGGGGTACGCGGCCTTCGTGCACCCGCGCTCCGGTCTTGCCGCGCGCTGCGGTGTGGCACTGGTGAACGCCCCAGGGACGGTGGATGCCGGGTACCGTGGGGAGATCAAGGTGATCGTGGTGAATCTCGACCCGCGCGAGTCCGTGCGGTTCGAGCGCTTCGACCGGATCGCGCAACTGGTCGTCCAGCAGGTCGAGAGGGTCCGCTTCCAGGAGGTGGCGGAACTTCCCGGCTCGGTACGGGCCGCGGGGGGCTTCGGGTCCACCGGCGGTCATGCCGCGGTGGGCGACTTGGCGGGTGGGAATCGATACGGTTCGGTCGTATCCGACCGGGAAGGACAGTGACGTGTTCGGACGTCGCAAGAAGGGCACAGCCGCCGACGGCGCGGCGGGCGAGGCCGAGCAGGTCGTCGGCGGTGTCGGCAGCGGGGCGGACGAGGCCGAGCAGGAGCGGGTGCGGCTGGAGCCGGCCCCGCGTCCCGACGGCCCGTGGGACAGCTCCGAGGTCCGTGAGCCGGGCGAGGGCCGGGTCGACCTCGGAGGCCTCTTCGTGCCGGGAGTCGACGGCATGGAACTGCGCGTGGAGGTCGCCGGTGACGCCATCGTCGCCGCGACCGTCGTGCTGCGCGACAGCGCCGTCCAGCTCCAGGCCTTCGCCGCACCCAAGCGCGAGGGCATCTGGGGCGAGGTGCGCGAGGAGATCGCCTCCGGCATCACCCAGCAGGGGGGCATCGTCGACGAGGTCGAGGGGCCGCTGGGCTGGGAGCTGCGGGCCCAGGTGCCGGTGAAGCTGCCCGACGGCACGGGCGGCTTCCAGGTCGTGCGGTTCGTCGGCGTCGACGGCCCGCGCTGGTTCCTGCGGGGCGTGATCTCCGGGCAGGGCGCGGTGCACCCCGAGGCCGCGGGGCTGCTCGAGCACATCTTCCGCGACACGGTCGTGGTGCGGGGCGAGGGGCCGATGGCGCCGCGCGACCCGATCGTGCTGAAGCTGCCGAACGACGCGCAGATGGTGGCCGAGGGGATGCAGGCGCCGGCCGAGGACCAGGGGTCCCGGTTCGCGGGCGGCATCGGCCAGCTCCAGCGGGGCCCGGAGATCTCCGAAGTCCGCTGACCCACCCCGAGCCGCGCCCCCCATGGGGCGCGGCTCACTTCTTTCGCCGGGGCCCGCAGCGCGGCCTGGCCACCCCCACGGCCCCGGCGGCACGATTCCCCGCAGGGGCGCGGGCGAGTGCGGCGGTGCGGGAACGCGGGGCAGGGGCCGGGCGTTGAGGGGGGTGGGCCCAGGAGCGTGGGGAAGGCCGCGTTCCGCTTGGGTTCCGGGCCCTCCCACACCCCCGGTAGGCTGCAGACATGAACGCTGTCCCCCGTTCCGACAAGCCGGTGGGCCGCTTCCGCCGCATGATCGACCGGCTCTCCTCGTCCCAGGAGGACCTGGAGTCCGAGGAGCTGCGGGAGGAGACGGACACCGCGGGAATGACCCGAATAGGTGACTGCAGTGACCGTGAAGTGGTCACGGTCACTGGTACCTTGCGCACGGTCACCTTGCGCCCGCGGGCCGGGGTCCCGGCCCTGGAGGCGGAACTGTTCGACGGTTCGGCCTCCCTGGACCTGGTGTGGCTGGGCAGACGTTCCATCGTGGGCGTGGAACCCGGCCGCAGGCTGATCGCGTCGGGGCGGCTCACCCTGATCCACGGCCGCCGCGTGCTGTTCAATCCGCATTACGAACTGAGACCCCTCGGACGGGAGTAGCCGGTGACGTCCCTCGACAAGCCGACCGAAGAGGCACCGCAGACGGAGCAGGACTCACGCGCGGTGACCCAGGCCGCGCTCGGCGAGGCGTTCGGCGGCGTCCGCGGCATGATCGAGACGGTCGTGCCCGGCCTGATCTTCGTCACGATCTACACCGTCAACCAGGACCTGCACAGCTCGGCGATCGCCGCCCTGGCGGTGTCCCTGCTGCTGGGCGTGGTCCGGCTGGTGCGCAAGGACACCGTGAAGCACGCCTTCAGCGGCGTCTTCGGCGTGGCCTTCGGCGTCGTGTTCGCCATGATGACCGGCGAGGCCAAGGACTTCTACCTGCCCGGCATGCTCTACACGCTGGGCCTCGCGCTGGCCTACCTGGTGTCGACGGCGCTGGGCTTCCCGCTGATCGGCGTGATCCTCGGGCCGCTGTTCAAGGAGAACCTGTCCTGGCGCCACCGGAACCCCGGGCGCAGGAGGGCCTACTCCAAGGCCAGCATCGCCTGGGGCCTGATCCTGCTCGCCAAGTGCGCCATCCTCTTCCCGCTGTACTGGTGGGCCGACACCACCGAACTCGGCTGGGTGCTGATCTCGCTGAAGATCCCGCCGTTCCTGCTGGCGGTCTGGCTGACCTGGGTCTTCCTGGCCAAGGCGCCCGCCCCCATCGACGTCTTCGCCGAGATGGAGGAGCGCGAACGGGCCGAGGCCGAGGCCGCCGCGGCCGTCGACGCCGCCGCCGAGGCGCGGACGGACGCCGAGGACCCCGCGACCGAGGGCGCGTCCGAGCGGGGCGGACGGCACCGCCGGGACGCCTGACCGGTCTGAGCGGGCCGAGTGGGCCGAGTGGCCTGACCTGCCTGACCGGCGCCTGAGCGGCACGCCATCCCCGCCACCACCCAGTCACCACCCCAGGCACCACCGGCGAAGGGCCCGGTAACCGTCCCCTGCCGGGGAGGTCACCGGGCCCTTCGCCGTTCCGTGGTCCGCGTGCCGCGGGACTCGCGGGACTCAGACGCTGTTGCGCACCGAGAGCAGGCTCTCCAGCTGCTCCTCGCGGTCCTGCGCGGCCACGAAGAGGAGCTCGTCGCCGGCCTCCAGCGAGTCCTCCGGGGACGGGGCCAGCACCCGCGAGCCGCGGATGATGGTGACCAGCGAGGTGTCCTGCGGCCAGGCCACGTCCCCCACCCGCGTGCCGGCCAGCGCCGACTCCGGGGGCAGGGTCAGCTCGACCAGGTTGGCGTCGCCGTGGCTGAAGCGCAGCAGGCGCACCAGGTCGCCGACGCTGACCGCCTCCTCCACCAGCGCGGACATCAGTCGCGGCGTCGAGACGGCGACGTCCACGCCCCACGCCTCGTTGAAGAGCCACTCGTTCTTCGGGTTGTTCACCCGGGCGACGACGCGCGGCACCCCGTACTCGGTCTTCGCGAGCAGCGAGACGACCAGGTTGACCTTGTCGTCGCCGGTCGCGGCGATGACCACGTTGCAGCGCTGCAGCGCCGCCTCGTCCAGCGAGGTGATCTCGCAGGCGTCGGCCAGCAGCCACTCCGCGCGGGGCACCCGCTCCACGGAGATGGCGGTCGGCGCCTTGTCGATCAGCAGTACCTCGTGGCCGTTCTCCAGCAGCTCGCCCGCGATCGAGCGGCCGACGGCACCGGCACCGGCAATGGCGACCCTCATCAGTGACCGGCCTCCTCTTCGGGACCCTTCGCGAACGCGGCCTCGACCTCGGCCACGTCCTCGGTCCGCATCATGACGTGGACCAGGTCGCCGTCCTGGAGGACGGTCTGCGAACTCGGGATCATCGTCTCGCCGAACCGGGTGAGGAACGCCACGCGCACCCCCGTCTCGTCCTGCAGCCTGCTGATCCGGTGGCCGATCCACGCCGGGGAGGTGTGCACCTCGGCCAGCTGGACGCCGCCGGTGGGGTCGCGCCACAGCGGCTCCGCGCCCGAGGGCAGCAGCCGGCGCAGCATCTGGTCGGCCGTCCAGCGGACCGTCGCCACCGTCGGGATGCCCAGACGCTGGTAGACCTCCGCCCGCCGCGGGTCGTAGATGCGCGCGGCGACGTGCTCGATGCCGAACATCTCACGCGCCACCCGGGCGGCGATGATGTTGGAGTTGTCGCCGCTGGAGACGGCGGCGAAGGCGCCGGCGTCCTCGATCCCTGCCTCACGCAGGGTGTCCTGGTCGAACCCCACGCCGGTGACGCGGCGGCCCCCGAAGCCGGAGCCCAGCCGGCGGAAGGCGGTGGGGTCACGGTCGATCACGGCGACCGTGTGCCCCTGCTGCTCCAAGGTCTGGGCGAGAGCGGCGCCTACGCGTCCGCAGCCCATGATGACGATGTGCACGACCGTCCTTCCGGTGTCGCGATTGTCGCTCTGCACGTGTGTCGAGCTGTCCGTTCGCCGGCCGGCGTGCCCGGTCGACAGGAACAGGGTCTCAGACAGCCGCCCAAGGTACACACGCAGCGTCCGGAGCAAACCACCCCCCGCACCGGCCGGGTAAAGCCTTGGCGATGTTTTGCTTCCCTTAACGCGATCCTGATGTCCCTGGCTGGGTCCGCCCACCCGGCGGGCCTACGATCCTCTGTCGTGTCCAAACTGACCGACGTGCCCAAACGCATCCTCATCGGGCGCGCACTGCGCAGCGACCGGCTCGGGGAGACCCTCCTGCCGAAGAGGGTCGCCCTTCCCGTCTTCGCCTCCGACCCCCTCTCCTCCGTGGCCTACGCCCCGGGAGAGGTGCTGCTCGTCCTGTCGATCGCGGGTGTGTCGGCGTACCAGTTCAGCCCGTGGATCGCCGCCGCGGTCGTGGTGCTGATGTTCACCGTCGTGGCCTCCTACCGGCAGAACGTGCACGCCTACCCCAGCGGCGGCGGCGACTACGAGGTCGCCACCACCAACCTGGGCCGCCGGGCCGGCAAGGCCGTCGCCAGCGCCCTGCTGGTCGACTACGTGCTCACCGTGGCGGTGTCCATCTCCTCGGGCATCGAGAACCTGGGCTCGGCCGTGCCGTTCGTGGTCGAGCACAAGGTCGCCTGCGCGGTCGGCGTGATCGTGCTGCTGACCCTGATGAACCTGCGCGGGGTCAGGGAGTCCGGCAAGCTCTTCGCCATCCCGACGTACGTCTTCGTCACCGGCGTCTTCGCCATGATCCTCTGGGGCGCGTTCCGGGGGATGTTCCTCGGCGACGAGCTGCGGGCGCCCACCGCCGACTTCGAGATCCGCGCCGAGCACGAGGGGATCGCCGGCTTCGCCCTCGTCTTCCTGCTGCTGCGCGCCTTCTCCTCCGGCTGCGCCGCACTGACCGGCGTGGAGGCCATCTCCAACGGCGTCCCCGCCTTCCGCAAGCCGAAGTCCCGCAACGCGGCGACCACGCTGCTGCTGATGGGCGCGATCGCCGTCACCATGTTCTGCGGGATCATCGCCCTGGCGATGGCCACCGGGGTCAAGATGGCGGAGTCGCCCGCCCACGACCTGCTGGAGAACGGGCGGCCGGTGGGCGGCGACTACGTGCAGCACCCGGTGATCTCCCAGGTCGCCGAGGCGGTCTTCGGGCACAACACCCTGCCGTTCCTGATCCTCGCCGGGGCCACCGCCCTCGTCCTCTTCCTCGCCGCCAACACGGCCTACAACGGCTTCCCGGTGCTCGGCTCGATCCTGGCCCAGGACCGCTACCTGCCGCGCCAGCTCCACACCCGCGGCGACCGCCTCGCCTTCTCCAACGGCATCGTGCTGCTGGCCGGCGCGGCCGCCCTGCTGGTCGTGGTCTACGACGCGGACTCCACGCGGCTGATCCAGCTGTACATCGTGGGCGTCTTCGTCTCCTTCACCATCAGCCAGATCGGCATGGTCCGGCACTGGAACCGCCACCTGGCGACCGAGCGGGACCAGACCGCCCGCCGCCGGATGCACCGCTCCCGCGCCATCAACGCCTTCGGCGCCACCTTCACCGGCCTGGTGCTGGTCGTGGTGCTGCTCACCAAGTTCACCCACGGTGCGTGGGTGGCCCTGCTGGGCATGGTGATCTTCTACGGCGTGATGACCACGATCCGGCGGCACTACGACCGGGTCTCCGAGGAGATCGCGGCCCCGGAGGAGCCGGGCGACGAGAGCCGGCGGCCCTCCCGCGTGCACTCGGTCGTCCTGGTCTCCAAGGTCCACAAGCCGGCCCTGCGGGCGCTGAGCTACGCCCGGATGATGCGCTCGGACACCCTGGAGGCGCTCACCGTCAACGTCGACGCCGCCGAGACCAGGGAACTGCGCGCCGAGTGGGACCGGCGCCGGATCGGCGTCCCGCTCAAGGTCCTGGACTCGCCGTACCGGGAGGTCACCCGCCCGGTCGTCGAGTACGTCAAGAACCTCCGCAGGGAATCGCCGCGGGACGTGGTGTCCGTCTACATCCCGGAGTACGTGGTCGGCCACTGGTACGAGCAGCTCCTGCACAACCAGAGCGCGCTGCGGCTCAAGGGCCGGCTGCTCTTCCAGCCCGGTGTGATGGTCACCTCGGTGCCGTACCAGCTGGAGTCCTCCGAGATCGCCCGCCGACGGGCCCGGAGGCGGGCCGACTGGAACGCCCCCGGTGCGGTGCGGCGCGGGCCTGCCATCCCTTCCCGCAACGGCGAGCGACGCGACCGCAACGGCAAGGGCGGTGGCGGTGGCGGTGACGGCCGTGGCAACGGCACCGGCGGTGGCAAGGGCGACCACCGTGGTGACGGCAGCGGCCCGGGCAGCGGCGGCGGGGACGCGTCCCGCTGATCGCTCCGGGCCGACCGGTTCGGCCGACCGGTCCGGCGGAGGTCCAGCCGACCGGTTCGGCTGACCGGTCTGGCGGAGGTCCAGCCGACCGGTTCGGCTGACCGGCCCGGCCGACCGGTTCGGCCGACCGGCCCGGTCGGCGGTCCGGCCCGGGCGGTGCGTCCCGCGGACCGCGTAGACTGGTGGGCTGTTGTCCGGGCGCGCACCACCGGTGCCCGCGCCCGATTCGTCACCGAGGTTGTGGAGTCACCCCGCCATGCAGGCACAGGAGAAGAAGTCGCTGGTGGGGGAGGAGTACGAGGTCGAGATCGGCCCCGTCGCCCACGGTGGGCACTGCATCGCCAGGACCGACGAGGGCCAGGTCCTCTTCGTCCGGCACGCGTTGCCCGGTGAGCGGGTCGTGGCCCGGGTCACCGAGGGCGAGGAGGGCGCGCGGTTCCTGCGCGCCGACGCCGTGGAGATCCTCGACGCCTCCAAGGACCGCGTCGAGGCGCCCTGCCCGTTCGCCGGCCCCGGGAGGTGCGGCGGCTGCGACTGGCAGCACGCCAAGCCGGGCGCCCAGCGGCGGCTCAAGGGCGAGGTCGTCGCCGAGCAGCTCCAGCGGCTGGCCGGGCTCACCCCCGAGGAGGCCGGCTGGGACGGCACCGTGGTGCCCGCCGAGGGCGACAAGGTGCCGGCCGGCGAGGTCCCGTCCTGGCGGACCCGCGTCCAGTACGCGATCGACCCCGGCACCGGGCAGGCGGGCCTGCGCAAGCACCGCTCGCACGAGGTGCAGGTCATCGACCGGTGCCTGATCGCTGCGGAGGGCGTCAGCGAACTCGGCGTCGAGCGGCGCGACTGGTCCGGCATGGAGAGCGTCGAGGCGATCGCCGCGTCCGGCTCCCAGGACCGCCAGGTCATCCTCACCCCGCGCGAGGGCGCCCGGCTGCCGATCGTCGAGCTGGACCGTCCGGTCTCGGTAATGCGCGTCGGCGAGAAGGACGGCGGCGTCCACCGGGTGCACGGCCGCCCCTTCGTCCGCGAGCGGGCCGACGGCCGCACCTACCGCGTCGGCAGCGGCGGCTTCTGGCAGGTCCACCCGAAGGCCGCGGACACGCTGGTCACCGCCGTGATGCAGGGCCTGCTGCCGCGCAAGGGCGAGACCGCCCTCGACCTGTACTGCGGCGTCGGCCTGTTCGCCGGCGCGCTCGCCGACCGCCTCGGCGACGAGGGCGCGGTGCTGGGCATCGAGTCCGGCAAGCGCGCGGTGGAGGACGCCCGCCACAACCTGGACGGCTTCGACCGGGTCCGCATCGAGCAGGGCAAGGTCGAGTCCGTGCTGCCGCGCACCGGCATCACCGAGGTCGACCTGATCGTCCTCGACCCGCCCCGCGCCGGCGCCGGCCGCAAGACCGTCGCCCACCTCGCCTCCCTCGGCGCCCGCCGCATCGCCTACGTGGCCTGCGACCCGGCCGCCCTCGCCCGCGACCTCGCCTACTTCCGCGACGGCGGCTACCGGGTGCGGACGCTGCGGGCGTTCGACCTGTTCCCGATGACGCATCACGTGGAGTGCGTGGCGATCCTGGAGCCGGCGAAGAAGGGCGCCTGACCCGCGGGTCCTCTGTTGCGCGTCGGTCTTCGGACGTGTTTCGCCGTGTCCGACTCCTGGCCGGTGCACGTCCGGCGGCATCGGTGACGACCGGGCGTCGTGCGACATGCACGACCGTTCGCCGGAGGAGCTGAACCCCTCGGGGCCCGTGGCCGTACATGGCGACGAGGCCGTCGGTGCTCCGGGTGGATGCGCGCGACGGCCGGTTCATCCACACGGCAACCCGTCGGCCTCCTTGCCAGGATGCCAACGCCATCCCGAAGGACTACAGACCTATGACGACGATCAACAGCCCGCTGCCGGCGGGCGACAGCGAGGTCGCCGGCGCGGCCCTCCAGGCGACGCTGGTCGACCTGCTCGACCTGGCCCTGGTGGCCAAGCAGGCGCACTGGAACCTGTACGGCCCGCGTTTTCGATCAGTCCACGTCCAGCTCGACGAGGTTGCCTCGATCGCACGCGACCACGCGGACAGGGTGGCCGAACGCGCGGCTGCGCTGGGCGTGAGCCCGGACGGACGGGCGGTCACCATCGCGGACACCAGCGGCGTGCCTGCTTTTCCGTCAGGCTGGACGAAGGACGGCGACGCTGTCGACGCCCTGGTGCGTACGTTCTCCGCTGTCATCGGGCGGGTGCGGGACCGGATCGAGGAGACTGGTCCGGTGGACGCCGTGAGCCAGGATCTCCTCGTCGGACTGACGGCCGAACTGGAGAAGCAGAGCTGGATGTTCCAGGCGGAGAACGCGGAGAACAGGGTCTGACGACACTGGACCCGTGCTGACGGGGTGACCACCGACGCCCGGCCCTGCCCCGTTCGGAAGGTCGCCCCGGGCCGAGCGGAGCCGCCCGGGGGAGCGGTGCCGGACGGCGCGTCAGGCGGCGGTGGCGCGGTCCGTGGAGGACCGGAACGGCATGGCCTGCCCGTGCCGTGACTACACGCCGAACACGCCCTGCTTCTCCAAGGACTTGCGCAGCGCCCGCACGGCGTAGAAGGCACGGCTCTTGACGGTGCCGGGCGGGATGCCGAGATGCTCGGCCGCCTGCGCCACGCTGCATTCCAGGTAGTACATGAGCCGGATGACGGTGCGGTGCTGCTCCTTCAGCTCCCGCAGCGCCTCCAGCACCGCGTGGGAGGTGATCGTGGACTCCGTGCCGTCCCGGAAGGCGCCCAGGTCCTCGACCGCCATCAGATCCAGCGGCCGGACCTGCCGGGCCCGGTGGTGGTCGATGACCAGGTTCCTGGCCACGGTGAACAGCCACGGCCGGATCTGTTCGCCGCGAGTGCTCAGGAGCCGGGCGTGTTTCCAGGCGCGGGCCGCGGTCTCCTGGAGGATGTCCTCCGCCCTGTGCCAGTCACCGTCCAGCAGCCGCGCGGCGTACCGGACGAGCAGAGGGCCGTACTGCTCGTAGATGTCTCGTACGAACGCGTCGCGGTCGGTGTCCGAAGCGACGTGCCGGACGTGTGCCCGAGTCGGGGCGAGGGTGGCCGTCCCCGTCTCCGTGGTCCCGTTCATGGGTGCTGCCCAATTCTGTGCAAGTGTTCCGTGGCGTGCTCTCCCACATGCGCGGGTGAGTGGCTCAACACTCGGCGGGCCCCCTTCGCCGAACCTTGTCGTCTCCTTGTCGCCCGGCTTGCCGACCTGAGACGGGAAGTGCCCGACGCGCTCGTCGACACTCCACTCGTGCTGGGGCACGAGGCGGTCGCCGACGCTGCCATCCGCGCAGCGTCGTCGAGCACAGTGACGGCCCGGTGGTCCTGGTCGGGCACGCCTACGGGGGCACTGTCATCAGCCAGGGCCATTACGGCCCGGGCGAGAGCTCGCTGGGGCTGATGGGCAAGTTCCCCGGCAGCACCCTCGGTCAGGTCGTAGCCCGGGAACAGTTCGCCGCGGACGTGGCGGCGGACAAGGCACGGCTCATGGCCACGGAGCGGCGTCCGATCGCCGCCGCCGCGCTGGAGGAGAACTGCACCCGTGCCGCCTGGAAGACGCTGCCCTCCTGGTCGCTGGTCACCACCGAGGGCCGGACCATCCCCGTGGTGGCCCAGCGCTTCCGCGGGCCGAGCACCGGGCGAGCCGGGTCGGGCACCGATGCACCGGGCTCGCTGCGGATCCGCGCCCACGCGGTCACCGACGCCCTGCCCTCCCGCCGCGTCCGCAGTCCTTCTTCCCCGGACGGTGAACCGCGCTCAACCCCTCACCGTTTCCGGGATGCAGGTACGGACGCCGGACACGCGAGCCCGAGGCCGCACGGACCGGCGGGCCCACCCGGGCACCACCTCGCACCACAACCATGACGAGAGGCAGCAACCACCATGCCGTTCATCACCGTCGGCCACGAGAACTCCACCATCATCGACCTGTACTACGAGGACCACGGCACCGGACAGCCGGTCGTGCTGATCCACGGCTACCCGCTCGACGGCCACTCCTGGGAGAAGCAGGCCGCGGCCCTGCTGGAGGCCGGTCACCGGGTCGTCACCTACGACCGGCGCGGATTCGGCCGCTCCAGCCGGCCCACCACCGGCTACGACTACGACACCTTCGCCGCCGACCTGAACACCGTCATGGAGACCCTCGACCTCCACGACGCGGTCCTCGTCGGTTTCTCCATGGGCACCGGCGAAGTCGGCCGCTACCTCGGCACCTACGGCTCGGCCCGGGTCGCCAAGGCCGCCTTCCTCGCCTCGCTGGAGCCGTACCTGCTCAAGACCGACGACAACCCCGACGGCGTCGACGGAAGTGTCTTCGAAGGCATCAAGCAGTCCGTCACCGCCGACCGGTACGCCTACTTCAGCGCGTTCTACCAGGACTTCTACAACCTGGACGAGAACCTCGGCTCCCGGATCAGCGAGGAGGCCGTCCGTAACAGCTGGAACGTGGCCGCCGGCGCTTCCTGGTACGCCTCGCTGGCCTGCGTCTCCACCTGGACCACCGACTTCCGTGCCGACATCCGGAAGGTCGACGTGCCGGCACTGATCCTGCACGGCACCGCCGACCGCATCCTGCCGATCGAGGCCACCGGTGAGCTCTTCCACAAGGCGCTCCCGCAGGCCGACTACGTCGTCGTCGAGGGCGCCCCGCACGGCCTGCTGTGGACCCACGCCCAGGAGGTCACCGACGCCCTCCTCGCTTTCCTCGCCAAGTAGGGGCGGAGGGCGACCGAACACGGGCCGGGGGACGGCGACCCGCACGCCACCGTCACCGTTCGACGGTGGCGGTGGCGCCGTCCTGGCAGCACGGCAATCATGAAGGCCGCTTCTTCGCCGGCCCGAACAGCACGTTCCTGGGCGGCAGTCGTACGACGGCCGTACCACTCGCTCCGGAGCCGGACTCAGCGGACGGCGGACGAGTGACCATCCGCCGAGCCGTCCCGCTCGGACGTCCGACGCACGGGGTCGCCATTCCTCGGGGCCGGGAGCCGATGGCTCCCCTCCGCCCTCTCCGGGGCGGGTGGAGCGGGATCCGTGTCCATGTCCAGGGCGGTGAGCCGGTCGCGGACCTGCTGGGCGCTGTACGACATGGCCCGCGCGTCGGCGCTCGCGAGGGCTTGGACCCAGTCCGCCCGCGCGCCCTCCCGGTCGCCCTGGGCAAGCCGGGTGTCGCCGAGCCGCATCAGCGTGCCGATGGCGTTCCTGCGGTCGCCCAGTTCCTCGAACGCCCGCGTCGCCCGCTGGTAGGTGGCCACCGATTCCTCGTAACGGCCGAGCATGCGGAGGTTGTGGCCCAGGATGTCCCAGGCCTGGGCCAGCTGCCACGGCGCGCCGAGGCGCTGGAACAAGGCGATGCCCTCCTCGCTGTACCGAAGGCTTCTCTCGAGATGCCCCAGGTTGGAGTGGAACCAGGCGAGCTCGACGAGGCACTCGGCCAGCCACAACTCCTCACCCGTCTCCCGGGACAGCTCCAGTCCCCGTTCGGAGTACGTCACGGCATCCTGGGTCCGGCCGAACAGGAACAGCACGCACGCCGTGACGTAGTGGGCTCGTGCCTGCTCACCGGTGGCGTCGAGCTCCTCGAAGATCGTGGTGGCGCTTCGCAGGTGGTGAAGGGCCTGCTCCTGGTGGCCGAGGTAGCCGTGGATGTGGCCGAGGTGGCGTAGGCAACGGCCCTCTTCGAGGCGGTTGTTCCGACGTCGGGCCACCTCGAGGGCGGGTGTGAGGGCGGTGATGGCCTCGGGCCAGAACTCCTGGCGGTTGAGGTGCTCCTTGAGGGACCAGGCGAGCCCGGTGGTGTGGTGGTCCAGCTTCCGGCCGACGGCGGTGTGGAGCAGTTCGGTCAGCACCCGGTGTTCGGCGGCGAGCCATCGGGTCGCCTGCTGGACGGTGGTGAGCGTCTCCGGGGTGACGCCCGGGGCGGGTGCACCGAGGTCGAGGTCGGGCGGTGTGTCCTGCTTGAGCAGCTGGTTGGCCTCGTGGGCGGTGAACATGTAGTGGTCCAGAACCCGGAGGGTGGCGTGGTCGCGTTCCTGGACGGTGTCGTGGGTGCGGGTGAGTTCGGTGGCGTAGCCCCGCAGGAGGTCGTGCAGGCCGTAGCGGCCGGGCAGCGGTTGTTCCACGAGGCAGGCACCGGTCAGGCCGGCGAGTGCGCGGCGGGTCCGGGGGAGGGGGAGGCCGGCGAGGCTCGCGGCGGCGGGCGCGGTGATGTGGGGACCGGGGTGCAGGGCCAGGAGACGGAGAAGCCGGGCCGCGGACTCGTCGAGGGACCGGTAGGACCAGGAGAAGACGGCGCGTACGTCGGTGGTGGAGTCGGAGCCGGTGAACGCGTCCAGGCCGTGGGCGTGTCGCAGGTCGTCGACGATGGAGTGAAGGGGGAAGGAGGGATCGAGTTCGGCACGGGCGGCGACCACCGCCATGGCCAGGGGAAGCCGTCCGCACAGACGGATGATGTCGGCCGTGGCCGCGGGCTCGGCGGCCAGTCGAGCGGCGCCCAGGCGCCGCTCGAGGGCTTGACGGGCCTCCACCTGTGAGGGCAGGGGGAGGGTGAGGGTCCTGGCGCCGTCGGTGGTGATCAGGCCGGGAAGCCGGCTGCGGCTGGTGATCAGTGTGAGGCAGCCCGCTCCGCCGGGGAGCAGGGGGCGCACCTGCTCCTCGTCCCGGGCGTTGTCCAGGACGAGGAGGATCCGCCGGTCGGCGAGGAGGCTGCGGAAGAGCGTGCTGCGGCCCGGGGTGTCCTCGGGGATGTGCTGGGCGGGAACGCCGAGGGCGGTCAGGAAGCCGTGCAGGGCCTGGCCGGGATCCAGGGCGGGCGCGTGGGGATGGAATCCGCACAGGTTGACGAAAAGCTGTCCGTCGGGGAAGTCGGAGGCGATGCGATGGGCGTGGTGGACGGCGAAGGTGGTCTTGCCGACACCGGGAGCACCGCTGATGACGACGGCCGAGGCAGCGGTCGCTCCGGGGCGGCCCGGCGTACCGCTCACGGCCGACAACCAGGTACCTTCGGCCTCCCGTCCGGCGAACACCGCGAGGCCGCGCGGCAGTTGCGCCGGACAGGTCCGGGGCGGCGACGCGCCTGCGTCGAGATCCGCGGCCTGGTCGTGCATCGCATCGGACCGATCGGCGGTGTCGGCCGGTTCGGCGTCCGCCAGGCAGAGGGAGGCGGCCGTCCCGGCCTCCTCCGGCGTCCCGGAGGCGCTCGGCCCGAGCGGAGCGCGCCGGTGACCGGTGCCTCCGCCGGAGACGGATCCCGCGCCGAACCCGGCCATCTCAGCAGTTGGATGGAGGGGTGGCAGGTCGTGGTGGAGGATGCCGTGGTGCAGCGCACGGAGGGACGGGCCGGGTTCGAGGCCGAGTTCGTCGGCGAGGTGCCGGCGCAGGTCGGCATAGCGCTGCAGCGCCTCGGGGTGCCGACCGGCCTGGTACAGGGCGCGCAGCAGCAGGGCCCAGCCGGTTTCCCGCAGGGGATGCTCCGCGGTCATCTCCTGCGCCGAGTCTAGGGCCTCGCCGATCCGTCCTCGCAGGAGCAGGGCTGTGGTACGGATCTCGCGGGTGGTCTGCCGCAGTTCTTCCAGGCGCGCCGCCTCGTTGACGACGAACAGGTGGTGCGCGGCGTCGGCGAACGGGGCGCCGCGCCACATCTCCAGGGCTGTACGGGTCTCCTCCACGACGTGTTCGGGCCGGCCCTGGTCCATGAACCGGCGTGCCCGGGCTAGGGCCCGCTCGAAACGCACGGTGTCACGGCTCTCGGGCGGCACCCGCAGGGCGTAGCCCAAGGGCTCGGTGACCAGTACCTCGCAGATGCCCTTCCGGCGCAGGTGCCGGGGTTCCAGGATCGCGCGTACCTTGCTGACGTGGGCGTGCAGGGAGGCCACCGCCCCGCCCGGCGTCCGTCCCGGCTGCTGCGGCCACAGCTCCTCGCACAGCGTCTGCGGGGCGACCGCCCGGCCGTCGGCGAGCAGGAGGCGGACCAGCAGCAGGCGCTGCCTGCGCCGGCCCGGATCGAGGTCCGTGCCCGCCCGCCGTACCGTCAGCGGTCCCAGCAGCCCGAAGTCGAGATCCTGCCCAGCCGTCACCGTACCCACCCAGCATTCCGCTCGACGGCTTCACCATCGGAAGCACACATGACCAGGACCTTGGGAAGTGTGGGTGACCCACAGCCGCTGTGACGAAAACTGGGCCCGGGCGACTCTCGTCGCGGTGACCTGTCCGCCGCGATGGAGGCGAGGCGATCGGAGCGACGAGGACCCCGTCGTCCGCTTCCCGCATACCGGGCAGGACATTATCAGGACGCCACTCGGCCTGAGGAACGTGCCGGCGGCGACGGGCCGGACGGCATCCTCCTCGGCCCGTCCTCCGCGGATGATGCCCGGAAGTGACCTCCTGCCGGCCGGGCGTCCACCGGACAGGCGCTCCTCACCTGCGGCGACGCGTGAACCAGCGTGACGTTCGTTCCGTTGACCGATCGAACGGTCGTCGTCAGAAATGGAGAAGCACATGGTCGGTGTCGTCAGTGTCGAGGGAAAGAACACCGCCCGGTTCGCACCGGTCCGGGCGGCGCTGGCAGCGCATCTGGAGTCCGGAGAGGAACTGGGGGCGTCGATCGCCGTGGACGTCGACGGTGTCATGGAAGTGGATCTGTGGGGTGGGCACGCCGATGCAGCGCGTACCGTCCCGTGGCGCCAGGACACGCTGGTCAACCTGTGGTCGACCACCAAGACCCTGAGCAGTCTGGCGGCCCTGGTCCTCGTCGACCGGGGGGCACTGGACCTCCACCGCCCGGTCGCGCACTACTGGCCCGAATTCGCCGCCCAGGGCAAGCAGGACATCGAGGTGCGGCACGTCCTGGCACACACCTCGGGACTCTCCGGCTGGCAACAGCCCTTCACCCTGGACGATCTGTACGACTGGCCGACCGCGAGCGCCCGGCTGGCCGCGCAGGCGCCCTGGTGGGAGCCGGGCAGTGCCTCCGGCTATCACGTGCAGACGCAGGGCCAGCTCGTCGGAGAACTCGTCCGGCGGGTCAGCGGTCGTACCCTGACCGAGTTCGTCGACACGGAGATCGCCGGGCCGTCGCAGGCCGACGTCCAGATCGGTGCGCGGCAGGCCGACTGGCCGCGCATCGCCGAGCTGGTGGCCCCGTCGCCGCTCTCCGGAATACCCGCCGGCCTCGATCCCGAGGGGATCTTCATCAGGACCTTGCTCGGAAGTCCCGCCAGGGACGAGCACGTCGACACCCCGCAGTGGCGCCGCGCCGAGCTCGGCGCCGTCAACGGGCACGGCAACGCCCGCGGCATGGCCCGGGCGCTCTCGGTGATCTCACGACGCGGCCAGGTGAACGGCCACCGCCTCCTCTCCGAGGAGACGGTGGAGAAGGTCCTCGACGTACAGGCGGACGGAGTCGACCTGTTCCTGGGAGTTCCCGTGCGCTGGGGCATCGGCTTCGCGCTCGCCGATGCGAGGACGGTGCCGCACATGCCCACGGGAAGGGTCTGCTTCTGGGTCGGCCGGGGCGGCTCGATCGTCATGATGGACCTCGATCGGCGCGTCACGTTCTCGTACACGATGAACCGGCTGGGTGACGGACTCCTCGGCTCGGAGCGCACCCACGACTACATCAGGCATGTCTACGAAGTCCTGGACTCCACCGGCTGAGGCCTGTTGGGCGCGATGTCCGTGGAGCGGTGACGGTAAGGAGTCGTGATCCCGATGCCGCACCGCACCGCCCGGGCGGGGCCGAGGGCGTGGGGAGGGGTGGGCAAGCGCGCGAAACTCCTGGCAGACACGGGGAATTGATCGGGAACCCGTCTACCAGGAGTCTCGTCGCCGCGCAGGCGTGTTCAGCGCACGGTCAGCACCGTCGGCCCGGAAATGGCTCACGGTTGGTCGCGGAAGCGCGTGCCTGCGCCGTCAGTGGCGACGACCCGCCGGCACCTGGTTCATGGCGGCGAGGACTACCAGATCCTGATCTTCGTGATCTTGTGGATGGGTTCGCCGGGGCTGCTGCCGAAGTGCCACTTGTCGACGGTCGTGCTGGTCGCCGGCGCGCCCAGCCTCGGCACGTAGTCCAGGGTGACCTTGTTGTTTCCGGTCCAGATCTGGTCCACACCGTAGATCGCCACGCTCTGCACGCCCGCGTTGGCGAAACAGAGGGAGCCGCCTGCGTTGTGCAGTGACAGGAGACCCAATTGATTGCAGTCGGTGCGGTTGATGGCGGACGCCGACGAAGCAGGCAGCACTACGGCCATGGCACTGGCCGCCGCGACTATCGCGAGGCGTGTGATGAGGCGCTTCACTGGTGAGTTGTTCCTTCCATGGTGGTGTGGTGCCGCCGCGGGGCACAGCGCACGGCGGCATCGCAGGGACGCACGGGCGTCCAGTGATCGCAACGTGGGAATGCGTGCTCCGGTTCACCACTTGAGCGCCTTTCCCCGGACGCGGCGGCGCTGTCCCTCGGTGGCTGTCGGCCTCTCGGCCGAGGGCGGCCCTCCACGTCCCGGAAGAAGGGCAGGAAGACCTGCGGCAGAGCGCTGCTGGCATCGCGTTGTGGGCCGGTCCGGCGCTGGGAGGAGTGATCGGTACCTGGGCCGGCTCCAAGAACTCTGCGAAGTAACGGCTGGATGCCCCTTCACGGGAGGCGAGCCAGGAGCGGAGGAAGAACGTCCTCAGACAGTGCGCAGACGGGTGGCGAGCGCGGCTACGGAGTCAGGGGCGTTGGTCCAGCAGCAGGTGGCCGGCTTTGGCGAGGACGAATGCGTCGGTACCCGACAGGAGCCGGGCGGCAGGGACGAGTCGTGCCGAGGGCAGGAAGATGTCGTGGGCGCCCACAGCCACCGCGCACGGCGCAGCACGGGCATGTTGCCGTACGTGTGCGGGCAGGGGGCCGGCGTGCTGCGGCAGTTCTCGCCGACCGGCGTCATCCAGGGGACGACGTGCTCAGGGACTGCGCGGCCAGGGCGATCGCAGCGCTCAGCGATCACCCGACGACGATCGCCGGCCCTGAGACCACCTGGTCCAGCGCTTCGGCCAGGCGGCGCCCCTTCCCGTGCCTGCCGGCCATCAGCACATGCGTGAGGCTGGCATCGGTGGCCACGTGCCGGCGCTGATGCGGAACGTCCCATGCGTCCAGCCGTGCCGCGCGCCGCACCCGCACGCGCTCCCGGCCTGCCGGACTGCGGTTCGCCGAAGCCATCGTCTTCGCCTTCCTTCGCCGCTCGTCCGGTCAACGGGGCGTTGCCTGTGAGAAGGGCGACCAGGCCGGCCGCGACCACCTCCGTCCAGCCGGTGGCGCGCGCGGCGCTGCATGCCGTGCCGGGCAGGCCTTTCATGACCGGCCTGCCCGGTCGCCCCGTGGACCGGTGTCTCAGCCGGAGATCTCGACCGCCGTGCCCGGTGTCGGGTCCGTCTTCTTCCGGGTGATGTCCTGGAGGAGCGCGGCGAGGTCGACTCCGGTGGCGGAGGAGAGGAGTTCCATGCCCTGGGTGACGTTGTCGGTGACGGTACGGGTCAGCCGGCTCGCGCCGTCGGTGGAGACGACGGTCAGCTTGTCGACGGCGGCGAGCGGTTCGGCGGCCTTGGCGACGACCTGCGGAAGGACCTCGACGAGCATCTGGAGGACGGCGGCGTCGCCGTACTGGGCGAAGGCGTCGGCCTTCTGCCGCATGGCTTCGGCCTCCGCCGCTCCCCTGGCGCCGATGGAGGCGGCCTCGGCCTCGCCCTCGAGACGGACGGCGTCGGCGAGTGCGGCCCGCTGGGCCTTCTCGCCCTCACCGGTGAGCCGGGCCCGCTCGGCGGCTGCCTCCGCCTCCTTCACCAGCGCGATACGGCGGGCCTCGGCCTCCTGCTCGGCCTGGTAGCGGGCGGCGTCGGCGGGCTTGCGGACCTGGGTGTCCAGTTGCCGGTCGGTGAGGGCGGCCTGGCGGGCGGCGACCTTCTCCTGCTGCGAAAGGACCTCCTGCTGCCTGGCCGCCTCGGCCAGTGGGCCGGCGGCGTTGGCCTGGGCGGCGGCCTCGTCCGTCTGGGCCTTGATCTCGGCCTGCTTCAGGTAGAGGGTCCGCTGCGCGACGGCGATCTCCTCCTCCGCCTTCAGCCGGGCCTGCTCGGCCGCCCGACGGGCGACGGCCTCGGCGATGTCGGCCTCCTGCTTGGCGCGGGCTGCCTCCGGCCGGCCCAGGTCCTCCAGGTAGGAGCCCTCCGTGGTGATGTCCTGTATCTGGAAGGCGTCGAGCACCAGACCCTGCCCCGACAGGCTCGCCTCGGCCTCCTCCGCGACCTGACCGGCGAACGCCGCCCGGTCACGGATGATGTCCTCGACCGACATGCGGCCCACGATGGAACGCAGGGCGCCGGACAGCACCTCCTGGGTGAAGCCGACGATGCCGTCCTGCTGCATCAGGAAACGCTGTGCCGCGGCCCGGATGGAGTCCTCGGTGCCACCCACCTTCACGATGGCGACACCCTCCAGGTTGGCCTTCACCCCGCGCAGGGTGACGGCGCCCCGGACCGCGACGGGAATGTGCCGGCTGGACAGGTCGAGGCTGAACTTCTGCTGGACGAACGGCACCACGAAGACGCCGCCGCCGACCACGACCTTCTGGCCACTGGTGTCCGTGAAGACGCGGCCGGTCTCCGGGTCGGTGGTCCTCTTGCCGCGCCGGCCGGTGATGACGAACGCCTCGCTGGGACCCGCGACCTTGTAGCGCGTGACGACGACGAGGCCGAGCAGCACCAACAGGACGACGATGCCCACCGCAGCGGTGAGAACAGGGCTCATCACGAGACCCCCTTCGATCGGAACTGAGAAAGGTTGGAGGAGCATGAGGCAGCGGGAGCGTCAGCGTTCCACCGGACGGACCGTGACCGACGTCGCCGAGAGCAGGGACTCGACCCACACCTCGGTGCCACGGGCGACCGGCGAGGCGGACTTCGCGGCGTACTTCACCGGCTGCCCGGCGAGGTGCAGCAGCACCTCGCCGAAGCCGTCGGCCGGAATCGCCGTGATCACCGATCCCGGCGTCCCGGTCAGGTCCTCACCCCGAGGTGCGGGCGCACCGTCGCGCATGAGCACCCGGCCGAACCGCCAGGCCACCCATCCCACGGCGCCTCCCGCGACCGCGCCCGCCCCGGTGGCGACCCCTGTTCCCGCGCCGGTGGTCCCCGTGACGATCGCCCCCGTGAAACCGAGCGCCGACAGGAAACCGGCGATCACCGGCAACGACAGAACCCCGTCCAGCCCTCCGCCCATGCCGTCCAGGACTCCCTCCAGCACTCCGCCGAAGACGAGGGACAGAGCCAGCAGCACCACACCGATGATGCCGAGACCAAGAAACCAGACCATGTCCCCGCCCCTCCGGATTCCGGGTGCTTCCACCGTCCGAGGCATCGTCACACCGGACCGCACGCCAGTTCACTGCCGGACCCCGGCAGTCTTCGCGCTGCTTCCATGCCGTCCTCGTGCGCGATCCTTGGGACGCTTTGCGACGGTGCGACGTGAGGGGACTCCATGTTCCCCGTCCGCCCGCCTTCCTGCGGCGGGCGGACGGCGTCGTTCCGGGCAGAGAGAGCGCCGCGCGGTCCGCAGGCAGTTGTCGATTACGCTGATGCCAGTTGTGCGGCCCTGCCCGTTTGCCGAGTACGGGCCCTGTGACTGTCTTCCGTAGGCGTCTGGAGGAAGCCGTGACCGCCGAGCTGCCCGACTGGATGATCCCGCCGAGGCCCAGCGGCTGGGAGGCCGATGACCTCGACCACCTTCCGCAGGCTCCCCGGCACACGGAACTCATCGACGGAGCACTGATCTTCATGATGTCCCCGCAGCGGTCCTGGCATGCCAGGCTGGTGGAGAACATGACCTTCACGCTCCGGCGTGAGGCTCCGGCGGGCTTCGAGGCGGAGCGGGAGATGACCGTCCGCCTGGACAGGAAGAGCCGTCCGGAACCGGACATCCTGGTGTCCACCGCTGCCTACGATCCCGACCGGACCTGGTACGCGCCCGATGAGGTCATGCTGGTCGTCGAGGTCGTCTCGGAAGAGTCCGCGGACCGTGACCGGTCGCTGAAGCCGTTCAAGTACGCCCAGGCCGGGATCGCGCACTTCTGGCGTGTCGAGGACGAGGCGGGGGCGCCGACCGTCCACACATACGAGCTCGACACGATGACCAGGACGTACGTCCCGACGGGTATCCACCGCGGCAGGCTGAAGGTCTCCGTACCCTTCCCTCTGGACATCGACCTCGACGGCCTGGTGCCCTGACCGGCTTCAGGGCCTGCGCCCGCATCCTCTGCGGGAGGGCTCCCCGGGCAGTGGCTGAGGGGCCGGTCACGGATTCGGCAGGTGCCAGTGAAGGGCAAGCCCCGACGCTCGGTTGACGCTCCGATCGTGAAAGCGGCCATCCGGCGCTCGCGAAGGTGCCTCCGACCACACCACATGGGGCGGGACAGACCCGCCCCATGTGCTGCTTGGCCGTCCGCCGGATGCACGCGCCTGCGGCGTCGCCATCAGCGACTCGCCCACCTCACCGTGTAGGACACGGTCTACTGGTTCAGCTTCAAGAACTGTGTCTCCACGAGGCCGTCGGGCAGCTCTGCCGTGTCGCCGGTCGACGTCACCGTGATGTGGACAGCGGTCGCGCCCTTGCGGGCGAGGGTGAGTGACACGGGCCTCTTCGACTTGCCGATACGGGCAGTCAGGGTCATGGCCTCGTCCGCCCCCTGGGGAGCGAGAACACGTGTGATCTCGCGGTTCCTCGCCTGAGTACCAGGTGCCTCGTAGGTGAAGCCTTCCGCGCAGTCGTTGGCTGCCCGGTCGAGCGCCGCGGTGACCTTCTGGGCGGCTTCTTCGGACGCGTAGGAGGCCAGAGTGATGCGGGCGGTCAGTCGCGTGGAGGCGTCGTTGTCCGCCCTGCCGGTCCAGGTTCGCCGCACGACGGTGATGGGCGCCCCGATGACACTGCCCGCCTGCAGAAGCGCGACGGGGCGGCACTTGTCCTCGGCGCGCACGGTCTCGGGCTTCGGGAAGTCCCCCGGGCCGGCCTTGGAGCTGATCACCCCGGAGGGAAGGTCAGGGCCGGTCAACGCGGCCTGTTCGAGCTGCACGACGCTCAGGGGCAGGGCACCCTTGCTGCCCGGCAGGGGCATGGCAGACGCGCCGATGCCCAGGCTGGTCGAAGCGCCGTCGGCCGGCCCGTCCTCGGCCCCCGCGCAGGCGGCGAGCAGCGGGAGGGCGAGGAACAGGCCGACGGCGGCCCGGTACGCGCGCCGCGTGTGAGCGGGCGACGTGAACATGGCGGTGTCTCCCGTCATCCGAAGCTCAGCTTGGTCTGGTCCCATTCGCTGCCGGCGCTGATGACGGTGGTCGCGGTTCCGAGGGTGGTCTTGCCGCCCTTGTAGAACGCGATGCTGCCGTCGGCGGTCATGGTCCAGATGTCGGGGATGCCGTCCTTGTTGACGTCGGGTGTGCCGCGGAGGAAGCGGGTGGGGAAGTCCGTGGTGTTCCAGCCGCTGGCGTAGGTGGCGTCGGTGCCGTCGCGTGAGCCGGCGGAGGTGGTCAGGGACTCGATGGTGGCGCCTCCGGTGGTTGCCTTGACGCCGTAGCGGATGCGCAGGTTGTCGGACTCGGAGCGGAAGAGGAGGTCGGGGGCGCCGTCGAGGTCGATGTCGCCGACGGTGACGAGGTCCCGGTCGAGCCAGGCCGTGGAGGCGATCTGGGTGGCCGAGGTGAAGGCGACGCCGGTGTAGCCGGTGAAGGCCCACATGCCGCCGGTCTTGGTGGTGACGAAGAGGTCGGGTCGCTTGTCGAGGTTGTAGTCGCCGACGATCATCTGGTCGAAGGTCGCGGGGGACGGCGAGCTCTCGGGCAGGAGGACCAGGGTGCGTTGGGTGATGTCGGTGCTGCCGTATCCGTCGCCCCGGTACGCGTAGAGCTTGTCGTCGGGCATGCGGGCGAAGAAGTCGCCGAGCCCGTCGCCGGGCATGATGTCGCCTCCGTGGGCGATCAGCGCGGGATCGCCGCTCGGGCTCTTCCAGTAGCCGGGCAGGAGGATCTCTCCGTCGCCGTCCGGGTCGCTGCCGAGGAGGGTGCCGTCCTCATGGGCGCCGAGGAGGGACCGGTGGATGTCACCGGCGGAGTTGGAGGGGTAGAGGCGCAGGTTGCCGTCCGTGCCGATCGCGTAGAGGTCGGGGACGGCGTCGCCTGTGACGTCACCGGGCCCGTCGGCCTCCTTGCGGGGGGAGACGTAGAAGACGTAGTCGGTGGGCTCGGAGAGGTTGCCGGCGCTGTCCTTCGCGCACACGTACAGGACGTTGGGGCCCGCGTACTGCGGCTTGACGCTGACGGTGGCGGAGGCCCCGGCGGCCACCGGCACCGGTGTGCTGCAGGAGCTGGAGTTGACCGCCCAGCCGAAGCCGGTCACGTCGGTGTTGCCGTCGGGGGCGAAGGTGAAGGTGCCCGTGTCGCCGGGGTTCAGGTCCGACCAGGCGTCTCCGTTGTCGTTCTCCTGGGGGAAGTCCGTGGAGCTGACCTTGGGCGAGTTGGGCTTGGTGCTGTCGAAGGTGAAGCGGCAGGTCGGGTCCGCGTCCGTCTTGTTCAGGGGGGCCCAGGAGGAGACCGCGCCGCTGTCGTCGACCGCCTGCACCTGCCAGGAGTAGGTGTAGCCGTTGGTCAGCCCGGACAGCGGGAAGTCCGCGGACGCGATGCCGTCGCTGTTGGTGGCCTGCTTCTTGGTCACGGTGGTGGTGTCCTGGTAACCGGTGCGCCACATCTCGAATCTGAGGTGGTTCAGGTTGTCGTCGGGGTCGGAGCTCTTGGCCGAGAGCGTTACGTCCCGCTTGCCGACCCGGATGTAGGGGGAGGAGCGGTCACAGGTGTCACCCGGGATCTGCTTGAGGCTGCTGGGGGTTGCGGGCTTGCGGTTGTAGTTGACCGTGATCTTGGGTCGGCTGTTCCCTTCGGCCTTGAACTTCTTCCAGGTGTAGGCGGAGCTTTCGTTGTCGGCGCGCAGGCCGATGGTCAGGCTGGTCCAGCCGCCGTTCGCGGCGTCCTGCGCTACGGACTTGGCGTCGAAGGTCACGTAGTCGTCGGGGCAGGAGGAGTTGTAGCCGTGGGCGACGTCCTTCGAGCCGATCTGTTTGATCCAGCTGGGCTGGTTGCTCCAGGTCGTCTTGGACGAGACGGATCCCGTGCGCCACAGCTCGACCAGTCGCCCGTCGCAGGACCAGGCGTACGTCTCCAGCAGTTTGATGCTGGCTGAGGAGACGGCGGCGCCCTTGATGTTGTTCAGGGGCAGGCGGAAGAAGGAGCGGGCCGTGCCCCACGTGTCGGACTCGAAGCCGACGCGGGCTTCGGTGGTGCCGCTGTTGTAGTTGGCGCCGTCGTAGAAGCTGGAGGAGGGGTAGCGGTTGTAGGCGGTCGTCCAGTTCGTGGAGGAGAGGCTGAAGGAGGGGTCGACGAAGAGAGGCCACTCGGTGTCGTCGCCGTTGACCAGGTGGCTGTCCGGAACGACGGTGAGCACGCTGGAGCCGCTTCCCTCTCCGTCGAGCTCTGCGTCGGCGACTGCGGCATGCGCGCCGGGCACGGGGCCGCCGATGCCCTGGAGAGCCAGAACGTCGTCGTCCGACAGCGATGCCGGCGTGAACGCCGCAGCCCGCACCGCTGTGGTTCGGCCGTTCGACGAGCTGGACCGCACGGAGAAGTCGGCGACCGGATCGGCGCTGGGCGCGTCGGTGTCGTCCGAGTCCGACGGAGCGTCGGGGTTCTCGGAGTCTCCGTCCTCGCCGGAGTCCCCTTCGCCCGGTGCGGGCGTCGTGGACGGCTGCGGGTCGTCCGAGGGTGGAGCGGGTTGCGGGTCCTCGCCCTGTGTGACGTCGGGAGTGCCCGCGGAGTCCCACATGTACGGCGTCGGACTGACCGCGACCTCCTTTCCGTCCTCGTCCCGAGCGGTGACCGTCTTGGTCACCTTGTCGATGTGGAACGTCAGGCCGGGAGAGGACAGACCGTAGGTGATCCCCTTCAGCTCCGGAGCCTGGGCCGCCTCCTTGGTGTGCACGATCAGCACATGGCTGAACCCGCTGTCCCGGGCGGTCAGCAGAAGGTCCGTCTCGGGGAGGATCGACCGGTACAGGGCCTGGTCGCCGTGGACCACGGGCTCGGGCACGGGACCGGGCCAGCTCACCGTGATCTCGTGACCGCCGTCGACGAGCGTGACCAGTTCGTTCATGTCGGCGGGGTCGGCAGCGGTCTGAGCATTGATCGTGGTGGTGCTGCCACCCCGGTGGACAGCCGTGGTGATCCCGCCCGTGGCACGCGCGACCGCGGGAGAGGCATGCGCGGACGACCTGCTGCCATCCGTGAAGAAGACCCGAGCTGGGCTCGCCTTGGGACGCCATCCGCGGGCGGTGTGTTCGAGCGTGGTGTCGATCGGCTGCCAGGTGCCGTTGACCTTGGCCCGGACGGGCCCCGCGTAGGAGACCAGGTCGAAGCTGCCGTCCGGCAGGGCGTAGGTGGTGGTGGATTCCGTCCGAAGCGCCGTCACCTCGACCCGCTTCTTCGTCGAGCGGGCCTGGGCCTGGGCGGCGTCTTCGTCCAGTGCTCGCGCGGTGTTCCGACGCGGAGGCGACTCGTTCCCGTCCGAGGTCCACTGCGGGGCGAGCAGACCAACGGCGATCGCGACCGCTGTGGTCGCGGCCACCGTGCTGATGTGGCGCCGACGCACGCGCCGGCCGAGGACACGACGTTCCACCGGGAGGAGCTCCCCACTTGTAGAAGCCCTGACAGCCCGGAGGCTGACGCTGTGGCGGAGGCCGGCGAAGACCCGGGCCGCGCCCGGCCGACAGGGCCAGGCGGGCGTATGGACCGCCTGATCATCAGCGATGAGGAGCTCTTACGCCACCCTTACGTCCGCGCCCAGGCGGTAACCGAATTGTGATGATCCGGTGTGCCCGTCCTGTGGATTGGTGCATTTATCGACAAAGCGCGCCCGCAGGGGAAAGGTTCATTCGGCATCGATCCACTTCTCCAGCGATCGCACCTTTTAGGGTCGCTCATGCTCTCATCCACCTCATTCGCCAGTGACGGGGATCACATGGCGTTGTCGGTGGGGAGTTGACCTGCGCCTTTCCGCCGCTGATGATCCGGCAGTCATTGCTCTTCGTGCGGACGCTTGCTGACGGGTCACCGGGTGACCGCACCCATCGTGTGGGGACTCAAGCGCCGTGTCCGGTTTGATGTCTTGGTGTGGCCGCGGTCGTCTGACGCGTACCGCGCGGCAGCGTGCGCGCAGGGCACGTCTGCAGCTCGCCGTCGTGGCGACGCTGTTCCTTTCCCTGTGGGTGCAGACGCTGCAGGGCACCGCCGCTGCCGTGCCGCCGGCGGACACGCGCAATGACGTGAGCCTGGTCGACATACCCGAGGCCGAGCCGGTGGATGCCGCGGAGGACAACGCCCTCGACGAACTGACCACCGGCGATGCCTCGCCTCCGAAGGAGTACGACCCGACAGCCACGGCGGCACCGGCCGATCCACAGCCCGCGAGTGCGGCCGTGGACACCCTGACCGCGGGCGAGTTGGTGCCCATCGGCAATCTCCCGGTCGAGGTGGGTGCTCCGGCCGATGCCACGGCTGAGGAGGCCGCGGCCTTGGAGGGCACCTGGCAGGCCGCTGTGGCCCCGCAGGCGGAGGTCGAGGCGAGCGGGCTCGGCGGCATGGTCTTCACGGTGACGCCGCCGGCCGACGCCACCGGTGAGGCCGCGATCTCGGTGGACTACACCCGCTTCGCCGAGCTGTACGGCGCCGGCTGGGCGAACCGCCTCGACCTGGTGCAGTTCCCCTCCTGCTTCCTCACCACCCCGGACGTCGAGGGCTGCAGCGATCCGGTCGAGGTGGACACCGAGCAGTCGGTCGCTCCTCTCGAGGAGGACGTGCCCGGCGACGGCGTGATCGACGGTGAGCGTCGCATCACCGCCACGATCGACGTCAGCGCCCTCACCCAGCCGGCCACCGCGGCCCCGACGACGGCCCGGTCCGCCGGCAAGGGCACGACGCGCGACGCCGTTTACCGCAAGACGGCGGACGCCCCGCTGAAGACACTCCTGCAGACGGCCGATTCGGGCAGCAGCCCCACCCCGCTGGCGATGATCTCAGGAGGCAGCGGCTCACAGGGCGACTTCAGCGCCACACCTCTCGCCAGCTCCGGTACGTGGTCCGCCGGCGGATCCTCCGGCGCCTTCACCTACACCTACGGGCTGACCACGCCGACGGTCCCGGCCGGTCCGTCGCCGAACGTGAGCTTCGGCTACAACTCCCAGGTGGTGGACGGGCGCACCTCATCCACCAACAACCAGGCTTCCTGGGTGGGCGACGGCTGGGACTACAACCCGGGCTCGATCACCCGCACCTACAAGACCTGTACCACCGACCGCGAGGGCGGCAACAACGCCGAACGCAAGACGGCCGATCTCTGCTGGGGCTCCTACAACGCGGTGATGACGCTCGGCGGCACCACCACCGAGCTGGTCAGGAAATTGACCGTCAGCACACAGGCCGACGTCGAGGCGTACTACACGGCCAACGGCGACGGCACGCGCGTGGAACTGCTGCGGAACACCGGTGTCGCCAACGGTGACGCCGACGGCGAGTACTGGCGGGTGACCACCCGGGACGGTTCCCGCTACTACTTCGGCAAGTCCGATCTGACCGAAACGGTGGCGGACAACCCCGTCACCAACTCCGCCCTGACGGTGCCGGTGGCCGGCAACCAGCCCGGTGAGCCGTGCTACGCGGCCAAGTTCGAGGACTCCTTCTGCCACCAGGCATGGCGCTGGAACCTCGACTACGTCGTCGACGTCCACGGCAACTCCATGTCCCTGTGGTGGGAGAAGGAGAAGAACTACTACGCGAAGAACAACGCCTTCAAGAAGCCGGTGGTCTACGACCGGGCCGGCTACCTGACGCGCATCGACTACGGGCAGCGCCACAGCACCCTCTTCACGAAGAAGCCGCTCGCCCAGGTCGTCTTCAAGACGGACGAACGCTGCTTCCAGGAAGGGCAGCTGACCTGCTCGGAGGGCAACTTCACGTCGGAGCACTCGTACCAGAACCGCATCTGGTACGACACGCCGACCGACCTGCGATGCGAGGCGGAGAAGGAGTGCTACGTCCCCACGCCGACCTTCTGGACCCGCAAGCGGCTGGCCAAGGTCACCTCCCTCGCCCAGCGTGTGCGCGGTGACGAGGAACCCAAGCCGGTGGACTCCTGGACGCTGGGGCAGACACTTCCCCGGGACCGGACGGACGAGGGCACCGCGCTGTGGCTGTCCTCCATCAGCCGGACCGGGTACGGCACCGACGGCAGCACCAAGACGCTCAACGCCATCGAGTTCCTCCCCAACACCGAGCCGATGCCCAACCGCGTCGTGCGAGGGTCCGACGACCCGCGCCCCTTGTTCGACCGACTGCGGATCCAGCGCATCGTCAACGAGTACGGTGGAGAAACCCTCGTCAAGTACTCCAAGCCCACCGGCGCCTGCGCCACGGGCAGTGGCTTCCCCAAGCCCTCGGCCAACCAGGGCCTGTGCTACCCGGCGTACTGGCACCCGGACCCCGACAAGGCCGACGAGTCGATCGAGTGGTTCCACAAGTACGTCGTCGAGCAGGTCCAGGAACTGCCCAGCATGGTCGGCGTTCCCGTGGAGACGACCTCCTACGAGTACGTCGGCGACGCCGCCTGGGCTCTGAACCAGAGCGAGTTCTCCAAGAAGAAGACCCGCACCTACGACCAGTGGCGTGGCTTCGAGGTCGTGCGCACCGTCACCGGCGCGACGTCCAGCAGCCAGTACACCTCCACCCAGAGCGGCATGTCCGAGACCCGCTTCTTCCGCGGCATGGACGGCGACCCGATCCTCGACGACGAGGGCAAGGTGGTGGGCAAGAAGTCCGTCGAGCTCAAGGACTCCGCCGGGCAGCTCATCGCGACCGACCACCTCGCCTACCAGGGGCGGGTCGCCGAGTCGCTCACCTACAGCAAGAAGGACGGCGAGGTCCTCACCCGCTCCGTCGACGTCCCCAACACGCCGCAGATCCTCGGGTCGCGGGGGCGCGACGGCGGCGTCCCCGACCTGTACGCCTACCGCGTCACCACCGACCACACGGTCGTGCACTCCCGGACCTCCGGAGCCCTGAACAACGGTCCCTCCGCGTTCAGCACGGTCCGTACCGACACCACCTACGAGCAGACGTACGGTCTGCCCACCAAGGTCCAGGTCAAGGCGGACGCATCCGGCGACGGCCAGGGCATGGAGTCCTGCACCACCACCAGCTACGTCCACAACACCGACAAGAACCTCATCGGCCTGGCGAACCAGACCCTGACCACCGCCGGCCTGTGCTCGGAAGCCGCGTCGGCCACGGCCGAGGACTGGATGGGCGGCGCACGCACCGCCTACGACAACGGCAAGCCCGGTGACACGCCGACCCACGGCATGCCCACCACCACCTACGCCGTCAGCGGCGAGGGCGGCGGCTGGGTCGCCAACGCCACCTTCGCCTACGACGCCTACGGCCGCGCCACCGTCAGCAAGGACGCCGAGGACAACGAGCAGAAGGTCACCTATGACCCGGCCGAGGGCCAGGTCTACGGCGTGGTCACGACCAACGCGCTCGGCCACAGCTCCTCCCAGAAGGTCGACCCCGGCCGGGGCACCGCCCTCAGCCAGACCGACGCCAACGGGCACACCACCCACATGGCCTACGACCCCCTCGGCCGCACCACCATGGCCTGGGAGTCCGGCCGTTCCACCTCCCTCAACCCGTCCGTCCGCTACGAGTACTCCACGCGTCAGGGCGAACCGGTCCACATCACCACCTACACCCTGGCCCGCGGCGCCGAGGACACCGGCCTCGTCGAGGAGACGGAGGAGAACGCCGGGGAGTGGAAGAAGCACTACCGGCCCAGCGTGGTCTTCTACGACGGTCTCGGCCGTGAGCGCCAGCGCCAGGTCGAAGCCGTCGGCGGCGGCCGCCTGATCACCGACACCCTGTACAGCGAGGCAGGAACGGTCAAGCGGACCAACAACGCCTACTTCGCCGAGGGGAGCCCCAGCGGCGAGATCTTCGACTACGCCTCCGAGACGGAGATCCAGAACGCCACCCTCTACGCCTACGACGGCCTCGGCCGCGTCGTCTCGGAAACCCCGAAGTTCAACGGCGACGAGGATCCGGCGAAGGCCAGCCGATACGAGTACGGCTACACCCACTCCACGGTCGTCGAACCCGCCGGCGGCACCTCCCAGCGCTCCCACACCGACGCCCTGGGCCGCACCGTCAAGGTCGACACCTTCACCGACGCCCTGCGCGCCAACGCGCGGACGATGACGTACGAGTACGACGCCCGCGGCTACCAGGTCAAGGCGCAGGACAAGGCCGGCAACGTCTGGAGCTGGGACCACGACGCCCGAGGCCGGGTCACCACGGCGACCGACCCGGACACCGGCACCACGAAGACCACGTACGACGACCTCGACCGCCCCGTCACCACGACCGACGCCCGCGGCGTCACCGTGCACACCTCGTACGACGAGCTCTCCCGCCCCATCGACCAGCACCTCGTCACCGACACAGGCGAACTCGGCGAACAGCTCACCCACAACGAGTACGACACCGCACTCGGTGGCCTCGGCCTGCCCAAGGCCACCACCCGCTACACCGACGGACTCGGCTACACCCTCGCCATCACCAGCTACAACCAGGACTACCAGCCGACAGGGCAGACCCTGTCCCTGCCCCCGCAGATCGCCGACGCCTACGGCTTCGAGGACACGTACACCTACACGTACGAGTACACGAAGACCGGTGAACTCCAGTCGATGACCCTGCCCAAGGCAGGCACCCTGGACACCGAGCGCGTCATCACCCGCTACAACCAGGACGGTCTCCCGGTCTCCACCTCCGGACTCAACTGGTACGCCTCGGACGTCGCTTACGACTCCTGGGGCCAGGTCGTCCGCTCCGTGGCCGGCGAGCACGGATCCCGGGTCTGGACCACCAACCTCATCGACGCGGCCACCGGCGCCCTCACCCGGCAGGATGTCAACCGGGAGTCGACGTCGGACGGTACGGGTGTTCTGGGCGGCAGGGTCAACTCCCGCACCTACGAGTACGATCCGGCCGGCAACATCCTGGAGATCACCGACAAGGCGGACACCCGGACCGACCGGCAGTGCTTCGTCTACGACGGCCTGGGGCAGCTCACCGAGGCGTGGACCTCACCGAACGTCGGCTGCAAGCCCTCCAACGAAACCCTCCGCCAGCCGCAGTACAGCAGCGGCACCACGAATGTCACTGCTGCTGAGCGGGGTTACTGGCACTCCTACACCTACGACGAGCTCGGCAACCGGAAGAAGCTCGTCGAACACGATCCGGGCCTGAACACGGCCAAGGACGTCACCACCGACTACCACTACGGTGACCCGGCCGACCGGACGAAGCAGCCGCACACGCTGACGTCGATGGACCGGACCTACACCTCGGGCAGCAGCCAGATCGTGTCCCGCTCCACCGTCGACTACGACGCCGCAGGCAACACCACGACCCGGGTCACGGACGGCGACACCCAGACCATCGACTGGACCTGGGACGGCAAGGTCGCATCCGTCACCGGCTTCGGAGACGAGGGCTCCGGCGAGTTCGTCAACACCTCGTCAGGCCTGTGCCTGGACCTGAGCAACGGCTCGACGACGGCGGGCAACCCGCTCCAGGTCTACGGCTGCAACGGCACCAAGCCGCAGAAGTTCCGCCTCGACCCCAAGCCCGGTGCCTCGGCGGCCACCGGCGCGCTGAAGGTCGTCGACCACTGCGTCGTTCCCAAGGACGGAGCGACGGCGGACGGTACCCCGGTCGTCATCGCGGCCTGCTCGGGCACCGCCGCGCAGGAGTGGACAGCCACCTCTGCCGGGCAGCTCAAGCACGTCTCCTCGGGCAAGTGCCTCACCACCCCGGCCACGGCGGCCGGCACCGACCTCCAGCTCAAGACCTGCACGGCCGGCGCCGCCGGCCAGGTGTGGGACCCGGCCGACAAGACCCGCTACATCTACGGGCCCGGTGGGCAGCGCCTGATCTCCGTCTCGGACAGTGGTCACAGCCTGCACCTGGGTGAGACGACCGTGGCGACGACCGCGGGCGGCGCCGCCAAGTACACCGAGCGGTACTACACCCAGCCCGGCACGTCCACGGTCATGCGGCATGCCGAAGGGACGGCGAAGGACACGCTGCAGGTTCTGGTCGCCGACCAGAACGGCTCGTCCTATGTGAGCGTCGAACTCGCGCAGGGCAACCGGGTGCAGTTCTCCAAGACAACCCCGTTCGGTGCACCCCGGAGTGAGTCCTCGACCTGGGCCTCGCACCGCGGGTACGTAGGCGGCGAACGTGACGCCAGCGGCCTGGTGCACCTGGGCGCGCGGGAGTACGACCCGACGACCGGCCGGTTCATCTCCGCCGACCCGATCCTGGACCTCGCCGACCCGGTGCAGTCCAACGGCTACGTGTACTGCGAGAACAACCCCGTCACGTATGCGGACCCGACCGGCCTGACCTCCGCGGACGACTTCTACGAGGGCCCCAGCGACGGCGAGATCGCCGACGCCAAGACCACCCTGGGCACCACGATCGGCGACATCATCCTGTCCGTCGGCTGGGCGGTCTTCAAGGAATTCGTCGGCTGGAACGACATCGTCTCCTGCTTCGGCGGCCGAGACATGTGGGCCTGCGGCAGCCTCCTCATGGATGCCATCCCGTGGACGTCCGTGTTCAGCAAGGGCAAGAAGATCTGGAACGCCGTCCAGGCGACCATTTCCGCCATCGACACCCTGCGCAAGGCACAGGACCGCGCGCGCAAGCTCATCGCCCAGGCCAAGGCCGCCCAGCGGGCCGCGGAAAAGGCTGCGGCGGCGGCGAAGGAAGCTGCCAAGCGCGCCGCGCAGGCGGCCAAGAAGAAGGCGAAGGCCGCACAGGAATCCGTCACTCGAAGCTCGAAACGCCAGAACAAGCAGACCGGTAACGCGACACAGAAGGAAGCCCGCGCCGAGGCCAAGGACACCGCCGGTACCGGCCGTTCCACCACCGCCCGCCGCCAGGCCGAGGGCGGCGACAGCGACGGCCACGCACGCCAGACCAACGAAGGCGAAGCAGCCAGCGCCAGCGGCAGTACTCCGCCGTGCCACAGCTTCCTGCCCGGAACCAAGGTCCTCCTCGCCGACGGCACCACTAAGCCCATCGAGGACATTCAGCCCGGTGACGAGGTCACCACCACCGACACCGAAACCGACGAGAGCACCACCCGCGAAGTCGCCGCCACGATCAGCACCCCCGACGACACCCACTTCACCGAACTCACCATCCGTACCGAGGGCGGTGAGGAGAAGCTCACCGCCACCGACACCCACCCCTTCTGGGTCCCCGAACTCGACGAATGGGTCGAGGCTGGTGACCTCAAAAAGGGCCAGTGGCTCCGCACGAGCGCCGGCACCCACGTCCAGATCACCGCGATCAACCGGCACGCCAACCAGCCCACCACGGCCCACGACCTCACGGTTAACGGCATCCACGCGTACTATGTGCTGGCAGGTAGCAGTCCGGTACTCGTTCACAATTGTGATGCCAGCGTCAGCTCTGAAATTCCTACTCGCCAGCCGGCGAGTGTGGGGAGTGGTGGGGCAAAGGACTATCGCGACACCTTCTTCAAGGCTAATCCTGGCCTAAAGGCAAGTGACTACGTCGTGCATCACGCCATCGAGCGGCAGGTTCTGAAAAAATATCCGGGCCTCTTTACGGCAGACGAATTGAATTCTCTGCCTAATCTGCGAGGTATTCCCAAGTCGGCGAACTCGGACCTCCATCTGAGTCGTATCCGGGTGCTTTGGAACGGGTTCTACAAGACAAATCCGAATGCCACAAGGCAGCAGGTTATGGACCATGCGACATTTATAGACGACTTTCTTGGAGGTGAGTTCGTGCCTCGAATAAGGTAGTCTCGTCGTAGTTGATGCCCAGGGGAACGCCTCCGGGGCATGCGATCCATTGGTTGGCCCCAGCACCCTTACGGAGTGGGTATGTGGAGAGAAGTGGCTGTCGAGGTACTTCCCGGGGTCGGGTTCGCGGATCCTGTCAGCGTGGAGGCTCTCGCTGACGCCGAGCGGCGTCTCGGGCGCTCCCTGCCCGACAGCCTGCGTGCGTTCCTTCTCGAGAGTAACGGTCTGCTCGGTCACTCAAGTGTCGAAGCAGTCTGGCCCTTGGAGCGCATCGTGGCTGCAAATATCTACTTCCGCTCTGACGCGGCGATGCGGGAGCTCTACATGCCCTTTGATGCGCTCCTGTTTTTCGGCGACAACGGCGGTGGTGATCAGTTCGCCCTCGTGGAGCAGCCGGATCGACCAGACATCTTTGTATGGGAGCATGAGAGCGACAGTCGCAGGTGGGTGGCGAACGACCTCCGCGACTATCTGAGACGCTCGCTCGCCCAGGGCGGGGACGAGTGGTACGAATAGCCTGCTCGGCAATACGTGGAAATTTCTAAGGAGCCTCGATTGCGGTCGGGGCTCTTCGCATTCCCCTTCTGGTCCGAGTCTGAGCGTAAGCCTTGTCCATCGGCAGTCGGGCGGCTTGCGCGAGGCGAGTGGTGCTGGGTGGTTGAGCAACGGATGATGGGGAGGAGTTGCCGGGACTTGAGTATGGCGACGGCCTCCTCGACGGGGGGGGCGAAGCGAACTCGCGATGGCATGCGATTGGAGGGGGTCTCTCGGGCGTGGAGAGCGAAACAGCGGAACGGCCCTCTTGCGCCTGGTGATCTCGTTTCCTGATTCCTGACGCTTTCCCTGGGGACGACAACGGCTCCGGCCGCCGTGCACGGCTGGAGGGCGCCGGGGCCTGGCTGCGGTGGCCTTGATGGCCCCGGTCAGGTTCCGGTCAGCGTGCCCAGGAAGCGGATGTGCGGGCGGTTGCCGGGGCCGGGGTGGGTGACCTCGGCGCGGACGCCGTAGACGTCGGCGATCAGGGTCTCGGTGAGCGTGTCGGCGGGAGAGCCGGCGGCGACCACGCGGCCTTCGCGGAGGACGACGAGCTGGTCGCAGTACATGGCCGCCAGGTTCAGGTCGTGCAGGGCGACGACGCTGGTGACGGGGAGTTCGGCGACCAGGTTCAGCAGGTCGAGCTGGTGCTGGACGTCGAGGTGGTTGGTGGGCTCGTCCAGCAGCAGCTCGCGCGGCTCCTGGGCCAGGGCGCGGGCGATCTGCACCCGCTGGCGTTCGCCGCCGGAGAGGGTGTGCCAGGGCCGGTCCGCGCGGTCGGTGAGGCCCGTGCTCGCCAGGGCGGCGCGCACGGCGGCCTCGTCGCGCGCGGTCGCGGGGGTCCAGGCCCGCCGGTGCGGGATGCGGCCGAGGCGGACGACGTCCAGCACGGTCAGCTCGACCAGGGTCTCGGCGTGCTGCTCGACGACGGCCACCCGCCGGGCCACCGTGCGGCGCCCCCACTCGCCGAGCGGGCGGCCGTCGAGGACGACGACGCCCGAGGTGGGGGCGAGGACGCCGGCCAGCAGCCGCAGCAGTGTCGACTTCCCCGAGCCGTTGGGCCCGAGCAGCCCCGTCACCGAACCGGGCCGGGGCGCGAGGCTGACGCCGTCGAGGACCAGCCGCCCGTCGAGGTCGCGGCTCACCCGGTCGGCGGCGAGGGTGGGTTCCGCGGTGGGCGGCGTGCCGGCGGGCCGCCGCCGGACCGGGGCCGTCATCGCGTCCTCCTGGTGCGGTACAGGACCAGGACGAACGCCGGGACGCCGACCAGCGAGGTGACCACGCCCACCGGCACCTCCTGGGGGTCGAGGACGGTACGGGCGAGGGTGTCGGCCCAGACCAGGAACACCGCCCCGGCGAGTGCGGTGACCGGCAGCAGCCGGGCGTGCCCCGGGCCGACGAGGGCGCGGGCGGCGTGCGGGAGGACCAGGCCGACGAAGCCGATCGCGCCCGCCGAGCTGACCAGCGCGGCGGTCAGCAGCGCCGTCACGGACAGCAGCACCAGCCGGGTCCGGGCGACCGGGACACCGAGCGTGGCCGCGGCGTCCTGGCCGAAGGCGAAGGCGTCCAGACTGCGCGCGTGGCCCAGGCACACCACGAGGGCGAGCGCCAGGACCGCGGCGCACAGCCCCACCTCGGTCCAGCCGGCCCCGCTCAGCGAGCCGAGCAGCCAGAACAGCACGCCCCGGGTGGTCTCCGCGTCGGCCGCCGTCGTCACCACGAACGAGGTCAGCGCGGAGAACAGCTGCATCGCCGCCACCCCGGACAGCACCACCCGGTCCGTCGTCCCGCCGAGCGTGTGGCTGAGCAACAGCACCAGGGCGAACGAGCCGACCGCGCCGAGGAAGGCGCCGCCGGACAGGGACAGGACACCGCCGCCCGCGCCGACGACGATGACCAGGACGGCGCCGGTGGACGCCCCGGAGGAGACGCCCAGCACGAACGGGTCGGCGAGCGGGTTGCGCAGCAGCGACTGCATCACCGCGCCGCAGACCGCGAGCCCGGCGCCGCACACCGCGGCGAGCAGGGTGCGCGGCAGCCGCAGGTCCCAGACGATGCCCTCGCGGATCGCGGTGAGGTCCGACGCGCCCCCGCCCAGGCGGGAGGCGACCACGGACCAGACGTCGCCCACCCCGACGGACGCCGGGCCGATGGTGATGGCCACGGCGACGGACAGGGCGAGCAGCGCCAGTCCGCCGCCCACGCCGGCCACGACGGGCAGCGCCCCGGTGGCCCTCCGCGTCGCGGGGACGGGGGAGGGGCGCAGGGACGTGGTCATCCGGCGAGCCCGTGCTCGCGCAGCGCCGCGGCCACCTTCTCGACGCCCTCCACGGTGCGGATCGTCGGGTTCATGGCCTGCCCGCTGAGCAGCACGTACCGCTTCTCCCGCACCGCCTTCAGGTTCCTGGTCGCCGGATGCGACTCCAGGAAGGCGATCTTGCCGGCGGCCGACTCGGCGGTCTGCGACCTGCGGGTGAGGTCGCCGAGGACGAGCAGGTCGGGGTCGCGGTCGGCGACGGTCTCCCAGTTGACCTGGGGCCATTCCTGGGTGCTGTCGTCGAGGACGTTCTTCGCGCCGAGCGCGTCGGTGATGACGCCGGGGGCTCCGCAGCAGCCCGCCATGTAGGGGGACTCCTGGTTCGCGAACCAGTACAGGACGGTGGTGTCCCCGGCGTCGATCCCCGAGGAGGCGTCGGCGACACGGCTCCGCAGCCGGTCGACCAGCCGCTCGCCGCGCTCCTCCACGCCGAAGACGCGGGCCAGTTCCCGCACCTCCCGGTAGACCGTGTCCATGGTCAGGGGTTCGGTGCGTGCGCCGTCACCGCCGCCGCTGTTGTCCTTGCCCTCGCAGTCGGCGGGCGACAGGTACGTCGGCACGCCGAGCTCGGTGAACTTCTCGCGGGGGGCCACGCCGCCCTTGCCCAGGGTGGACGTGAAGGAGGCGGCCACGAAGTCCGGTTCGGCGTCCAGTACGCGCTCGAAGGACGGCTGGTTGTCGGCGAGCCGGGGCACCCCGGTGCCGGCCTTCTCCAGTCCCTTCATGACCGGATCGGTCCAGGTGGCGGTTCCCGCCATGCGGTCCGCGAGGCCGAGCGAGAGCAGGATCTCGGTGGTGCCCTGGTTCAGGGACACGGCCCGCCGCGGCGGAGCCTCGACGGTCACCCGCTGCCCGCAGTTCTCGAACGTGACGGCTTCCGCGCCGGAGCGGGCGGAGCCGCCTGACCCGGCGGACGCGCCGGAGCCGGTCCCGGAGGCGGAGTCGGAGGCGGGGCCGGAACCGCAGGCGGTGAGCAGGAGCGCACCGGTCAGGAGCAGGGCGGAACGGCGGGCGGGGCGTGACAGATGCACGGCAGAGGCTTCCTCGGCGTCGGACCCATACGCGGGGTCGCGTGGACGTTCGGTCGCCAGCAGGTCTTCGGACTCGGGATCACCCCGGCGAGGCGCCTTCCCGGACCCGGCCGTGACCGTCGTCCAGTGGCTGCTGCCTCGCCCGTCACCCTTACCGCTGCGCGTCAGTTCCGGTCTCTCACCGGATTCCCTGACCCGTGGACGCGGACGACCGCGTCCACGAGTGCGACTGGCGTTCGGAAGCTACCACGCCGCGCTCGAGCGGCCCGCGGCGCCCTGGGCGAACCCGCGCCGCGACGCGTGGTTCCCGCGGCCGAGGCGCCGGCAGCCCGCACGAGACGGAGGCGGAGTGGCGGGCCCCGGCGGGGGAGGGGTCAGCTCTCGTGGAGGGCCTTCTTCAGGGCGTCGACGGCCAGGTGGCGGGCGACGTTCGCGGCACGGGTGTCGCGCAGGCTGTCCAGGAGCAGGAAGTCGTGGACCATGCCGGCCACGCGCACGGAGGTGACGTCGACGCCTGCCTCGCGGAGCTTGTTGGCGTACTTCTCTCCCTCGTCGCGCAGGACGTCCGCCTCGTCGGTGATGACGAGGGTGGGCGGCAGGTCCTTGAGCTGCTCCAGGCTCGCCCGCAGGGGGGCGGCGTACGGCTCGGTGCGCTGCGAGGGCTCGGAGTACTGGTCCCAGAACCAGATCATGCCGTCCCGGGTGAGGTAGTAGCCCTCGGCGAACTGGTGGTACGACGGGGTGTCGAAGTCCGCGTCGGCCACCGGGTACAGCAGGACCTGCGCCTTCAGGTCGATGCCGCCGCGCTCCTTGTTCATCAGGGCGAAGACGGTGGACATGCAGCCGCCCACGGACTCGCCGGTGACCGCGACACGGGAGGTGTCCAGGCCGTGGTCGGAGCCGTTCTCCAGCAGCCACTGTCCGACGGCGTAGTTCTGCTCCACCTGGGTCGGGTACTTCGCCTCCGGGGCCCGGTCGTACACCGGGAACACCCCGGCCGCGCCGGCGCCGACGGCCAGTTCGCGGAAGAGCCGGTCGTGGGTCTTCTCGTCGCCGAAGACCCAGCCGGCGCCGTGGATGTAGAAGACGACGGGCAGCGGGCCGGTGGCGCCCTTGGGCCTGATGATGCGGGTGCGGACCGTGCCCCACTCGCCGGCGTCGACCTCCACCCACTCCTCGTCCACCTCGGGCCGGGGCACGCTCGCGTCGCTCTGCAGGCCCAGGAGGATGTCGCGGCCCTGCTCCGGCGGCACCTCGTAGATCCGGGGGTGCGGGTCGGTCGCCTCGGCCAGTTCCTTCGCCGCCGGTTCCAGGAAGGGCGTGACGGGCGCGGGCAGATCGCTCATGCGGACTCCAGGTGCTCGGGCGTCCGGCGGCCACGGGGTGGTGGTCCGGACGCGCACTCCCCCCTGCTCCTCCTCCATGATCCCGGCCGCCCGCCCCCACGCAACCCGGCCGGGCGCCCGCGGACGCGGGGACCCGGCCGGGCGGTGGACGTCAGCGGCGCGCGGGCGTGGTGGGGTCCGTGTCCGCCGGGGGCAGGGCGGAGGGGGAGGCGGAGGGGGCGAAGGGGCCGTGGAGGGCAGCCCACTGCAGGAGCAGCACGGTCTTGCCGTCGGTGATGCGCCCGTCGAGGGTCATCGCGAGGGCCTCCGTGAAGGGCAGTTCGAGGACCTCGATGTCCTCGCCCTCCTCCTCCACGCCGCCTCCGGCTCCCGTGCGGTCGCCGGGGGTGTAGGGGGCGGCGAAGAAGTGGAGGCGCTCGGTGACCGAGCCGGGGCTCATGTACGCGTCGAGCACGTGGGTGAGCGGACCGAGGACGACGCCGAGTTCCTCGGCGGCCTCGCGGCGGATCGCCGTCTCCGGGTCGTCCGCGTCGAGCAGCCCCGCCGCGGCCTCGACGAGCATGCCGTCCGGGTGGTCGTTGACGTAGGCCGGGTAGCGGAACTGACGGGTGAGCAGGACGCGCCCGCGCCCGGTGTGGTAGGGCAGGACCACGGCGCCGTTGCCGCGGTCGTACGTCTCGCGCACCTGTGTCTCCCAGCGGCCGTCGCGGCGCCGGTAGTCGAACGTCGTGCGGCGCAGGACGTGCCAGCCCCGCGAGGTCAGTTCGACGTCGCGGACCCGGACGCCGGGGTTGCGGTCGAGGTGGCGTCCCGCCCGGTCGAGGCCGGTCCGGCCGCGGTGGTCGGGGACGTCCACCCCGGGCCGGGGCGTCACGCCTCCACCCGCCGGCCGAGGACCGGGATCTCCGCCACGTCGTGGTAGACGGGCAGGCCGCGGCGGCGTGCGAACGCGACGTCCTGGTCGGCGCCGACGGACTCGCCGGGCAGCCGCAGCACGGCGTCGCAGCGGGCCAGCAGGCGCTCGGCGGTCGGGTACAGCACCTCGTCGGCGAGGGGGTCGGTGGGGCCGGCGCCGGCCGAGTGCAGCACGGGCAGGGCGATCCACTCGCCGATGACGGGAAGGTGTCCGGCGGCGAACACGGGCCAGGCGGCCGCTTCGAGGCGTTCGAGGTTGGCGGCCATGGCCGCCGGGTCGCCACCGGTGCCGGAGCGGTAGGGGCCGGCGATGAGGATGAGGAGCGGCTTGTCGGTCATGGGCGCTACGATACATGCAGAAACGTGCAAGAACGGGAGAGAACAAGGATGCTGGCTGCCGAACGACGGGACCACCTGCTGGATCTGCTGGCCCGGCGGGGCAAGATCGTCGCCAAGGAGGTCGCCGCCGAGCTGGGCATCTCCGAGGACTCCGTGCGGCGTGACCTGCGCGATCTGGCGAGTGAGGGGCTGTGCCAGCGGGTCTACGGCGGGGCGCTGCCCGTCTCGCCGGCCGTGGTGGACTACGGCGCCCGGCAGAGCGTGGCCCCGGACGGCAAACGCAAGGTCGCCGCGGTGGCCGCCGGGCTGGTGCGGCCGGGCGGCGCGGTGATCCTCGACGGCGGCACCACCGCGCTGGCCGTCGCCCGGGCGCTCCCGCGCGAGCTGGACTGCACCGTGATCACGCACAGCCCGACGATCGCCGTCGCCCTGCTCGCCCACCCGCGGACCGAGGTCTTCCTGCTGGGCGGCCGCCTCTTCAAGCACTCGGCGGTCGCCTGCGGCGCGGCCGCGGTCGAGGCCGCGCGGAACGTCTCCGCCGACCTCTTCCTGCTCGGCGTCACCGGCGTGCACCCCGAGGCGGGGCTCACCACCGGCGACGCCGAGGAGGCGGCGATGAAGCGGGCCCTGGCGGCACGGGCCGCGGACACCTACGTCCTCGCCTCCTCCGAGAAGATCGGCACCGCCTCCCGGTTCCGGGTCCTGCCCTGGGAGGAGATCAGCGGACTGGTCACGGACCGGAGCGCGGACGACCCGGTGCTCGAGCAGCTCACACGGAGCGGGGTCGAGGTCCTGCCGGCCGGGTGACGGCAGGCGGGGTGACGGCGGGGTCGGTGACGGCGGGGTCCGCCTGGCGGATCCGGGCTTCTGGGGGCCGCCCGGAGGTCATCGGCCCATTCCTTCCAGCAGGGCGAGGGCGGTCTCGGCCGCGGCGAGGTCCTGCGGACCGATACCGATGAGCTTGGCGACCGTGATGTCGTCCGGTGTCCGCCGTCCGGGGACCAGGCCGGCCAGGACCTCGCCGATCTCGCCGTCGACGCGGCCCCGTGTGACCTCGCCGCGGGTGACGGCCGCGTGAACGTCGCCGAGGCGGAGGGCGAGGTCCCGGCTGTCGACGAGGACCCGAGTGGCGCGGCGCAGGCACGCGCCGTCGAGTTCACGCTTGTCCGGGTCGTCGGCGCCGAGGGCGGTGACGTGCTGGCCGGGGCGCAGCCAGGAGCCGAACAGGACGGGGGTGGGGCTCGCGGTCGCGGTGACGACGATGTCCGAGTGGCCCACGGCCCGCTCCGGATCGGAGGTCGCCACGACGTCGACGCGCGGCAGGTCCCGGCCGAGGCGATCGGCGAGGGCGACCGCACGGCCGTGGTCGCGGCCCCAGACGTGGAGCCGGCGGACCGGGCGCACCAGGGCGAGCGCGCGGGCCTGGAGTTCGGCCTGTCTGCCGGTGCCGAGGACGGTGGCGCGGGTAGCGTCCGATCGGGACAGGGCGCGGGCGCAGACGGCTCCGGCGGCGGCCGTGCGGAGGTCGGACAGGTGATGCTCGTCCTCCAGAAGGGCGGTGACGGCACCGGTCGAGGCGTCGAAGAGCGCGACGAATCCGCCGCCCTCCGGCAGGCCGCGTGTCCGGTTCCCCGGGAACCAGTTGGCCACCTTGACGAGGAAGTGGCGGCCCCCCGGCAGGTGGGCGGCCTTGACGTGGGCGTCGCCGCCGTCGGCGACGGGCAGCACCATGACGGGCGCCCGGGCGCCTTCGGTGGTGCTGAACGCGGTGAAGGCGTCGGCGACGGGTTCCACGAGGTCGGCGAGGCCCACGGCCGCGCGGATGCGGTCGGCCGGGTAGTGGCGGAAGCCGGGCATGGTGGTCCTCACTCGGGCAGGGTGTCGAGGACGCCGCGGGCCACCGGGCTCACGTCGCCACCGACCCGCACGTTGTGCAGCGCGTCGGGGTGTCCCTGCGGCAGGACGGTGAGCCGGCTCGGACGGCCGGTGAAGCGTCCCTGTCGCAGGACGAACTCCTTCTCCACGGGTACGACGCCGTACCGGGCCAGGTACGCGCCGACGCAGCCGGCCGCGCTGCCGGTCGCCACGTCCTCCAGGACACCGTCGTTGTTCCAGTGGCGGCCTTCCAGCGCCTTGACGTCGAGCAGGTAGGCGAACTGCGCGCCGTACCGCCCGACCAGGGCGGCGAAGTCGCGACGGACGATCCTCGCCCCGGCCAGGCCCATGGTCACCGGCACGACCAGGTACCGCAGCCCGGTGGAGACGACGGCCGGGGGGAGACCGGCGAGGACCTCCACCGGCAGGTTCAAGGCTGCCGCGACCTCCGCCCTCTCCTCCGCCGGCACGGTCGCGAGGAACTCGGGCGCTCCCTGGTCCAGCTCCGCGTGGAAGCCGGTGGCGGTGCGCCGGGTGGACACCTCGACGGTCCTGCCGGGCAGGTGGAACGTCCGGCGCAGGGGGCCGGGGGCGCCGTCGCGTTTGTGGAGGACGGCGGCCGCGCCCAGGACCGGGTGTCCGGCGAAGTCCAGTTCCTCGAAGAGGTCGAACACCCGGGCGGTGGTGCGGGTTCCCTCCGTGCCGCTCAGGAAGATCGTCTCGAAGTGACGGAGTTCCCGGGTGACCGTGAGCATCTGCTCGGCGGACAGGCCAGGGCTGTCGGGGAAGACGGCGAGGGAGTTGCCGGTGTACGCCTGGCCGGCGAACACGTCGACATGGCGGTAGTGCAGGGGCATGGGCAGGTCCAGGAGGTGCGGGAGCGGGCTGTACGCCTCGACGCTAGGCGGCGCCGACTCCGCCGTCGTGGTCCAATCCACGTAAGGTGGCCCACGTGGATCGTGTGGTGCGGCGTGTGCCGGCGTCGAGGTTCCCCCGGTTGCTCGGTGACTGGCGCGCCGGTGAGGGCACGCTGCCGCGCAGGCTGGCCGACGCCCTGGAGAAGGCCGTCCGGGACGGCCGGCTTCCGCTGGATGCGGGGCTTCCGGCCGAGCGCCTGCTCGCCGACGAGCTGGGCCTCGCGCGGGGGACGGTGGCCGCGAGCTACCGGATCCTGCGCGCCGAGCGGCTGATCGTCACCCGGACGGGCTCCGGCAGCACCGTCCGTCTGCCGCCCCGGCTGCACGACCGCCTCGCGCCGTGGGCCAGCGACCGGGGGGAGGAGGGTCGGGACGGGGCGCCGCTGGACCTCACCGTCGCGGAGCCGGCCGCCCCCTACGACGAACTGCTCCAGGCCGTGCGGGAGGCGACCGACGCCCTGCCGGCCGCGCTGCTGGGTGACGCCTCTGGGGCCGACGGCCCGTCGGGGCTGCGCACGGACGTCGCCGACCTCCACACCGCCGAGTTCACGACCGGCGCCGGAAACATCCTGCTGACCAGCGGTGCCGACGCCGCGCTGAGCCTGCTCGGCGCGGCGTACCTGCGGCCCGGCAGCAGGATCGTCCTGGACTCCCCCACCTACCCGGGCGCGCTCACCCTCTTCCGGAGCGTGGGCGCGCGGCCGATCTCCCAGCCCCTGACCCCCACCGGCTGGGACGTCCCCGCCCTGGACCGCACCCTCACCGCGGCCGGGCCCTCCCTGACCTACCTGATCCCGGACTTCCACAACCCCACCGGCCTGCTGATGGACGACGACGCCCGCACCGAACTCGGGCGGCGACTGCGCTCCCACGACACCCTGGTCGTCCTCGACGAGACCATGCGCGACCTCGACCTGCGCGGGGCCGCCGCACCGCCGCCGCGCCTCGCGGCACGCGCCGGGGACCGGCACCTCGTGTACGTGGGGTCCCTGAGCAAGTCGTTGTGGCCGGGCCTGCGCGTGGGCTGGATCCGCGCCCACCCGGATGTCGTCCGCCGCCTGGCGGCGCTTCCACTCGCCGCCGCGCTCGCCCCGTCCCCGTTCGACCGGCTCGTCGCCGCCCGCCTCCTGGAGCGCAGACAGGCGGTTCTCGAGCGCCGGCGAGTCCAACTGGCTCTGCAGCGCGACCACTTGGCGGCGCGGCTCTCGGCCCTGCCCTGGTGCCGTTTCCGGGTACCGGACGGAGGGCTGTCCCTGTGGCTCGAACTTCTCGACACCGACTCGCGGCGCCTGGCCGATCAGGCCGCCGGGCACGGTCTGGCCCTCACCCCGGGCTTCCACTTCTCCCCGGACGGTGCCCTGGACCACTACCTGCGTCTGCCCTTCACCCTGCCGCCCGAGGCGCTCGACACCGCGGTCGACCGGCTCGCCGCGGCCCGTGCCGCCCTGCGGGACGGGCACTGACGGCTCGGCGACGTCCTGGGCCGCCGCCGGGCCCGGTCGCGTCAGTCCTGGCCGAGGCGGGACTTGGCCGCCGGGCGGGGTTCCTCGCGGAGCTCCTCCAGGAGGGTGGTGATCGCGTCCATGATCCGCAGTCCGGCCTCCTCGAGCACCGGTGCCGTGATCTCCAGGCCGCGCAGGTCGGAGAGGTCCACGGGCGGGCCGGCCATCACCCGCAGCACGGTCCGCCGGTACCAGGGCCGGGAACGGCGCACCACGCTGCCGGCCGCGGGGATGAGCTCGTGCGCGTTCCACTGGGCGACCGGGACGACCGGCGCCCCCGTCTCCAGCGCCAGCCGGGCCGCGCCGGTCTTGGCCCGGGACGGCCACAGACGCGGGTCGTCGGTGAAGGTCCCCTCCGGGTAGACGGCCACGCAGCAGCCCCGGGCCAGCGCCTCCTTGGCGTGCACCAGCGCGTCCGAGGCCCGCTCGGTGTTCCGGTGCACGGGTATGTGGCCCATGCTGCGCAGCGCCGCCCCCAGCACGGGCACCGAGAACAGCGGCGCCTTGCCCAGGAACCGGGCGGGCCGGCCGCTGTGGTACTGGAACAGGCCGTAGGAGAACGGGTCCGCGTATGAGGTGTGGTTGACCGCGGTGATGTAGCCGCCGGACGCCGGCAGGTGGTGGACGCCCCGCCAGTCGCGCCGGGCGACGGCCCGGACGAGGGTCCCCGCCAGCACGGCCGTGAACCGGTACACCGGCCCGGTCTCGTCGCCGGTCCGTGGGCCCCCGGCGGATCGTTTCTCCCCTTGCATGGAGCTGTTGTACATGACAGACGGCGGCGCGGACATCCCCTTTCCGCGCCGCGGGCACCTCGGCCGGGCGACGGCGCGGCGTTCACGCGGACCCGGCGTTCACGCGGACCCGGCGTTCACGCGGACCCGGCGTTCACGCGGGCGCGGCGTTCACGCGGACCCGGCGTTCACACAGCCCCCCTCGCGCAGCGCGTCGGAGACCGACTTGACCCCGCCGTGCGCGGTGAGGCCGCCGTCGACGGGGATCTCGGCCCCGGTGATGAACGACGACTCCTCGGACAGCAGGAAGACCACCAGCGGGGCCACCTCGTCGGCGGTTCCGGTGCGGCCGAGAGGGGTCTCGCGGATGTTCGCCGCGCGGAAGGCGGGCGCGGCGGAGGCGGTCATCTCGGTCTCGATGTAACCGGGGTGGACGGTGTTGACCCGGATGCCGCGCGGACCGAGCTCCAGCGCGGCCGCCCGGGACAGCCCGCGCAGTCCCCACTTGCTGGCGGTGTAGGCGACCGGATAGTGGGCCGTCAGGGCCGCCGACGAGCCGACGTTGACGACGGAGGAGCCCGGCGGCATCAGCGGGGCGAGGTGCTGCATGCCGAGGAGCGGCCCGGTGACGTTGACGGCGTGGACCCGGGCGAAGTCCTCGGGCCGTACGGCGTCGAGACGGGCCCGCCAGGTGATGCCCGCGTTGTTCACCAGGCCGTGCACCTGCCCGTACGTCTCCTTCAGCTCGGCGGCCAGCTCCGCCCAGTCGTCCTCGCTGGTCACGTCGAGGCGGCGGCAGCCGCCCTCGGGCCGTGCGTCGGTGGCGACGACATGGGCGCCCTCGCGGGCCAGTGCCTCGGCCTCCGCGGCGCCCTGGCCGCGGGCGGCACCGGTGACGACCACGACCCTGCCCGGCAGCCGCCCGGGGCGCGGGCCGGTCACGGCCGCTGCCGGGAACGGCGCCGGCCCGCCGGCAGCGGCACCGGGTCCGGGCCGGGCACGACGGTGTTGGCCACGGTCCCGACGCCCTCCACCGTGAGGGTGACGGTGTCGCCCGGCTTCAGCGGCGGCGGGACCCGCTCGCCGCGCAGGCCCCACAGTTCGGCGAGGCAGCCGCCGTTGCCGCAGGTGCCGGAGCCGAGCACGTCGCCCGGCACGACCCGGGTGCCGCGCGAGGCGTAGGCCACCATCTCCTCGAACGTCCAGCTCATGTTGGACAGCAGGTCCCGGCCGACGACCTCGCCGTTGACCTCGGCGGTGAGCGCCAGGCGCAGGAAGCCGTCGGCGTCCCGGTGGGGCTCCAGCTCGTCGGCGGTGACCAGGAAGGGGCCGAGGGTGGTGGCGGTGTCCTTGCCCTTGCAGGGGCCGAGGCCGACCTTCATCTCCGCGGACTGCAGGTCCCGCGCCGACCAGTCGTTGAAGACGGTGTAGCCGACGATGTGGTCGCGGGCCTGTTCCGGGGTCAGGTCGCGGCCCTCGCGGCCGACGACGGCGGCGACCTCCAGCTCGAAGTCGAGGACCGCCGAGCCGGGAGGCATCGGCACGTCCTCCCGGTGCCCGTAGAGGGCGTGGGGGTTGGTGAAGTAGAAGGTGGGGGCGGCGTACCACTGCTCGGGCACGCCGGCGGTGCCCTCCACGGACCGCCGTACGCCCTCGACGTGCTCCTCGAAGGTGACGAAGTCCCGTACGGAGGCGGGCTCGACGGGCGGCAGCAGCCGCACCTGGGAGACGTGCGGGCCGGGCGGCGCCTCGCGGGCGGCCGCCCCGGCGGCGAGCAGGCCGGGCAGACCGCCGGTCTCGCGCAGCAGGGCGGTGAGCGAGGTGACGCCGGGCAGCGGGAGCAGGACGCCGTCGTCCTGCACGACGGCCACGTGGCGGCGGTCTCGGTGTTCGTAGGCGGCGAAACGCATGGGACGGCTCCGGGGCAGGCTGGGGGCCGGGGCGCGGCCCGCCCCGTCAGGGGAGTGACGGAGCGGGCCGCGCACCGGGCGGCGGGGGTGGGATCAGACCGGCGGGGCGACGAACACGCCGCGGTCGGGGTCGTTGAACGACTCCTTGGCGACGAGTTCGTTCATGGGGTTGGCGGTGCCCCACTGGTCGGTGACCTCGGGCTGCGAGAAGTCGTAGACGTGCGGGTGCCAGGTGTCCTCGTCGAGGTTCTCCAGCTCCGTCGTGTACTCGACGGTGTTGCCGTGCGGGTCGAGGAAGTAGGTGAAGGTGTTGTCGCCGGCCATGTGGCGGCCGGGGCCCCAGATCTTCTTGAACCCGGCCCGGATGACGCGGCCGGAGCCGCGCATGTACTCGTCGATGCCGCGCATCTCGAAGGAGATGTGGTGCAGGGAGGTGTGCGGGCCCTTCGCCAGTGCCATGGAGTGGTGCTGGTTGGAGATCCGCATGAAGTGCATGACCTCGCCCATGTGCGGGGAGCTGAGGGTGTCGGAGAGGCGGAAGCCCAGGTGCTCCTCGTACCACTGCCGGGTGCGGTTCAGATCGGGCGAGTTGAGGACGACGTGGCTCAGCTTGACCGGGATGGACTCCTTCTCCTCGATCCGGCGGTGCCGCCGCACCTCGACGTCGGCGGAGACCTCGATGGTGCGGCCGTCGACGTCGAAGAAGCGGAAGCCGTACCCGCCGCCGGGGGTGTCGACCGTGCCCGGCCGGGTGATCAGCTGGACGCCGCCGGCCAGCAGCCGCTCGGCGAGGGTGTCCACGTCGGCGGCGGAGGCGGCGCCGTAGGAGACCAGGTCGAGGCGCTTCTCGTCGGCCTTGCGGAGCCGGACGACGTACTGCTCCGGGGAGCCCTCGGCGGCCAGGAAGGAGATGCCGGAGTCCTCGGCGACCTTGGTCAGGCCCCAGATGCCGGCGTAGAAGTCGAGCTGCTTGTCGTAGTCGGGCACGGCGAGGTCGACGTGCCGCAGGTGGGTGAGCAGACGCATGGGATCACTCCGTGAAGAGGAGGGCGGCGGCGTTGCCGCCGCGTACGGCGTGGAAGTCGGCTTCGGGCAGGCCGGCCGCGCGCAGCGCGCCGACCGGGTCGTCGGAGCCCATGTCGAAGGGGAAGTCCGAGCCGAGCAGCACCCGGTCGGCCCCGGCGACACGGACCAGCTCCCGCAGCACGTGCGGGTCGTGGACGAGGGAGTCGAAGTACAGCCGCCTCAGGTAGCTGCTGGGCAGGTGGGCGCAGCCGGCGCCCGCGTCGGAGCGGGCCGACCAGGCGTGGTCGGAGCGGCCGATGTGGGTGGGCAGGTAACCGCCGCCGTGCGCCGCGATGAGCCTCAGGCCGGGGTACCGGTCGAGGACCCCGGAGAAGATCAGGTGCGAGAGGGCGACGGCGTTCTCGGTGGGCTGGCCCACCGTGTTGGACAGGTACCACCGGTCCAGGCGCTCGTCGAGCGTGCAGCCGAAGGGATGCAGGAAGACGAGCGCGCCGGTTTCCTCGGCCCGGGACCAGAAGGGCTCGTAGGCCGGGTCGGACAGCTCCCGCCCCGGCGCGTGGCTGGAGATCTCGACGCCCAGCAGGCCCTGCTCCAGGGCGTGGTCGAGGGCGCGCACGGCCTGCCCGGGATGCTGCAGCGGCACCAGGCCGAGCCCGCGGAGCCGGTCCGGCGCGGCCGAACAGTGCGCGGCGGTCGCCTCGTTGGCCAGCCGGTACGCCTTCTCGGCGGTCTCCTCGTCGGTCCAGTAGTGGTAGTGCGACGGGGACGGGCTGACCAGCTGCACGTCCACGCCCTGGGCGTCCATCGCGGCCAGCCGCACGGCCGGGTCGGTCAGGCGCGGGACGCGCTCGCGCACCATGGGCCCGCTCACGGCGAGGGCGTCCGGCCCGTTGCGCCGCGCGTCCAGGGCCTTCGCCTCCGCGTGTCCCGGGAGGCCGGCCACCAGCGCGTCCACCTCGGGCAGCAGCAGGTGGGCGTGGACGTCCACGGTGGGGGTGGTGGCCGCGTCCGGGCCGGTGGTGACGGCGTCGGTGGTCGCGGACGGGCCGGTGGTCGGGGTGGGGTCGGTGGTCACGGCAGCTCCCGCAGCATCGCCATGGTGCGGCCCATCAGGCCCGGCACGTCCGCGTCCCGGACGCCGTCGAGCTGCCACCGGCCGATCTGCACGGACGCCTCCACGACCGGCCGGACCCGGGCGATCCGCCGCTCGTAGTACGCCTGGAGGAGGGCGTCGTCCCAGGTGTCCGCGGAGGTCAGCAACTGGGTGAGCACCCACGCGTCCTCCAGCGACAGCGCCGCGCCCTGCGCGAGGGTGGGCGGGCAGCAGTGCGCGGCGTCGCCGACCAGCACGACCCGTCCGCGGTGCCAGGAGCCCTCCACCAGCAGGCGGTCGAACCAGGTGTAGTTGACCTTCGCCGGGTCGGTGATGTGCTCGGTGATCTCCGGCCAGAAGCCCCCGTAGGCGGAGGCGAGGCGCCGCATCTCCCCGGCGTACGACTCCGGCGGGATGGATGCCCGGTCCCGGTTGGCCTCGACGACGTACGCGTACACGGTGGTGTCGCTGGTGGGGCAGTAGCCGGCGATGTAGGCGGGGCCGCCGTAGGCCAGGTCGGTGCGGGTCACACCGGCCGGGCGGGGAGCGGCGACCCGCCAGATGGCCATGCCGGTCGGCTCCGGCTTGTCGGCGATGCCGATCGCCGCGCGGGTGGCCGAGCCAAGGCCGTCGGCGGCGACGACCAGGTCGTACCGCCCCTCGCCGCCGTCGGAGAACCGCACCGAGACCCCGTCCGCGTCCTGGCCGAGGATCTCTGCCGTGGTGCCGAGCCGGACCGTGGCGCCGCTGGCCCGGACGGCGTCGATCAGGATCTGCTGGAGCCGCGGTCGCTGCATGCCGACCGTGGCGGGCAGGTCGTCGCCGCCGGTGCGCAGGTCCTCGGCGACGTGCAGGACGGTCCCGTCGGGGGCGGTGATGCCGACCGCGCCGAAACCGAAGCCGGACGCCCGCACCTGCTCCCAGACGCCGAGTTCGCGCAGCACGCGCAGGGCGTTGCCCTGGAGGGTGATGCCGGAGCCGGCGGTGGCGTTCCAGTCGTCCCTGGCCTCGATCAGGTCGACGGTGAGGCCTGCGCGGCGCAGCAGGACGGTCGTGGCGTTGCCGGCGGCGCCACCGCCGATCACCAGGACCGTGCGGGGTGTGCTCATGGGGAACTCCCTTGTTCCGTGGGTTACTTGACGGCGACCGGGTTGACGGGGGAGCCGACCGCGCCGGTGATGGGCAGGGGCGCCGCGGTGAGCCAGAACGCGTACGCGCCGTCGGCCGCACAGTCCTCGGCCAGCGCCTCCAGGTCCCACATCTCGCCGATCAGCAGCCCGATGTTGGGGATGGCGACCTGGTGCAGGGGCTGGAAGGCGTGCTCGAACTCGTTGGGGCGGACCTCGAAGCCCCAGGTGTCCGTGGCGATCGCGGCGATCTCCGTGGAGTGCAGCCAGCCGGCCGTGGTGAACGACAGGCCGGGCGCGGGGCCGCCGGCGTAGTCGCCCCAGCCGTCGCGGCGCGCGCGGGCCAGCTGACCGGTGCGGACCAGCACGATGTCGCCCCGGCCGACGGCCACCCCGTGCGCCTCGGCCGTCGCCGTCAGGTGCTCCTCGGTGATCGCGAAACCGTCCGGCAGTTCCCCGTCGTCGCCGACCACCCGGCCGACGTCCAGCAGGACACCGCGTCCGGCGACGTGCGGGGCCATGTGCTCGATGCCGGTGACCAGGTCGCCGTCGGAGGTGACGACCTTCGCGGCGTCCCGGCCGTTCCACGCCTTGCCGTGGTCGAAGATGTGGCCGAGCCCGTCCCACTGGGTCGAGCACTGCAGCGGCATCGCGATCACGTCGTCGGCGCCGCCGATGCCGTGCGGGAAGCCCTGGTTGCCGAGGGCGGCGTCGGTGCCGGTGTCCAGCATGGTGTGCACCGGGTTGGTGCGCCGCCGCCAGCCCTTCTGCGGACCGTCCATGTCGAACCGCTGGGACAGCGAGAAGCTGACGCCCCGCCGGACCAGGGCCGCGCCCTCGCGGCGCTTGGCCTCGTCGAGGAAGTTGAGGGTGCCGAGCACGTCGTCCTCGCCCCAGCGGCCCCAGTTGGAGTACGCCCGGGCGGCCTTCGCTATGGACCCCTCGGGGTCGGTGCGGTCCGGGGTCACCGGGCCTCCTCCGCGACGCAGCGGGTGCGCTGGGCGCCGAGCCCGGTGACGGAGGCGTCCATGACGTCGCCGTCGCGCAGCAGCCGGCCCCAGTGCATGCCGTTGCCGGCCGGGGAACCGGTGAGCACCAGGTCGCCGGGGAGCAGGCGGGCGGTCTGCGAGGCGTAGGAGACCATCCGGGCGACGTCGAAGATCATGTCCTTGGTGGACTCGTCCTGCATGGTCTCGCCGTTGAGCTTCAGGGTCAGGCGCAGGTCGCCCGTGTCCGGGACCGAGGCGGTGGGCACGATCCAGGGGCCGAGCGGGGTGAAACCGGGCGCGTTCTTGCTGCGCAGCCAGTCGGTGCCGATCTGCGGCATGTCCCGGCGGAAGACGGTGGCCCGGTCGGTGAGGTCGTTGGCGATGGTGTAGCCGGCGACGTGGTCCAGGGCCTCCTCGACGGAGACGCGGTGGGCGGGGCGGCCGATCACCGCGGCGAGCTCCAGCTCCCAGTCCGGCTTCTGCGCCCAGGCGGGCAGCACCACGTCGTCGTACGGGCCGGTGATCGCACTCGGCAGGCCGATGAAGACGTACGGCAGGTCCTCCGCGGCCCGCCGGTCCATGATCTCCGCGGCCTCCGCGCGCCGCTCCTCCTCCGGCCGGTCGTCACCGGGGGCGCGGTGGGCGACGTGCAGGTCGATGACGTGCTGCCGGTAGTTGGCGCCCGACTGGAACACCTGGCGCGGCTCCACCGGAGCGTGCACCCGCAGGCCGGCGAGGGCCGTGCGGGGCGGCTCGGCGTCGGCCGCCAGTTCGCGCAGGCGCGGCAGGGCCGTCTCCCAGCGCTCCAGCAGGTCACGGGTGGTCAGCCGGGCGTCGCCGAAGGCGTCCCGCAGATCGAGGGCCTGACCGTCGGGGGTGACGAGAGCGGGGAAGGGGGGCCCGTCCGGGGCGGAGAGGGTGGCGAGGGCGAACGGGCCGGCGAAGAGCGCGGACGCGGGTTCGGGTTTCACGGACATGTCCTCCTGATTGCGGTGGGACTAATCTGGACCCGCCGTCCGTGATCAGGGAAATAGATTCTGTGGATGGCAGGCATCCACCGCGTTTATTTTCCCCGCTCGTCGCCCCTCTCCTAGTCGCCTCCCGCTCGCTCGTCGTCCGCCCGCCCGCTCGTCGCCCGTCCCGCGAGGAACCGCACCGTGAACCTGGCCCGTCTCGACCTCAATCTCGTCGTCGCCCTGCGTGCTCTGCTGGAGGAGCGCAACGTCACCCGGGCCGGGCAGCGCGTCGGGCTGAGCCAGCCCGCCATGAGCGCGGCCCTCGCCCGGCTGCGGAGGCACTTCGCCGACGACCTGCTCGCCCGCGTCGGCGGGCACTACGAGCTGACCGCGCTCGGCCAGGTCCTGCTGGACCGCACCTCCACCGCCTACGACGTGCTGGAACGCCTCTTCTCCAGCCAGGCCGAGTTCGACCCCGCCGCGGAGAGCCGGGAGTTCCGGCTGATGGCGTCCGACTACGCGGTCGCCGTCTTCGGCACCGAACTCGCCCGCGTCGTGCACCAGGAGGCGCCCGGGATCCGGCTCCGCTTCACCCAGACCCAGCCGGCCGTCGTCGACGACACCGCCACCCTGCTGAGCGCCACCGACGGCCTGCTGATGCCGCACGGTGTGATCAGCGACTTCCCCGCCACCGACCTCTACGACGACCGCTGGGTCTTCCTCGTCGCCGACGATCACCCGGCCGTCGGGGACCGCCTCACCCGGCAGGACCTGGCCCGGCTGCCGTGGGTGACCTACCAACGCACCTACGACGCGCCCGCCGTACGGCAGTTGGGGATGCTCGGCATCGAGCCGCGCGTCGAGGTCTCGGTCGACAGCTTCCAGCTGCTGCCCCTGCTGGTCACCGGCACCCGGCGCATCGCCCTCGTCCAGGCACGACTGGCGCGGCTGCTGACGCCGATCGCCGCCGTGCGGGTGATGGAGCCACCCTACGAGGCGGTGCCGCTGCGCGAGGCACTGTGGTGGCACCCGGTCCACACCCACGACGCGGCCCACATCTGGCTGCGCGAGACGGCCGCGCGGGTCGGCGGGCGCCTGGCGGGGACCGCGGAGTCGTGAACCATGGGGTGGCGCCGCGTCGTCGTCGACCGCGGGGCGGCCGGGATGTGACGGTCTCGTCCGGGCTTCGGGGAAGGCATTCCCTGCGGCCCCGGGAACGGGCGATGATACGAGGGACAGGTGATCAGGCCGGTGGCCGCGTGAGTACCTGAGTACGTGAGTACGGTGGAGTGGCCGGCCCGGATGGAGTTGGGGGAGAGCGTGACGTTCGAGCAGGAATGGGCCCAGCTGCGCGCGCAGGCGGCCGAGCGGTCGGGCATGCGGCTCAACGGCCTGCCGGCCGAGGGCGGCGGCGGTGGCGGCGGCGGGGACGACCTGGTCGTCAACCGCGACGACCTCGGCGCCATCGGCAACGAGGCGTACGACCTGCTGGGCCGGCTGGGCAAGGACGGCGACATCGCCCGCGCCTCCACGTTCACCGCGGCGACGGCGCTGACCAACGGGAACTTCGTCAGCGGCTCGGCCGTGCTGAAGGTCCACGACTTCTGGCAGAAGCACCTGCGGACCCTGCTGGACTCCTGCGCGCAGATCTCGAACCACCTGGACTACAGCAAGGCCCAGCACGCCAAAGACGAGGCGAAGATCGAAGGGGACCTGACGCGGGTCTCCGTGCTCTCGGAATACATGAAGTAAGGCTCGGGGGAGCGCTCACCATGCTGAAGTACGAGGACATAGTCGACGCCCCGGTGGCGAAGCTGAAGACCGCCGTCGACGACTGGGCGGAGATGGCGGGCAAGCTGGAGAAGCTCGCCACGGACGCCACCGACGGGATGAAGGCCAAGGCCGAGAAGGCCTCCTGGAACGGCGTCAACGCGGGCGTCACCCGGGAGTTCATCGGCAAGACGGCCAAGGAGTTCGCGGACGCGGCGGCCGAGGCCAAGGGTGTGCGGATGATCCTGGAAGAGGGTCACGCCGCCATCAAGAAGGCCAAGGACGACCTGGTCAACATCCGGGACAACGAAGGGCCCGCGGCCGGTGTCCGCGTGGGGCCCACCGGCAAGGTCACGGCGCTCCACCCGCTGTCCGAGCTCCCGCCCAACGCGAAGCGCGACCCCGACTTCCCGGAGCTCCTGCGGCAGGAGAGACAGAACATCGAGTCGTGGCAGAAGAGGATCGACCTCATCGTCGACAACTGCAACGACACCGACCTCGCCCTCAAGAACTCCCTCGAGGCGAACGTCACCGACCGCAAGGACTTCAACGCCCCGACGTACACCAAGCTGGACCAGGAGGAGGCCGCCCGCGCCGCCGCCCTCGCGGCCAAGGGCCGGGACCTCACGCACGCCGAACTCCAGCAGCTCAACGAGCTGCTCAAGGACAACAGTTCGTCGGTGGACTTCTCCAAGGGCTTCTACGAGAAGCTCGGCCCGGAGAAGTCGCTCGCGTTCTTCGGCCAGCTCTCCACGGACACCTACGAGTACGGCAAGGTCGACAAGCAGCGCCTCGAGGACGTCCAGGAGCTGCAGCGGAACCTGGGCCTCAACCTGGCCACCGCCTCGCACGACAAGGAGTTCTCGGACAAGTGGGGTCCGGAGCTGCGCAAGTTGGGCACGGAGCGGATCCCGCTCGCCAAGCACGACTACGGCGGGCCGTTCGGATACCAGCTGCTCGGCGGCATCATGCGCTACGGGAACTACGACGCGAAGTTCCTCAACCCGATCGCGGAGCACGTGGCGCAGCTGCACGCGAAGGACCCGTACATGTTCGCCGAGAACAAGGTGGTGAACAGCCCGTTCAAGAACCCGTTCAACCCGTCCGGGGTCAACGGGGCGGGCTACGACCCGTCCATCGCCATGCTGGAGGCGCTCGGCAACAGCCCGGAGGCGGCGAAGAAGTTCTTCACCGACCCGCCGACCGCGTACAACGAGGACGGGACCGTCGACCACGGCGCCACGGCCGATCTCGGCAAGGACAAGGACGGGCAGAAGATCGGCAACTACCTCGACTTCTTCACCAACGAGAAGTGGGAGACCTTCGGCGACGTCAACTCGCTCGACGAGAAGGAACTCAAGGCGTCGCTCGACCACATGCCCGACGCCCTCGGCCACGCCCTGGAGGCGGCCACCCTCGGCTACCCGGCCGGCCACCCGGACGCCGGCGTGGTGCGGGACGCGGACAACGCGGCGGTCATGCAGCAGGTCATGGAGAAGTACGCCGACGACCCGAAGCTGCTCAAGGAGCACCACGAGGCGATGGTCGACAGCCTGGGGGTCATGGGCGCGGGCTACATCGACGACATCAACTGGGCGCTGGACAAGAACCGTCCGGACAGCTTGTTCGCACCGGGCAGAAACCCGGAGGGCCACGTCGACTTCGCAGACACGGAGGACGGAAACGGGCGGAGCGTCGTCCGGGGCTTCCTCAGCACCCTGGGGCAGCACCCCGACGCCTACGCGACGGTCTCCACCGCGGAGCAGGTGTACACCCGCAGCGTGCTGGAGGGGACGGTGGGCCCGGACGGCAAGATCGACGAGGGCGCTGCCAGGGCGACCGTACGCGTGGGCGCCGAGGTGCAGGGCATGCTCGACCAGTCCCGGGCCGATCAGGTCGAGGCGACGAATCTCAAGACGCACGAGGACTACCAGAAAGCGGTCGAGAAGCGGGCCGGCTGGGTCCAGTTCGGCGCCGCGGCGGGCATCGCGGCGGGCGTGGCCTTCCTCCCCGCCACCGCGGCGGTGGGCACGGCCGCGGTGCTCGTCCCGCTGGCGACCGACATCGGCAGCGGCGCGCTCGAGCAGGTCGTGGGGCAGGTGGTCGGCGGCATCTCCGAGAACTCGGTGGACGAGCACAAGGAGAAGGTGGACGAACTCATCGGTGACGAGAGGAAGGCGATCTACTCCGCCGGTGAGAGCTTGGCCGAGGCGCCGATGGAGGACTTCATGCTGCGGCACGGTGTTGGGACCGACTTCGCCGAGGACATGGAGCAGGCGATGCTGATCGGCTACGGGGAAGGCAACGACCGGGAGAACCAGCAGGGCAACGACCCGGAGGCCGGCTGAGCCGCTGGCCAGCCGAAGAAACGTACGTAAAGGACGCGGACAGTGCGTAGTGGTAGGTCGGCACGTCGGGGACTCTTCGCCGCGGCCGTGGCAGGTTCGTTGCTTCTCGGTGCCGCGGGCTGCGGTGGGGACGGGGAGCCGGAGGGGGGCCAGAAGACTCCGAAGGACTACAAGGTCGTCGCGGGGACGGAACTGTGCGGGGGCAATGCGATATCCGCCGACGCGTCCCGTGCACTGGAGGTGATCACGGGGGAGCCGCGGTTCGAGGCGTCGGGGGAGAGATACACCGTCGAGCAGGCCGCGGCGAGCCTCGTCAAGGCATGGCCGTACCCCACCTCGCGGGAGGACGCCTGCCGTGTCTACACACCCCTCGGCACGTCGGACGTCGAACTCCGCATCAGGTGGAGTCTGGTGGAGTACCCCACGACGGACGACCTGGGCCCGGACTTCACCGTGCTGAAGATGGGGACGTTGGCCGGGGCGAAGCCGGAGAGCGCGTTCGTCCGGTTCTCCTGCAGGAGTGAAAGGTTCCCCAACCAGACGCAAGCGGCCAACGTCGAAATCCACGTGAGGCGCTGGGGCATGCCGAAGCCGGTCGATGGCGACGACGTCGATGCGCTGAAGGACGCCTACGCGACCGTGGCGCACTCCTACTCGCTGGCCATGGCCAAGGAACTGGGCTGCGAGAAGAACGGCGGGCTTCCCGAGAAGGCGGTGCTGGACCGCGCGTGATCGCTGAACGACGGACAAGGACGCGGACCATGGTCGGTCGCAGGTCGGCACGGGCCGGGTTCCTCGCCATGGCGGCCGTCGCCTCGCTGCTTCTCGCGGCCACCGGTTGTGGCGGGAGCGGGGGCGGGGAGGCCGCCGCCGAGGACCTGGCGGGGACGGAGCTCTGCGGCGGCGACGCCGTGTCCACCGAGGCGTCCAAGGCACTGAAGGTGATCACAGGGGCGTCGCGGTTCGGGACGACGGCGGAGACGTCCACCGTCGCCCACGCCGCCAAGGGCCTCGTCGAGGCATGGCCGTACCCCACCGGCGGGCGTGACGACATCTGCCGCGTCTACACGGCCGCCGGCTCGCCGGAGTTCGAGCTCCGCGTCACGTGGGGACTCGAAGGTGGCGCCCCCACCGGGAGCACGGCCTCGGACCTCGTCCGGCTGAGGATGGGGGAGGAGACCCTGGCCGGGGAGAAGAGTGCCTCGATGGTGTTCGCGTGCCGGAGCGACAGGTTCCCCGGCGCGACGAAGCCGGCGCACGTCCGCATCGGTGTGGAGCGCTGGGGCATGCCGAAGCCGGTCGAGGGTGACGCCGAGGCGCTGCGGAACGCGTACGCGACCGTGGCGCACTCCTTCTCGCTGGCCATGGCGAAGGAACTGGGCTGCGAGAAGAACGGCGGTCTGCCCGCACAGCCCGTTCTGGAACCCGCGTAGTCACGCACCAGGCTGGCAGGCGGCTTGCCCAGGCGGCCCTGCCTCTTCGGAGGGAGGGCCGCCGCGTCGCCGGCGCACGAACGAGGACGTGCGGCAGGAGGAGGGAAGCGGCGACCCGGGGGAGCGGCCGGGCAACGCCCGGGAGCCCGGCCGAGGCCGGTGCTGGTCGAGGGAACGTGAGGATGCGAAGAGTGCTCAGTCGTGGACCGGTGCGCGGACGGCTCCTTGCCGCGGTGGTGGCCGGCTTCCTGTTTCTCGGGGTCACAGGTTGTGGAGGTGACGACGAGGACGATGCCCCGGTCTACGAGCCCGTGGCGGGGACGGATCTCTGCGGTGGCAACGCCCTGTCGGCCGAGGCGTCCACGGCGCTGAAGGTGATCACGGGGACGTCGCGGTTCGAGGCGTCGGCCGAGGAGTACTCCGTCGAACAGGCAGCAGCCATCCTTGCCGAGGCGTGGCCGTCCACCGAGTGGGACGAGGACATCTGTCGCGTCTACACGCCCGATGCGCCGGGCTTCGAGCTGAGGATCACCTGGAGTCTGGTCGACGGCCCTCCGACGGGCACCCCCGCCCGAAAGTTCACGCAACTGCCGATGGGGGAGAGGGCCGGGGCAGCGGCCAACAAGGCGTACGTCCAGTTCGCGTGTCAGAGCGACAGGTTCGTCGACGCGGCGGCCGAGGCCCACATCGTGATCGACGTGGAGCACCGGACGTCGAGGGAACCAGAGGATGACAGCGAGGCGTTGAGGGAGGCCTATGCGACCGTGGCGCACTCCGTCTCGCTGGCCATGGCGAAGGAACTGGGCTGCGAGAAGGACGGCGGGTTGCCCACCGAGCCCGTGCTGGAGCCTGCGTAGTCACGGACCTGGCTGGGGAGTGGCCCTGACTCTGCGGAGGGAGTGCCGCCTTGTCGCCGGCATACGCATGAGGTGCTGCAGCACGGCGACCGGGAGATCCAGCAGGGCAGTGACCCGGAGGCCGGCTGAGTCGCCGGCAGACCGAGGACACATACGTGAAGGATGTGGACAGTGCGCAGTGGTAGGTCGGCACGTCGGGGACTCTTCGCCGCGGCCGTGGCAGGTTCGTTGCTTCTCGGTGCCGCGGGCTGCGGTGGGGACGGGGAGCCGGAGGGGGGTCAGAAGACCCCGAAGGACTACAAGGTCGTCGCGGGAACGGAACTGTGCGGGGGCAATGCGATATCCGCCGACGCGTCCCGTGCACTGAAGGTGATCACGGGGGAGTCGCGGTTCGAGGCGTCGGGGGAGAGGTACACCGTCGAGCGGGCCGCGGCGGACCTGGTCGACGCTTTCGGGACCCCTGACGTGTGGGAGGGGGACGCTTGCCGTGTCTACACGCCTCTCGGTACGAGCGACTTCGAGCTCAGAATCACCTGGACGTGGCTCGACGGCCTGCCGAAGGGAAAACCCGCTCAGAAGTTCACCCTGTTGAAGATGGGCGAGGAGACCGGGGCGGCGGCGAACGAGGCATATGTCCTGTTCGAGTGTCGAAGCGACAAGTTGGCCGGCTCGTCGACAGCGGCCCACCTGATGATCAGCGCGGAGCATCGTACGGTGAGCGAACCCGAGGACAATGTCGAGGCGCTGCGGGACGCGTACGCGACCGTGGCGCACTCCTTCTCGCTGGCCATGGCGAAGGAACTGGGCTGCGAGGAGAACGGCGGGCTCCCGGAGGAGGCCGTGCTGGAGCGCGCGTAGCACCGGACGGGGCCGCCGCGGTGGTGACGGGCCGGGCCGGAAGCGTGGCGTCGGCCTGGCAGGCGGGTCGGGATTCCTCATTTATTATTCAGGGCGGCCGCAGGGGCGGCGGCGGGTCGTTCGAGGGCGGCAACTGCGGAACGGCCGGTCCGGCCCGCCGGTAGGCGCGGCTCACGTCGGGACCCGTTCGGGCGGGGGCGACATGACGCCGATCATGGACATCTCGGGGATTCGAGTGGCCCGGCCCACCATCCGCGAACGGTAATCCCCAGGGGAGAAGTGAGGTATGCCAGTGATCTGCGTCGGAGGCATGATCGGGACCGGCAAGACGAGCGTGGCCGAGCTGCTCGCCAAGGGGCTCGGGAGCCAGGTCTTCTACGAGAGCGTGGCCGACAACCCGATCCTCCCGCTCTTCTACACGGCGAGCCCCGAGGAGATCCAGGCCAAGCGCTACCCCTTCCTCCTCCAGCTCTACTTCCTGCAGACCCGCTTCGCCTCGATCAAGGAGGCCTACCGGCAGGACGACAACGTCCTGGACCGTTCCATCTACGAGGACTGGTACTTCGCCAAGGTCAACCACGACCTGGGCCGGATCAGCTCGCTCGAGATGCAGGTGTACGAGGGTCTGCTGGACGAGATGATGCGCGAGATCGACGGCCTGCCGTACCGCAAGGCGCCCGACCTCATGGTCTACCTCCGGGCGGACTTCGACACCGTGCTGCGCCGGATCGGGATGCGCGGCCGCGACTTCGAGCAGGACGAGAGCCTGGTGGAGTACTACCGGACGCTGTGGTCCGGCTACGACGACTGGGTGCAGCGGCACTACTCGGCCAGCGAGGTCTTCGTCATCGACATGGACCGCACGGACGTGGTGAACAACCCGGAGGACGCGGCCCGCGTGCTGCGGGAGGTCGAGGCGGCGCTGACGGAGGTCAGGGCCCGGGCGGCCGGCGGCGTGGCGCCGGTGCCGTCGGGCGCCACGGCGGTGCCGTCGGGCGTCGCCGCGAGCTGACCCGCACCGCGGTACGGGACGACCGTGCGGTCCGCCAGGAGGGCGGACCGCACGGTCGTATCCGGACACGGCCCCGCGCCGCCCCGGACGTCAGCCGACGGCCGTGGGGGTCCGGTCGGTCCCGGCCGCCGGGGGTTCCGCGGCGGAGGCGTCCTCGGCGTCCATCGCGTCCTCGCGGTGCCGGCCCCGGTAGGTGAGGTGGAGGGCCGTGACGGTGACGGCGGAGAGGACCATCACCACGCCGTAGAGGCGGTAGAGCCCCTCGGGCGTGAAGCCGCGGTCCTCGAGGAAGGTCGCGATGTTGGGGGCGAAGAAGGCGACGATCCGGCCCACGCCCATCATCAGGCCGACCGCGGCGGTGCGGATCGCGATCGAGTAGATCGAGGGACTGATCGCGTAGTACGCGGCGACGCCGCCGTTGACCGCCAGGCCGATCAGGACCGCGAGGACCAGGACCGCGGTCCGGTCGTCGAAGTAGGCGGCGAAGACGAAGAAGACCACGAAGCCGACGACGCCGATCAGGGCCGTCACCAGGCGCGGGTGGATCTTGCGGGAGACGGCGGCGAAGAGCAGCGCGCCGACGACACCGCCGGCCGCGACCAGCGCCTGGGCGCGGATGCCGAAGTCCGGGTCCCCGGTGGTCTGGGTGACCAGCTTCGCGGTGAGGCCGTTGGCGAAGTAGAACGCGCCGATCACCAGCGCGTAGGACGTCCACAGCAGGAGCGTGCGGGGCAGCATCACGCCCTGCCACATGCCGCTCGCGAACGTCACCTTCCCGGCGGCCCCGGTGGGGGCGGGGAGCGCGGCGGCGGCCGGGACGCCGAGCCGGGCGGCGATGCGGTTGTAGTCCCGCAGCGCGTGGGCCGGGCGCTTCTCGACCAGGTGGCCGACCGACTCCGGCAGCGTGACGGCCGCCAGCACCAGGAGCAGGGCGGTGACGATCGCGGCGAAGAAGTACGGGCCGCGCCAGCCGAAGGCGTCGATCAGCCACACGGAGAGGAAGCCGCCGATGGCCGCGCCGAGCGGCAGGCCGATGCCGTAGACGCCCATCACCACGCCGCGGCGGTGCCGGCTGGAGTACTCGGCGCAGAGCACGCTGATGCTCGGCACGATCGCCCCGAGGAACAGCCCGGCGAAGAACCGGAAGGCCAGGAACATCTCGAAGGACGTGGCCAGACCGCTGAGGACCATGCCCGGCACGATCAGCGCGAGCGAGCCGAGGATGTGGCGGCGGCGGCCGATCCGGTCGGCGACCGGGCTCAGCAGGGTCGCGCCGACGCCCATGCCCAGCGTGCCGAGGGAGGCGACGAGGCCCTGCTGCCCCTTGCTCAGCGCCCAGTGGTCGGTCAGGGCGGGCAGCGTGTACGAGGTGATGAGGATCTCGTACCCGTCGATCATCGTGAGGAGGATGCAGAGCGCCACGACCACCCATTGGAAGCGGGTCATCGGGTTGTTCCGGATCGCGTCTCTCAGGTCCATCTGGCTCTCCACCCTGCATGCAAATAGCGCACTTCCTCGTGCATTTAGAGAAGGCTGGACGGTGGAGGGTGAGCTGTCAAGGGTTGTCCGTGCTGCCCTTAGGCTCAGGGCATGGCTGAGACCTCCCGCGCCGCCGGCGCCCAGACCCTCGCTCGGGGCCTCCGCGCGCTCGAGTTGGTGACCGCAGCCCGTGACGGACTCACGGTGCAGGAAGTCGCGGACCAGCTCGACGTGCACCGCTCGATCGCCTCGCGTCTGCTGAGCACCCTGGCCGACTTCCGTCTCGCCGTCCGGGGCGGTGACGGCCGCTACCGCGCGGGTGTCGGCCTGGCCGCGCTGGCCGGCGGCATCCACGCCACGCTGCGGGCCGAGGCCGAGCCGGTGATGCGGGAGCTCGCGGACGAGTTGGGGGCCACGATCTCGCTGCTGGTCACCGAGGGGGCCGACGCGGTGGCGCTCCTGGTGATGGAGCCGCCGGCGGCGAGCTGGGTGCTGTCCTTCCGCACCGGCAGCCGGCACCCGCTCGGCCGGGGTTCCGCGGGCGTGGCGCTCATGGCGGCCCGTCCTCCGGCCCCCGGGGACGCGGAGGCCGTGGTCCGGGCGCGGGAGCGGGGTTTCGCCGCGACCTTCGGTGAGGTGGAGCCCGGCGCCCACGGGGTGGCCGTGCCGATCGGGGCGCCGGGGCTGCCGCCGGCCTGCCTGAACGTCATCACCTACCGCGCCGAGGTCGCCGAGAAGGCCCCCGCCGCGCTGATCGCCGCCGCGGCCCGCCTGTCCCAGCGCCTCACCTGACCCACCCGGCGGCGCGTTCGGCGTTCCGTCTCCGCCCCGGTGAGTGGCCGTCCGGTTGTCCGGGGTCGCCCCTCGGCAATGCGGCGTCCGGTGGAGCCGTCGTCCGCGGCCGCGTGGGCTCCGTCGTGAGTCCGCAGCCGCGTGGGCCCCGTCGCGCGCCCCGCGCTGTCCTCGCCCCCCGGCGGATCGGTGCGGGTTCCGCGCCCGGTCGGGCGGCGGTGGCGGGCGGCTCGGCTTCGTACCGGTCGGTATTGACTTCCGCGGTCGATGGTGGTGCCATGGCGTGCAGCAAGGCGTGCATATAACGCCTGAGGGCGTGCACATTCAGCACAGGAGATAGGCGTTGTGACTCTCACCAAGGAATCCGCGGCCCGCGACATCACGCTCCCGTCGGGCACCCACCTGCGCTACTACGAAGCCGGTGACGCCTCGGCGCCGCCGGTCGTGATGCTGCACGGCTCCGGGCCGGGGGCGACCGGCTGGTCCAACTTCTCCGGCAACCTGGAGGCCGTCGCGCGCGGCGGATTCCGCGTCCTCGCCCCCGACATGCCGGGGTGGGGCGACTCGGACGCGGTGCGGACCGTCGACATGGACCACGACGCCGACCTGATCGCGTTCCTCGACGCCCTCGGCATCGGGAAGGCGGCGCTGATCGGCAACTCGATGGGCGCCCACACGGCCGTCCGGTTCGCCACGCTGCACCCCGAGCGCCTCAGCCACCTGGTCACCATGGGCGCCTCGCTCGGCCGCGGCCCGGTGAAGAACCTGTTCTCCGCGGGCGACGGCCCCAGCGAGGGCCTGAAGGTGATCGCGCGGGCCTACCGCGACCCCAGCCCGGAGAACATGAAGGCCCTGGTCGAGATCATGACCTTCGACAAGGCGCGGTTCGCCACCCCGGAGCTCACCCGGGCCCGCTCGGAGGCCGCCCTGGCCCGCCCCGAGCACCTGACCAACTACCTCGAGGGCCTCGCCCACGGCGCGCCGATCCCCCGCCGGGTCGACCGCGACCTGATCCCGGACATCCAGGCGCCCACGCTGCTGATCCACGGCAAGGACGACCGGGTCCTGCACTTCGAGGTCAGCCTGTGGCTGACCGCCAACATCGCCGACTCCCGTCTGGTGCTCCTCAACCGCTGCGGGCACTGGGCCATGATCGAGCACGCCGACGAGTTCAACCGTCTCGTCGTGGACTTCCTCTCGCACAACTGAGGCCGCCGCACATGTCCACCCCCACTCTCGACACCGACGTCGTCGTCATCGGAGCCGGACCCGTCGGGCTCACCCTCGCCAACCTCATCGGCGTGCGCGGCCACCGCGCCATCGTCCTGGAGGCACGCCAGGAGCTGATCGACTACCCGCGCGGCGTCGGCCTCGACGACGAAGCGATCCGCACCCTCGCCACCGCGGGGCTGTGGGAGCGGGTCAAGCCCTTCACCGTGCCCCACCACGTGGTGCGGCTCGTCAACGGCACCGGTCAGGTGCTCGCCACCAACGACCCCACCACCGAGGAGTTCGGTCACCCGCGCAAGCACGGGTTCATCCAGCCGCTCGTCGACCAGGAGCTGGCGGCCGGGGTCGGGCGCTTCCCGGAGCACGAACTGCGCTTCGGCCACCGGGTCACCGGCCTGGAGGACCGCGGTGACCACGTCGTCGTCACCGCCGAGCGCCTCGACGCCGACGGCGCCGTGCGGGAGACCGTCACCGTCACGGGCCGGTACGCCGTCGGCTGCGAGGGCGGCAGCTCCTTCACCCGCAAGTGGATGGGCGTGGAGTTCGAGGGCAGGTCGCCCTCCACCCGCTGGGTCGTCGTGGACGTCGCCGACGACCCGATCGGCACCCCGTCGGTCTACCTGGGCGCGGACCCCCGCCGCCCGTACGTCTCCATCGGCCTGCCGCAGGGGATCCGCCGCTGGGAGTTCATGCTCCACGACGACGAGCCCACGGACCTGGTCGAGGACCGCTCCTTCATGGACGGCCTGCTGCGCCGCCACGTGCCGGACCCCTCCGCGCTGAAGATCATCAACCAGCGCACCTTCACCCACCACGGCCGGGTCGCCTCCAGCTTCCGCAAGGGCAGGGTGTTCCTGGCCGGGGACGCGGCGCACCTGATGCCGGTGTGGCTCGGCCAGGGCTGGAACTCCGGCATCCGCGACGCCACCAACCTCGCCTGGAAGCTCACCGCCGTGCTCGGCGGCGACGCGGGCGACGCCCTGCTCGACACGTACACCACCGAGCGCCGCAAGCACGCGGCCGACATGATCGACGTCAACATGACCGCCGGGACGGTCATGAAGATGCGCCCCCTCGGCGGCTGGGTCCGCGACCGGGCGGCCACCGCGCTCAACCTGGTGCCGACGTGGAAGTCCTACTTCAGCGAGCTGCGGTTCAAGCCGATGCCCCGGTACGCCGAGGGCGTCGTCGTCGACCAGGTGACGCTGCGGCCCGGTACGGCGGACGCCGGCTTCAAGAAGGGCAAGCTCCTCCCGTTCGTCGACTCGCCCGGCTCCGTCTCGCCGGTCGGCCTGCAGTTCGTCCAGCCGCGCGTCACCACCGCCGACGCCGAGAACGTCCTGCTGGACGAGGTCACCGGCGACTGGTGGACCCTGGCGTCCTGGGGCGGCAACCCCACCGCCCATCTGACCCCCGCCGACCTGGCGTTCGTCAGGCGGCACCGGATCCGGCTCGTGTCGTTCGTGCCGGAGACCCAGCGGGAGTGGGCCGAGAAGCGGTTCGCCGGCTCGCCGGAGCCGGTCACGGTGGTCGGCGACCCGTCCGGCGCGCTCAAGCGGTGGTTCGACGTGCGCGCCTGCGGCACCGTCGTCCTGCGCCCCGACCGCTTCGTCGCCGCCGCCTGCCTCAGCCAGCAGACGTCCACGGCCCTCGCCGCGCTCCGCCGTGCCGGCGCCCTCGCCGAAGGAGTTCCCTCGTGAGCCTCGCCCTCGTCACCATGTCCCACTCGCCGCTGCTGGAGTTCAACGATCCGCCGGCGGAGGTGAAGGCCGAGGTCGACGCCGCCTTCGAGCGGGCCCGGGCCTTCGTCCGGGAGTACGACCCCACCCTGGTGGTCGCCTTCGCGCCGGACCACTACAACGGGTTCTTCTACGACCTGATGCCGCCGTTCTGCATCGGCTACGAGGCCCTCGGCGTGGGCGACTACGGCACCGCCGAGGGACCGCTCGACGTCCCCACGGAACTGGCCGAGCGGCTGGCGCAGCACGTGCTCGACCGTGACCTCGACGTGGCGATCTCGCGCCGGACGGAGCTGGACCACGGGGCGATCCAGCCGCTGGAGATCCTCTTCGGGGGCATCGCCACGGTGCCGACGATCCCCGTCTTCGTCAACGGCGTCGCGAAGCCGTTCACCTCGATGCGCCGGGTGCGGCTGCTGGGGGAGGCGGTCGGCTCGTTCCTGACCACGCTCGACGAGCGGGTCCTGGTGATCGGCTCCGGCGGACTCTCCCACGACCCGCCGGTGCCGCAGTGGGCCACGGCGGACGAACAGGCGCGCGCCCTGCTGCTCGACGGCCGCCACCCCACCGCCGCGGCGCGCGACGCCCGCCAGCAGCGGGTCATCGACACCGGCCGGGCCTTCGCGGCGGGCACCGCCGCCATCCGCGACCTCAACCCCGCCTGGGACCGGGCCCTGATGGACACCCTGGCCTCGGGCGACCTCACCCCCGTCGACGCCATGACGCCGGCCGGCATGGCCGAGGCGGCCGGCAACTCCGCCCACGAGGTCCGCACCTGGGTGGCCGCCTTCGGCGCGCTCGGCGCCGCGGGGCGGTACGAGGTCGGCACGCGGTTCTACAAGCCGATCCGGGAGTACATCGCCGGGTTCGGGATCATGACCGCGAAAAGCGTGACCGTGTGACGGCGTGACCGCCTGACCGCACGCCGCACGCCGCGCGCCGCCTCCGCCACCGACCGGCGGGGGCGGCCGCGTGTGCCCCGGCGCCGTTCCGGCCGGTCGGCCTACCCCCTGCGTCCGGCCTCGCCCGCCCTGCCCGCCGCCACCGCCACGGCCGCGCCCAGGGCCAGCAGGGCGATGCCGATGTAGATCTCGTAGCCGTCGACGTAGACGTACCGCATGAACCCCATCACCGGGATCCAGGTGCCGAAGAACTCGTGGACGAGCCCCTGCACGCCGCCGGCGACTAGCACGAAGCTGAGGAAACCGAGGAAACCCTTCATGGCCCCAGTCTCGGAGCGCGGGCCGGGCGGGGGCGTCGGGCGTCGGTATCGGACGCGGGCCGCGATGTCGTCCGAAAGTATCGGTCCGGGGACGGGCGTCGCTCCGACCGGCCGGGTCGCCCGTACATTCGATGCCATGCGTACCCGCCGCGACCTGTCCGTGGACATCGCCTGCTTCCTGTTCGCCGTGGTCTTCTCCGTCGTCACGGCCGACGCCGCCTACCGGGGCGACGTGTCCGCCGGTGTGCCGGTGGCCGAACAGGTGGCGGGGGCGGTCGGCTGCGCCGCGGTCTTCCTGCGGCGGCGGTGGCCGGTGCCGCTGGCGGTGCTGCTGATGCTCGCCGGCACCCGGTTCCACTTCCTCACCGGGGCGATCCTGGTGGCCCTGTTCACCGTCGCCGTGCATCGTCCGCGCCGGGTCACGGCCTGGCTGGGCGGCTTCACGCTGGTGCAGTTCACGGTCTTCCTGCTGCGGGACCTGGACCGCGGCGAGGAGGTCGTCGGCTCGGCCCTCACCTACTTCACCCTGGTGGCCTGCGCGCTCGGCTGGGGGCTGTACATCCGCTCGCGGCGGGCACTGATCGCTTCCCTCGCGGAACGGGCCGTGCGCGCGGCGGACGACGCCCGGCGGGAGGTGCGGGAGGAGATGGCCCGGGAGATGCACGACGTCCTCGCCCACCGGCTGTCCCTGCTGAGCGTCCAGGCCGGGGCGCTGGAGTACAACCCGGGGGTCTCGCCGGAGGACCTCCGCCGCGCCGCCGGGGTGATCCGCGACAGCGCGCACCAGGCGCTGGAGGACCTGCGCGAGGTGATCGGCGTCCTGCGCGGCTCCGGCGGCGCGCGGACGGAGGACGCGCGGGGCCCGCAGCCGGGTCTCGCCGCGGTCGACCGGCTGCTGGACGAGTCCCGCGCCGCCGGCATGCGCGTCACCTACCGTCTCGACGCCGCCGCCGTGGAGACGCTGCCCGCCACCGTCGGCCGCACCGCCGCCCGGGTGGTGCAGGAGGCGGTGACCAACGCGCGCAAGCACGCGGGTGGCGCCGAGGTGACCGTCACCGTCACGGGCCGCCCGGGCGCCGGTCTCGTCGTCGAGGTGGCCAACCCGGTGAGGACCAGGAACCCGGCGGCGGTCGGCGCCCGCGTCGCCACGCCCGTCCCCGGCGCCGGGCAGGGACTGATCGGCATGGCGGAACGGGTCGCACTGGCCGGCGGCCGGCTGGACCACGGCGTGCGCGACGGCCGCTTCACGGTGCGGGCGGACCTGCCGTGGCCGGGGACGGACGGGCGCGCCGAGGCGGAGGGAGCAGCGGCATGAGCGGCGCCGTCCGGGTCCTGCTGGTCGACGACGATCCGCTGGTGCGGTCCGCGCTCCGCCTGATGCTGGGCGGCGCTCCCGACCTGGAGGTCGTCGCGGAGGCCGCCGACGGGGCGGAGGCGTCGGCCCAGGCGGCACGGCACCGTCCCGACGTCGTCCTGATGGACATCCGCATGCCGGGGGTGGACGGCCTGACCGCCACCGCGGCGCTGCGCGGCGGCCCCCGGCCGCCCGAGGTCCTCGTGCTCACCACCTTCCAGGCGGACGAACTGGTCCTGCGCGCCCTGCGCGCGGGCGCCGCCGGGTACGTGCTGAAGGACACGCCGCCGCAGGGCATCGTCGCGGCGGTCCGGAAGGTGGCCGCGGGTGAGCCGGTGCTGTCGCCGGCCGTGACCCGGCGGCTGATCGCCCAGGTCACCGACGGGGCGAGTGACCGCGACGCCCGCGCGGTCCGGGCCCGGCGGCGCCTCGCCCTGCTGGCCGACCGCGAGCGCGAGGTCGCCCTCGCGGTCGGCCGGGGCCGCAGCAACGGGGAGATCGCGGCCGAACTGCACATGGCGCTGCCGACGGTGAAGACCCACGTCTCCCGCGTCCTCGCGAAGCTGGAGCTCAACAACCGCGTGCAGATCGCCCTGCTCGTCCACGACGCGGGCGCCGGCGGGGAGTGACGTCCGCACGGAGGCGAGGAGGCAGGGGACGAGGAGGCAGGGGGGCGAGCCGGCACGGCGGTGCGAGGATGACGCCATGAACGAGGAAGCCATCCCCGTGCTCCGGGTCGAGGACGCCGCGGCGGCGGTCACGTGGTACGAGCGGCTGGGGTTCACCCGGCAGTGGGAGCACCGCTTCGAGCCGGGACTGCCCGCGTTCGTCGAGGTCGCCCGCGGCGAGGTCCGGCTGTTCCTCTCGGAGCACCACGGCGACGCGCGCCCCGACACGCTGGTCTATCTCCGCGTCCGGGACGTCGACGCCGTCGCCGCCGCGTTCGGGGTGGAGGTCACCGACGCGCCCTGGGCACGAGAGATCGAACTCCGCGACCCCGACGGCAACCGCCTGCGGATCGGCACGCCGACGGAGTGACGCCGCGACGCGGAACTGGGGGCGTGGTCCCGGCTTTGCCGTCGCCGACGACTCACCGGAGGCGGTGGATGCGGGGCGCGCCGCAGGTGGCCGGTACCGGAGGGGCGCGGTGGTGATGTCGTGGCATGTACAGTGCCCTCCTGCGGTGGCCGGGGCGGGGTGACCCGCGCCCGTCCGCGTTCGCCGACCCGGCGGTGGCGCTCGTGCACGTCCGGGCGCTGGAGTACGGATGCTTCCACTTCGAGGTGCGACGGCCCTCCGCGGGGGAGCCGGCCGCCGCGCCCGCCGCCTGAACCGGGCGGCTACACCTCGGAGACGGCGCCGTCCTTCAGCTCCAGCACCCGGTCGGCCAGGTCCAGCAGGGTCGTGTCGTGGGTGGCGACCAACGCGGTGATCCGCTCGCTGCGGACGACCGCGCGCAGCAGCTCCATCACCGAGTGCCCGGTCTCCGCGTCGAGCTGGCCGGTGGGCTCGTCGGCCATCAGGATCGAGGGACTGTTGGCCAGCGCGCGGGCGATGGCGACCCGCTGGCGCTGCCCGCCCGACAGCTCGCCGGGCCGCTGCGCCGCGTGGTCCGCCAACCCCACCAGGGACAGCAGCAGTTCGACCCGTTCGCGCCGCTCGCGCGGGTCCGCCCGGCGCAGCCGCAGCGGCACGCCCACGTTCTCGGCGGCGGTGAGGACGGGGATGAGGCCGAACGACTGGAAGACGAAGCCGATGCGTTCCCGGCGCAGGGCCAGGAGCGCGGCCTCGTCCTGCTCCGCCAGGACCAGCCCGTCGACGCTCACGTGCCCGCGGTCGGGCTCGTCGAGCCCGCCGACGATGTTCAGCAGCGTCGTCTTCCCCGACCCCGACCGCCCCTTGAGCGCGACGAGTTCACCCCGGGGCACCTCGAAGGAGACGCCGCGCAGCGCGTGCACGGCGGCCACCCCCCGCCCGTACGACTTGTGCACGTCCGTCACCCGCAGCATGGCCGCGGTCCCCACCTGGCCCATCACGCCCCCGTCGACTCCGCCGCCCTGGCGGCGCGCAAGTCTCTCACCCGGGCACGGGGCCGACAAGCGACGCCGGGGGACGGGATCGCGTCCCCCGGCCGGGCGCCCAACTCCGGTGGCCCGTCTGATTAATCCCGATTTTGCTGGTACTTCAATCTTGTTACCATCTCGCGTTGGCGAGACCCGAGAACGTGGACGTCGGTGATCGCCGGTGAACCGCCCGGAGAGTCATGACGCGGCGTGGGGGGCGCGACGGAGCGCCGCGGGTCGACCGACCTGTGCCGGTCGTGCCCGGGTTCGCGCTGCCCGGCACCATGACAACTGAGACGAGGAACCCCTTCTCATGAGCACTGACACAGGCTCGCCACCGGCCGGGGCCGCCCCCGGCCCGCAGTCGGCGGACAAACTGGACCGTGGCGTCCTCAAGATCGCCGGCGTCGTCGTCATCGCGGCGATCATGTCGATCCTCGACGTCACCGTGGTCAGCGTCGCGCTGCCGACCCTGCAGCAGGAGTTCGGCGCCAGCTACGCCACCGTCGCGTGGACGATGACCGCCTACACGCTGGCCCTGGCCGCGGTCATCCCGATCACCGGCTGGGCCGCGGACCGGTTCGGCACCCGGCGCCTGTACCTGACCTCGATCGTGCTGTTCGTCGCCGGATCGGCGCTCTGCAGCTTCGCCTGGGACATCGGCCCGCTGATCGCGTTCCGTGCGCTGCAGGGCCTCGGCGGCGGCATGCTGATGCCGCTGGGCATGACGATCATGACGCGCGCCGCCGGTCCGGAGCGGGTCGGCCGGGTCATGGCGGTACTGGGCGTCCCCATGCTGCTGGGCCCCATCGGCGGGCCCATCCTCGGCGGCTGGCTGATCGAGGCGGCCAGCTGGGAGTGGATCTTCCTGATCAACGTGCCGGTCGGCGCCATCGCCCTGATCGCCGCCTGGAAGGTCCTGCCCAAGGACAACCCGCAGCCCTCGGAGGCGTTCGACTTCATCGGCATGCTGCTGCTGTCGCCCGGTCTCGCGCTGTTCCTGTACGGCGTCTCCACCATCCCCGAGGAGGGCACCGTCGCCGCCGCGAAGGTGCTGGTGCCGGGCCTGGTCGGCCTGGTGCTGGTGCTGGGCTTCGTGGCCCACGCGCTCCGCAAGGCGAACGCGCTCATCGACCTGAGCCTGTTCAAGAACCGCAACGTGACCGTCGCCGTGGTCACGATGACCCTGTTCTCGGTCGCCTTCATGGGGTCGATGCTGCTGTTCCCCAGCTACTTCCTGCAGGTCCGCGGTGAGGGCACCCTGGACACCGGCCTCCTGCTGGCCCCGCAGGGCCTGGGCGCGATGCTGACCATGCCCATCGGCGGCCGCCTCACCGACAGGATCGGCCCGGGCAAGCTGGTCGTGACCGGCATCGTGGTGATCAGCGCCGGCATGGCGGTGTTCACCCAGGTAGGGGCCGAGACCTCCTACGTCGTCCTGCTGGGCAGCCTGTTCGTGCTCGGCATGGGCATGGGCGTGACGATGATGCCGATCATGTCCGCGGCGCTGAGCACGCTCACCGACCACCAGATCGCCCGCGGCTCCACCATGATGAACATCGTCCAGCAGACCGCTGGATCGATCGGCACCGCCGTCATGTCGGTGATCTTCACCAACCACGTCCTCGACAACCCCGCGGCCGGCGCGTTCAGTGCCGTGGCGCAGGGCGCGACGCCCGCGGACCAGGTGCCGCCGGCGCTGCTCGCCGAGGGCAGGTCGGCGCTCGCCGAGGCCTTCGGCAGCACCTACATGGTCGCGCTGTTCCTCATCGTGGCCTGCCTGGTCCCGGCGCTGTTCCTGCCGCGGCGGAAGACCGTCGCCAAGGACGGCCAGGCGCCGGGCGCCCCCGTGACCGCCCTGCACTGAGCCGGTACCCCGGCCCCGCCGAGGCCGCCGTCGGGACGGACCGCGTCCCGACGGCGGCCTCGGCCGTGGTCCGCCGGGTGGTGGCTGAGCCGTGCGTCGTCGGGCCTGGGCGTTGTCAGACCCGTGCGGAAGAGTGTTCGCATGACGACTTCTCCCGCCGTCGAGGCGCTGTCGACCCCTGCCCAGTACGAGGCCGCGATCGCCCGGGTGCGCGCCGCCGCCCGCGCGTACTACGGAGGCGACGGCGACACCGCCGCCGAGAGCGTGATGGACGACGCCACCTACGACCGGGAACTGCTCGCGATAGCCGCCTACGAGGAGGCCCACCCCGGCGAGACGTCGGCGGACTCCCCGACGCACCAGGTGGCGGCGGGCGCCGCCCCGGTCGGCGACGTCGCCCACACGGTGCCGATGCTGTCGCTGGACAACGTGTTCTCCGCCGAGCAGCTCGCCGCGTGGGGCGAGAGCCTGCAGCGGCGCCTGGGCCGGCCGGTGGAGGGCGGCTTCACGGTCGAGCCGAAGCTGGACGGCGCGGCCGTCGCCGCCCGCTACCGGGACGGGCGGCTGGTGCAGGTCGTCACCCGCGGCGACGGCCGGTTCGGCGAGGACGTCAGCCATGTGATCGGCACCGTCGAGGGACTCCCGGAGCGGCTGGAGACCCCGGCCACCGTCGAGGTGCGCGGCGAGGTGCTGTTCACCCAGGCCCAGTTCGAGCGGGCGAACGCGATACGGACCGAGCACGGCGCCAAGGTGTTCTCCAACCCGCGCAACGGGGCGGCGGGCACGCTGCGCGCCAAGGACCGGCCCTACCGGCTGGCCATGACGTTCTGGGCGTACGGCGCCGTCCCCCTCGACGACGGGTCGTTCCTGCCCGAGGGTGCCCCGCACTCCGAGGTGCTGGCCCTGCTGTCGCGGGCGGGGGTGCGGACCACCCGCGACAACCCGGCCGCGCTGCTGCGCGTGCGGACGGTGGAGGAGGCCTGGGCGCGGGTCGAGGAGATCCAGGCGATGCGGCCCGGCCTGCCGTTCGGGATCGACGGTGTGGTGGTGAAGGCCGACGACGCCGCGGAACAGCGGGCCGCCGGCTTCGGGTCCCGCTTCCCGTACTGGGCGATCGCCTACAAGCTGCCGGCGGTCGAGCGGACCACGCGGCTGCTGGACGTCGAGTGGAACGTGGGCCGGACCGGGGTGCTCGCCCCCAGGGCACGGCTGGAGCCGGTCGAGATCGACGGCAGCGTCGTCGAGTACGCCACGCTGCACAACCCGGCCGACATACGCCGCCGCGACCTGCACATCGGGGACACCGTCACCGTGTACAAGGCCGGCGACATCATCCCGCGCGTCCAGGCCGCCGTGGTGACGCTCCGTCCCGCCGACGCCGTGGAGGTGCCGTTCCCCGAGGCGTGCCCGCACTGCGGCGGGGCCGTCGACAGGAGCCAGGAGCGGTGGCGGTGCGAGAAGGGAGCCGCCTGCCGGCTGCCCGCGCTGATCGGCTACGCCGCGCAGCGCGACTGCCTCGACATCGACGGCCTGGGCGCCACCTACGTCAACGCGCTGGTCGCCTCCGGCGCCGTCGCCGACATCGCCGACCTGTACACCCTCGACCGGGAGACGCTGACCACGGCGTCCGGGAGCGCCAAGCGGGGCGCGAGCCTCCTGGCGCAGATCGAGGCCGCCCGCGCCAGACCGCTCAGCCGGCAGCTGTGCGCGCTGGGCATCCGCAACACCGGGCGCCGCCTGTCGCAGCGGATCGCCGCCCACTTCCGGACCATGGACGCCGTCCGGGCCGCGGACGCGGAAGCGATGCGGGAGGTCGAGGGCATCGGCCCGGAGAAGGCGCCCGGCATCGTCGCCGCCCTCGCCGAACTCGGCCCGGTGATCGACAAGATGGCCGCCGCCGGGGCCGCCATGACGGAACCGGTGGACCCGGGCGCGGGCGAGGGACCCCTGGTCGGCGAGGACGGGCGGCCGATGAAGGTGGTGGTCACGGGGAAGATGACCGGGCCGCTCGCCGACCTCAGCCGCACGGGGGTGAAGGACCTGATCGAGCGCGCGGGCGGGCGGGCCGGCGACACCGTCACCGCGGAGACCGCGTACCTGGTGGCGGCGCCCGCCGCGGGCGGCAAGCTCAGCAGCAAGGCCGCCAAGGCGCAGAAGCTGGGGGTCACGGTGCTCACCCCGGAGGACTTCGCGGAACTCGTCGCCGACCACCTCGCCTGACCTCACGCGACGGCGGGACGCGCGGCCCGCCCGCGCCCCCGCCCCCGCGCAGCAGGCCAACACACCCCGCGCCGCCCGCGGCCGCCCCGGCGGCCCACCCCCGCGCCCCGGCCGCTCCGTGCGGGCGGCCCTGGCCGCCGTCCGGGCTCGTGCGGGCCGCTCGCCTGGTACAAGGCGTTCCCCCCCGGCGAGCCGCCGTGCTCGTCGGCCGGCTTCGCGGCGCGGGGCGCGCCTCCTCCGCGGCTGCCACGGCGGCTCATCCCCGCGCCCCCGGCCGGGCGGCGTCGACCAGGCGCTGCCCCGCGCCGTCCCCGCCGCGCCCGCCAGGTGGTCCCGTACCGCTCGCCAGGTGCTCCCGCGGCGACGGTGAGCCCCCGTACGGGTCGGGGCGGCGGCGCGTGTGCATGAAGCCGCCGTTCCTGCACACTCGTGCTCCATGGCCAGGTCCAACGACGAGGTGGCCGCCCTCCTCCAGGAGTACGCCGACCTGATCGCGATCACCGGCGGGGACGCCTTCAAGGCGCGGGTCTACGAGAAGGCGGCCCGCGCGATCGGCGGGCACCACGCCGACGTCGCCACGCTCGACGCCAAGGGGCTCCAGGAGATCCCCGGCGTCGGGAAGTCGATCGCGGAGAAGGTCACCGAGTACTTCGGCACCGGCTCCGTCGCCGCCGTCGAGAAGCTCCGGGCGAAGATCCCGGCCGGGGTGCGGCGGCTGACGGCCATCCCGGGGCTCGGCCCCCGGAAGGCGTACCTCCTGCACCAGGAGCTCGGCATCTCCTCCGTCGAGGAACTCGTCGACGCCATCCACGACGAGCGGCTGCGCGACCTCAAGGGCTTCGGGCCGAAGACCGAGGAGAACATCCTCCACGGCGTGGACCTGCTGAAGTCCTCCGGCGACCGGGTCCTGATCAACGAGGCCCTGGACCTCGCCGAGGACGTCGTCGCCCGCCTCTCGCGGATCGACGGCTGCCTGCGGTGCGAGTACGCCGGGTCGCTGCGCCGGGGCCGGGAGACCATCGGGGACGTCGACGTCCTGGTCGCGGCGGAGGAGTCCGAGCCGTTCATGCGGGCCTTCGCCGAGCTGCCGTACGTCTCCGAGGTGATCGCGCGCGGCCCGTCCAAGACCTCGGTGCGCACGACCCGGGGCCTCGCCGTCGACCTGCGGGTCGTCCCGCCCGGCGCCTGGGGCGCGGCCCTGATCTACTTCACCGGCTCCAAGGCGCACAACATCCGCATCCGGGAGACCGCCGTCCACCGGGGGCTCAAGCTCTCCGAGTACGGGCTGTTCGACGCCGAGAGCGGCGAGCTGATCGTCTCGGAGACCGAGGAGGAGGTCTACGCCCGGCTCGACCTGCCCTGGATCGCGCCGCAGCTGCGGGAGGACCGCGGCGAGATCGAGGCCGGGCGGGAGGGCGAGCTGCCCGCGCTGATCGAGGAGTCCGACCTCCGCGGCGACCTGCACACCCACACCGACCTCACCGACGGCCTCGCCCCGCTGGAGCAGATGGTGGCCGCCGCCGCCGAGCGCGGCCACGCCTACTACGCGGTCACCGACCACGCGCCCAACCTGTACATGCAGCAGATGACCGACGAGCGGATCCTGGCCCAGCGCGAGCAGGTCAGGGCCCTCGACGGCGCCTTCGGCCGGCGCGGACGGACCGCCCGGGGCGGCGGCATGCGGCTGCTGCACGGCGTGGAGCTGAACATCGACCCCGACGGCGAGGTGGACTGGCCGGGGGAGTTCCTGGCCGGCTTCGACCTCTGCGTCGCCTCCATCCACTCGCACTTCGGGCAGAGCCGCGAGGAGCTCACCCGCCGGCTCGTCCGCGCCTGCGAGAACCCGCACGTCAACATCATCGGCCACCCCACCACCCGCGTCCTCGGCAAGCGGCCGGGCATCGAGTTCGACGCCGACGAGGTGTTCGCCGCGTGCGCGCGCACCGGCACCGCCATGGAGATCAACGCCCACCCCAACCGCCTGGACCTGCGCGACGAGGACATCCTGCGGGCCCGGCGGCACGGCGTGCGGTTCGCGGTCGACAGCGACGCCCACTCCGTGCCCGACCTCGCCCACCTGAGGTTCGGCGTCGCCACCGCCCGGCGCGGATGGCTCACCCCGGACGACGTGATCAACACCTGGCCGCTCGCCCGGCTGCGGCGCTTCCTGCGCAAGGGCCGCCGCGACTGACGCGCACCGCCCGCCCCGCGCTCACGCGGCCACCGCGAGGCCCACGCCGATCGCGATGAACAGCCAGCCGGTCGTCACCTCCCACCGGTGCCGCACCTTCGGGCGGGTGAGCAGCGCGCGCAGCGGGGCCGCGACGGCGACCAGGGCGAACCAGAAGACGACGCCGATCACCACGTCCAGGACGCCCAGGAGGAGGATCTGCCGGACCGGCGAGCCGTCGCCGTCACCGTCGCCGACGAACTGCGGCAGGACGCTGAGGAAGAACAACGCCGCCTTCGGATTGAGGACGTTGGTGAGGAACCCCTCCGCGAAGCCGGAACGCCCGCCGCGGCCGCCGCCGCGGCCGCGCGCCGGTTCCGGTCCGCCGGACGGGCTCCCCCGGCGGGCGGCGAGCAGCGCGCGGACGCCCAGGTGGACGAGGTAGGCCGCGCCCAGCAGCCGCACCGCGTCGAAGACCGCCGGGTGGCGCACCGCCACCAGCGACAGGCCGGCCGCGGCGGCGAGCAGGTGCACGCACAGTCCGGTCTGGGCCCCCAGGGCCGCCGCCCGGCCCCGCGCGGGGTGCTCGGTCGCCGACCGGACCACGACCAGGAAGTCCGGGCCGGGCACCAGATAGGCGATCAGCACCACACCGACGAACCCCAGCAGGTCGACCGGCATCCGCTCTCCCTCCCGAGGCGACGGGAGCGCCGGGTACCCCGGCCCGCGGCGTCCGCACGGGATTTCCCGCAGGGCCCGCGATGAGGTAGCAAGTTCCCATGACCAAGGACTACTTCGCCGGTGACCCCCGGACCAACCTGGAGCGGATGCTCGCAGGCGACCTCTACATCGCCGACGACCCGGAGATCGGCCGCCGGCAGCAGCACGCCCTGCGCACGGCCGCGCGCTACACCGCCGCCTACGTGGAGGACGCCGCGCAGGCCCGGCCCCTCCTGGCCGAGCTGCTCGGATCGGTGGGGGAGGGGGTGGACGTCCGGCCGCCGCTGTACGTGGACTACGGCAGCAACATCCACATCGGCGCCCGCACGTTCGTCAACTACAACCTGACCGCGCTGGACGTCGCCCGGATCACCGTCGGCGAGGACTGCCAGATCGGCCCCAACGTCCAACTGCTCACCCCCACGCACCCCGTGGAGCCCGACCCGCGCCGCGACAAGCTGGAGGCGGCGCTGCCGATCACCATCGGGAACAACGTCTGGCTCGGCGGCGGGGTCATCGTGTGTCCGGGAGTGACCATCGGCGACAACTCCGTCGTCGGGGCGGGCTCGGTGGTCACCAAGGACATCCCGGCCGACGTCGTCGCCGTGGGCAACCCCGCCCGCCCGGTCCGCAAGCTCTAGGGGACGGGCCGGTCGCCGCCCCGCCGGAACCCTGTGCGATCTTTTCCCCGATGTCAGGCGCCGTCAGGCACTGAAAGGCACTGCCGAGCCCCGCTGAGCCCCGCCGAGCACCGTCGGCGGGCGTCGTCGGCGGGCACGGGTCGCGAGGCCGCCGCGGGGAGCGGCGGCCGGGGGGAGAGAGCAGCGTGGTGGGACGATTCGGCCGCCGGAGACGTCAGGACGTCGAGGACGCGCACCCCGCCGGCCCCCCGGGCCTGGACGGCCCCGTGGTGGTCGGCGAGGCGCCCGACCTCGCGCCCGCGCCGCAGCACCGGGCCGCCGCGTGGGAGACGGCCGGCAAGGCGGCCGGTTCCTGCCTGGTCGTCACCGGCCCGGCCGGCGTCGGCAAGACGCAGTTCGCGGCCGCGCTCGCCCTGGACCTGTGGGAGGAGGGCCTCGACCTCCTGGTCTGGGTCGACGGCTCGGACCTGACGGAGGTCGTGGAGGTCTACGCGGAGACGGCCCGCCTCCTCGGCCTGCCCGGTGCGCCGCCCGGCGACCCGCGGGCCGCCGCGGAGGTGCTGCCGAAGTGGCTGTCGGTGACCCGCCGCCGCTGGCTGGTCGTCCTCGACGGTGTCGGCGACCCGGCGGACGTCGCTCCCTGGCTGCCCCGCGGCCACGGCTCCGCGGGCCGGGTCGTGATCACCACCCGTGGCGAGGACACCGCGCCACCCGCCGACGACCGGCTGGTGCTGCGCCTGGGACCGTTCATCGAGGACGAGGCGACGGCGTACCTGCGCGACCGCCTCACCGAGGCCGGGGCGGGCGAGCTCCACGAGCCGGAGGCGGCCGCGGAACTCGCGCGGGCCCTGGACCGGTGGCCGGCGGCCCTCGCCCTGGCCGCGGCCCACCTGATCGAGGAACGCCGCGGGGCCCGCGAGTACCTCGGCCTCCTGCGCGGCACCGGCCCCGGCCCCCTGCCCGGGCAGGAGGAGGCGGGCCGTGCGACGGCCGCCGCCACGCTGCTGGCCCTGCGCGCCGTCGAGCGGGCGGACCGGACCGGCTTCGCCCTTCCGCTGGTGCGTTTCGCCGCCCACCTCGCGCCCCAGGGCCACCCGTCGGAGCTGTGGGCCGTCACGTCCCTCTCCGACCGGCTGCACGCCCGCCGGGGCCGCCGCGACGCGCTGATGCGCAAGCTCCGCCCCGTGCTGGTGGCCCGGCGGATCGCCGACGCGCGGTCGCTGCTCCGCGCCCACGGCCTGGTCGTCCTCGACGGCGTGCCGGGGCCGCGCGAGGTCCGGACGCAGGCCGCGGTGAACGCCGTGGTCCGTGCCACCGTCCCGGAGGAGGAGTCGGCGGAGACGGTGCGCCTGGCCGCCGACGTCCTGGACGAGGCATGGGACGTGTGGGCCGGGGACGAGGACCGGCACCCGCTGTTCCGGGCGGCGATGCGCGCCAACGCGCGGACGGTCGCCGCGCACGGCGGCCCGCACCTGTGGACGCCGGAGGCCCACCCGTGCCTCGAACTGGTCGGCCACAGCCTGCTCGAGGACTGTCTGCCCGCCGAGGCCGTCGACGCGTCCGGGAGCCACCTGCGGCGGGCGACCGCGCACCTGGGGGAGCGGCACCCCCAGGTCCTGGCGGCACGCGCCGTGCTGGCCACCGCGTACGAGAGCGCCGGCCGCCCGGCCGAGGCGCTGGAGACGCTGCGCGGACTCCCCGAGGAACAGGCGCGCGTGCACGGCCCCGACGCGCGGGAGGTCTGGATCGCCCGGTACGCGCTCGGCCGCGTCTGCTGCGGGCTCGAGCGGGGCGAGGAAGCCGTCCGGCACCTGACCGAGGCCGTCGACCGGGCCACCGCCCTGTTCGGCGCCGACCACCCGGACACGCTGGCCGCCCGCCACACCCTCGCCCTCGCGCACCGGACGTCCGGCAGGCCCCGGCAGGCGATCCGGCTCTGCCAGGAGGTCCTGGCCGACAAGGAACGCCTCCTGGGCCCCGACGACCCGCACACCCTCGCCGCCCGCCACGACCTGGCGCTGCTGCACCACGCGGCGGGCCTCACCGGGCAGGGCGTCCGGCTGATCGAGCAGGTCCTCGCGCACTGCTCCCGTGTCCTCGGCCCCGACGACACCGTCACCCTGATCGCCCTCGCCTCCGCCTGCGGCCTGCACCGGGCGGCGGGCAACGTCCGTCAGGCGCTGCGGTACGGGGAGCAGAGCCTCGCCGGGCTGGAGCGCGTCGTCGGCCCCGACCACCTGCTGACCGCCGTCCCCCGCAGCGAACTCGCCTTCGCCCGCCAGGAGTCCGGGCAGACCCGGGAGGCGCTCGAACTGAGGGAGCGGGTCCTCGCCCGGTACGAGCGCGGCCTGGGACCGGACCACCCGAACACCCTGGCCGCCCGCCACGAGCTGGCCTGCTCGCACAGCGGGGACGGACGGCACGAGGAGGCGCTCCGGCTGCACGAGCGGGTCCTCGCCGACCGCGTGCGCACCCTGGGACCCGCCCACCCGGACACGCTGCTCTCCCGGTGCGAGGTGGCCGCCGGGCACCACGCCGCCGGCCGCGTCGAGGAGGCCGTGCGGCTCGCCGGCAGCCTCCTCGACGACCAGGAACGGCTCCTGGAGGCCGGCCACCCGGACACCGCCCGGACCCGGCGGCTCCTGGCCACCTGGCGCACCACCGGGTGAGCGGACGCCGCCGGAGAGCGGGGCGGGCGGGCCGGTCAGCAGACCGACTGGCTGCTGTTGACCAGCGTGTTGTTGCGGAAGGTGGTGTTGGTGCCGCACGGGCTCTCACGGATCGCCGAGTTGGTGACCGTGAGGTTCTGGATCCAGATGTCGGAGTTGTTCGGGAACTCGGAGCGGGCCGCCAGGCGGATCTCGCCGCCGCCGCTCACCGTGCCGCTCTGCGCGGCGAGGGTCACGTTGTAGCAGTTCTCGATCAGCACCGCGTTGTTGCCGGTGTGGGAGAGGGTCACCCGGTCGATGACCGCGCCGCCGCTCTCCGAGACGCAGAAGACGCCGCGCCCGCCGCCGCGGGCGACCACCTCGCCCACCCGGATGTTGGTCGGGTACGAACTGCCGACCCGGCCGTTGCGGTTGGCCATCCGGAACGCCGCGTAGCCGGTGCCGGTGCCCGCGTTCTCCGCGTCGACCCGGGTGACCGTGGCGTTGACCGTCTGGTTGAGGAGCAGGCCGGACTCGCCCACGTCGCGGGCGGTGACCGTGCCGACGGTCAGGCCGTCGACGCCGTAGGTCTCGACGGCGTGGCTGGAGGCGCCGGAGACGTAGACGTCGTCGATGCGGACGTTGCGGGTCCACTGGCTGGTGTCGCCCCGGTTGTCGATGCGCACGCCGAGGCCGGAGGACAGCCGCATGTCGATCCGGCCGAGGACGACGTTCTGCACGTTGCGCAGGAAGACGCCGTACAGCGGGGCGCCGGTGACGTTGAGGTGCTGGACCTCGATGTCGCGGGTGCCGCGCGAGTACACCGGGGCCTGGTCGCCGGTGCCGCTGCCGGTGACGTTGATGGTGCCGCACACGTCGAGCACCGTGTAGCTGGGCAGGGAGATGCGGGAGCCCGCCGACATGGAGCCGGAACCGCGCACCACCACGCGCTCCTTGGCGGTGCGGCCCGGGGTGAGGCTGTTGACGGCGGCCTGCACGGCGGCGCGCAGGTCGGTGCCGGTGTACACCGTCGAGGAACCGCGTCGCGCGGTCCAGGTGCCGCCGTTCAGGACGGCCTCGGCCTGGAAGGCGCCTTCGCCGCAGGCCGCCGCGGCCGCGGCGGGGGCAGGAGCGGTGAGGGCCGGAGCGGCGGGGGCCGCGGAGGCCGGGGCCTGGGGCGGGACCGCCGCGACGGCGCCCAGGGCCAGCGCGGCCGCGGCGAGGGCGCCGGTGCGGCGGCGCCTCGGCCCGCGACCGCCGGACAGCGGGCGGGCTAACGGGAGCTCGGAACGACGTGCCATGGATGACCTCCGCTCGGGGCGAACCGGTCAGGGGGGAGCCGGCTCGGCACTGGTGGGGATCGTGAGTCTGGTGAGGACGGGCCGCGGCGTCAACGACGAGTTGAGCCAGATCGGGCACGCGCGGTGGTCCGCGCCGCGGCGCCCCCGCGCCCCCGTGTCCGGCGGAGTCAGAGCAGGGAACCCAGCGGTCCCAGGTCGAGGTTGAGGTCGTCGCGGGTCAGCCCGTGCTGGGCGCACAGGTCGTCCATGCGGCGGTCCAGCAGCATCAGGGCCGTGCCGAGCCGGTCCTCCTGCTCGGCGGTGAGGTCGCCCTCCTCGAAGCGGTGGACCGCCTGCTTCTCCATCAGCTGGCGCAGCAGTTCGACGACGGTGAGGACGAGCTGCGCCAGGCCGTCGCCGACGCGTTCCGGGTCGAGGTCGAGGGTGGGGCGGCGGGGAGCGGGTGCTGGATCCATGGGGTCCTCACAGGGGGCCGCTGTCGGCCCAGGGGGAGGGCGTGCGGGCGGAGACGGAGGAGAGCAGGGCGTGCAGGGAGACCCGCACCAGCGGGACGTCGGCGATGGCGATGACCAGGTCGCCGCTGACCACCACGCCCGTGCTGAGCACCCGGTCGAGGAGGTCGACCAGGGGCAGGCCGATCGGCGCGTACGGCTCCTCCCCGTCCCACGGCACGGTGGGCGGGAGGCCGTCCTCCCGGGAGTCCGGCAGGATCACCGGGCCCCCTCTCCGGCCGCCGCCGCGAGGGCGGTGGGCACGGGCTCGTCCAGGCGGGCGAAGGAGTACGGCACCCACGGCCCGGACCAGGTGACGTCCACCTCGGCCAGGCGGTCGTCGGACCGCAGCCGGCGCAGCTCGGCGAGGAAATCGTCCCGGCGGTCGTCGTCGACCAGATAGGCCGCGTTCAGCAGCTGCGGTGCCTTGCGCCCGGTGAGCTGCTCGCTCTGCGGGCGGTGCGACGTGGCTCCGGCGGCGTGCGCGCGCAGCGCCCGGTCGACCGTGCGGGCCACGGCGCGGGCCGTCTCGTGCCGGTCGCGGTCCCTGCGCTGCCGGGCGCTGGCGCGGCTGAGGTAGCTCCGGCCGCCGCCGGTACCGCCCTCCCCGGAGGAGGCGGGCGGCTCGGGGGCCGTCCCCGGGGCGGCGGCGTGCACCTTGACCGCCCACTCGGTGCGGCCCGTCAGGCGCGCGAAGACGTCCAGGACCGTCCGTTCCTGGGAGGCCACGGCCGCCACCGCGTTCCCGTCGTTCAGGTAGACCGTGGCCAGCGGCAGCGGCACCACCGGCCCGTAGGGCGCGGCCGCCGCCACGCCCCGGTGGTGGGCCAGGGCGCAACGCTCCAGTTCCTCGGGCCGGTTGAGCCGGTCGGTCAGTGCCTGCCGGTCGAACGCGGCGGCCGGGACGTCCTGCACCACGAGGTGGACCCGCCCGGCGCGCAGGGTGCGCAGGGGCCCGCCGCCGGGGTGCCCGGCGACGGGGGAGAGCGCCTCCTCGGGCGGGCGGGCGGCGCTCAGGGCGAAGAGGTAGGTGACGGTGCCGGTGTCGCTGCTGCTCATCGGGTGCGGCTCTCCGTGGTGCTCGTGCTCTCCGTGCGGGTGCCGGTGATCCGGTCGTCGAGACGGTCCTCCAGGGCCGCGAGACGTTCGCGGAGCATCTCGTTCTCCTGGGCGAGGGCGTCCCGGGCGGCGCGGGAGGACATCGCGGGGTCGGTCTCCCACCAGTCGATGCCCGCCTTCTTCGCGGTGTCCACCGAGGCGATGAACAGGCGCAGACGGATGGTGAGGAGCTCGATGTCCAGCAGGTCGATCTTGATGTCGCCCGCGATGACGATGCCCTTGTCGAGGATGCGTTCCAGCAGGTCGGCCAGGGTGCTGTTGTTGGGGCCCGGGATGTGGACCGTGCCGTCCGCCGGATCGGCCCACGCGGTCACGTCCGTCACGACGCTCCTTGCCTCCGGCGCCGGCGGCGGGGAGGCGCCTCGTCCTCCGGCCCGTCGTCGGGCTCCTCCTCCTCGTCCTCCTCGAACTCCTCGTCGTCGACGTCGTCCTCGTCCGCGTACTCGTCGTCGTCCGCGTCGTCGTCCTCGGCGTCCTCGTCGTCGTAGCCGTCCTCACCGCCCTCGCCGTAGGGCTCGTCGTCGAGTTCGTCCTCGTCCTCGTCCCTGTCCTCGTCCTCGTCCCTGTCCTCGGCCGCCTCCTCGTCCTCCAGCGCCTCCTCGTGGCTGCGGACGACCTCGCCCTCGCGGATCTCGCCGCGCCACCCCTCCAGCTCCTCGTCGCCGTGCAGCGTGACGTGCCGGGCGAAGTGCTTGAGGTCCAGGCGCAGACGGCGCCCCTGGGCACGCCACAGGTTGCCGGTCTTCTCGAAGAAGCCCGCCGGGTAGTACTCGACGACCAGCACGATCCGGGTCAGGCGCGGGGCGAGCTCGTGGAAGGTGACCGCGCCGCGGGTGCTGCCCTTGGGGCCCTCGGAGGTCCACACGATCCGGTCGTCGGGGATCTGCTCCTGGACGGTGGCCTTCCAACTGCGGCTGGACGGACCCACCTTGACGTTCCAGTCGGAGGTGATCTCGTCCTTCTGGCTCACCCCGCGGACGCCCTTGGTGAAGCCGCTGAACTCCTCGAACTGCGTCCACTGGTCGTAGGCGGTGCGCAGCGGGACGGCCACGTCGAGGACCTCGACGATGTTGGTGGCCTTGACGCCGCCCCCGCCGCCCTTCCCGCCGCCTCCGCCTCCGCCGCCCCCGCCGGTCAGCTTGTCCTTGACGGAGTCCTTCACGCCCTTGACCTTCTCGGACACCATGGCCTTCGCCGGGGAGTCGCCCTGGGCCACGCGCCCCGCGATCCGGCCGAGGCCGCCCGCCTTGCCGCCCATGCCCTCCGCGGAGTCCAGAAGGCGGTCGGTGACGCCGCCGAGCCGGTCACCGGCCTTGGCCACCAGGCTGCTGCCGAGGGCCCCCACCAGATCGCCCAGGGCGTCCTTCAGCTCGTCGATGGGCAGACCCTCGTCCTGCCGGCCGCGGCCGCCGCGTTCCTGCCGTCCGTTCGCCATGTCGCTCACTTCCCTCGCCGGGCGCCGGAGCCCGAGGTGGTCGCGGACCTCTTCTTCACCGCGGCGTTGGCCATCGCGGGACCGGTCGCCGCCGCGCGGCGGACCGTGGCCCGGCGGGCGGTGCCCCGGCCCGACGCCGAGGACCGCAGCCCCGCCGAGCCCGCCGAGGTCCGCCTCGGCGAGCCGGAGCCCGCCGCCGGGCGGTCGTCGATCTCGTCCTCCGGCTCGTCCTCGTCCTCGTCACCGCCGGAACCGCGGGAGTCGCCGGAGCCGCGGGAGTCGGCGTCCTCGTCGTCCTCGTCGTACGCGTCGGCCGGTTCCTCGTCGTCGTAGCCGTCGTCGTCGGCGGCGTCCTCGTCCCCGCGGCGGGAGGCCGCGCCGGACAGGCGCTCGCTCTGGTCGCGCAGGGAGTCGCTGAGGTCGAGCAGCTTGCGGCGGGCGGCGGCGGTGACCGCCGTGCGTCCGGCGTTCAGCAGTTCGTGACGCACCTGGTCGGTGAGGTCCTGGAACTGCGGCGTCTCCTTGAGCTTGCCGAGTCCCTCGGCCGCGAGCCGGCCGGGGGACATGCTGAAGCGCCGCCCGGCGATGTAGGTGCCGACGGCCAGCGCCAGCTTGGCCTTCTTGGTGCGGCCCAGGAGATAGCCACCGGCGACGGCGGCGGCCATCGCCGCCTTGCAGTTCTGGTTCATCGAAGTCCCTCGGGATCGGGAGTACGGGTGCGGGCGGGAGCGCCGGGTGGGCGGCCGCCCACCCGGCGGACCGGGTCTTCCAGCAGCCTCAGGAGGCGGTCCTCCTCCTTCTCGAAGGCCGCCTCGTCGATCGCGCCCTCGTCCAGGGCACGGTGCAACGCGGCCAGCCGCGCCTGCACCTGACGCGGGTCACGGGCCTGCCGCTCCGCCTCACGGGCCACCTGGTCGGCGATCCACAAGGTGCCCCGGACGGGGGCGAACGGCAGCAGCAGGATCTCGGTGAACAGCCCCACGGGCGCTACCTCCCCGCCGGGCCGGGAGCGGCGGTCGTGGGGGCGTCCACGAAGCTGTAGCAGGGGAGCGGCCCCGTCACGCTGAGCCGGATCCGGGTGCCGTGCCGCCGGGCCTGCTCCTCGACGGCCCGGCGGAAGTCCTGTTCCGCGTCCTCGGGCACCAGGAAGGAACCGCTCAGCACCACGGTGTCGTCGACGTCGCCCTGGGCCGTCCGGCGGGCCAGCGGCGTGAGCCCGGCGAGCACCTCGCGCGCCGCGCGGCGGCCCTCCCGGGTGACCGCGCGGGCCAGCGCCTCGCCCAGCCGGACGTTGGCGTCGTAGTCGGGGCGGCGGCGGGTGCGCCGGGCCAGGTCCCGCAGCTTCTCGTCCCGCAGGACCAGGTCCTCGAAGCAGCCGGGAAGCGTCTCGCCCTTGACGTTCATCTCGACGCAGCCGCGGATCCGCTCAAACTGCGCCTCGAAATGGTGGCGTTGCTGGCCCAGATAGGACACCAGGGTGTCCTCGTCCTGGGCGAGCACGGCGAACCGCATGGGCAGGACGGGGCCCTGCCGGACCAGTTCGGCCAGCACGGTCTGGTGCGCCAACAGCTGCCGGCGGCGGGCGCGGATCTCGGCGGGCGCCGCCGACACCGCGGCGGCCAGCCCGGAGGACACCAGCAACCGGACCCGGGCGCCGTCCACGCCCTCCGCGCGGGGGGCCCGCACGCCGGCCTCGGTGACGCCGTACACGTACAGCGAACCGGTGGCGACCGGCCGGCCGGCCGAGGCGGCGCGCGCACCGCCGGGGGAGGCGGAGTACGGGGCGGAGGACAGGGGGGAGGGGGCGGTGGCCACGGCGATCAGGCCTCCGCGCGGCGCCGGGCACGCGGCCGGTCGCGGTCACGGTCACGGTCACGCACCCGGCCGGGGTCGCGCCCTCGGTCACGGTCGCGGTCGCGGTCTCGGGAGACCGCGACCGGCCGCCGCCGCTCCGGTGCGCGCCCGCGGCTCCGCCGCGGCCGGGGCCGCTCCTCGTACTCCTCGTCGAGGTCGTCCTCGGCGTACCCCTCCGCGCCCTCGAGCTCCTCCTCGCCCTCCGCCTCCTCGGTGCGGGCGCCGTCGTGTCCGAGGACACCGCGCACCCGGTCGCCGAGGGAACGGCCGGCCTTGCGCGCGCCCGCCTTCACGACCGTCTTGCCCATCGAACCGCCGCCGAAGAGCTCCGGCACGGTCTTGCTGCGCGAGGTCCGCTCCAGGTCGAGCCGGTTGCAGGCCTCGGCGAACCGCAGGTAGGTGTCGACGCTCGCCACGACGATCCGGGCGTCGATCTTGATGATCTCGATGCCCACCAGCGAGACACGGACGAAGACGTCGATGACCATGCCCCGGTCGAGAATCAGGTCGAGGACGTCGTACAGGGTGCCCGCCCGCGGTACACAGGCGAGCTCGTCGGCGTACGGAGACGGAGTGACGACGGTCATCAGCGTTCCTTCCGGATGGGGTGCGTGCGCCTACTGGTCGGCGCCCCCGCGCCGGTAGCGAGCGGTGCGGCAGTACTGGAGCATCCGGCCCTCGGCGTCCAGTTCCACCTCGTAGGTCGCGAGCAGGCTGGTGGTGTCGGGGATGCGGGCCAGTTCCAGCACGTCGAGGACGACGGTCCAGCCACCCTCCTCGGTCCTGCGGACCGCCGACACGCCTTCCTGGGGATGCCGGACGAGCTCGGCCAGTTCCTCCGAGGCGCACCGCGCCGCGTCGGCCGCGGTGCGGACCTCGCGTCCCCGCGGAGCGCGCCGGGTGGCCGTGGCCGTGGCGCGTCGCCGTTCACCGTTGTCTGCCATGGGACCACCTTTGCCGCACGATCCGCCGTGCCGCCTGCGCAGTTGGGCCGACCGGGTCACCGCCCGCACCGGGCGGTTCGGAAGGGACCGGGCGGGAAACCGTGCCCGAACGGCGCGACGCCCCTGCGACGGAACGGACAAGAACGTATGGCCACGGAAGACGGCGCGCGGGCGCTCACCGCGACGCCCAACAGCCTCCGGCTGCCCGGCATCCTGCTGGGCGCGGGCCTCGGAGGCTTCGTCGACGGCATCCTGCTCCACCAGATCCTGCGCTGGCACCACCTGCTCTCCAGCACCGACCAGGACCGCGTCGGGGTGAAGTTCTACGACCCGCGCACCGTCCCCGGGCTGGAGATGAACACCGTCTGGGACGGCTTCTTCCACGCCCTGTGCTGGATCCTGGTCCTGGCGGGCCTGGGCGTCCTGTACGGGCGGGTGACGCACGAGCGGCGGGCGGTGTGGAGCTCCCGGGTGCTGTGGGGGTGGGTGCTGATCGGCTGGGGTCTGTTCAACATCGTCGAGGGACTGCTGAACCATCAGATCCTCGGCATCCACCACGTACGCGCGGGTGACCACCAGGGCTGGTGGGACGCCGCGTTCCTGGTGCTCGGCGTCCTGCTCCTGGCCGTCGGCCACCTGGTGCGGCGCGGCGGACGCCCCGTCGACCCCTCCGCCCCGCGCGGCGCGGAGCGGACCGCCCGGGGCGGCCGCGGCTGATGGAGCACGGCCCTCATCACCGGCACCACGGCTCCGGCCTCCCCGACCTGGCCGGGCCCGCCCTCACCCTCCTGGTCCTGGCGGCCCCGGCAGGCGGCTACCTGCTCGCCGCGCGGCGGGCCGGGCGGCGCAACCCGGCGCGGCGGTGGAACGCCTGGCGCTCGGCCTCCTTCCTGACCGGGCTGGCGCTGCTCGCCCTGGCCCTGCTGCCGCCGCTCGGCCCGGCCGGGCACACGGACTTCCGGGCCCACATGGCCCAGCACATGCTGATCGGCATGTACGCCCCGCTCGCCCTGGTGCTGGCCGCCCCCGTCACCCTGCTGCTGCGCACCCTGCCCGCCCACCGGGCCCGCCGGGTGACAGCCCTCCTGCACAGCCGGCCCGTGCGGGCCGTGTCGCATCCCACGGTGGCGCTGCTGCTGAGCACCGGCACGCTGGCGCTGCTGTACTTCACGCCGCTGTACGGGGCAGCCACGGCCCACCCGGCCGGGCACTGGCTGCTGCACCTGCACTTCCTCGCCTCGGGCTGCCTCTTCGCCCACGCGATCGCGGGCCCCGACCCCGCGCCGTCCCGCCCCGGCGTGCCGGTCCGGCTCGTCCACATCGGCATCGCCGTCGCCGCGCACGCCCTGGTCTCGCAGGCCCTCTACGGCGGGTTCTCCCCGTACGTCCACGCCCCGGCCGTCGAACTCCGGCAGGGCGCCGAGCTCATGTACTACGGCGGGGACCTGGCCGAGCTCCTGCTGGCGGGCGCCCTGGTGGCGACCTGGCGGCCCGGGCGCCGCCCCGCCGCCGCACCGGTACGGGGGCCGCGGCGGCGGGTACCCGGGACGGGATGACGGCCGGCCCGCAGCAGACCCGAGGGAGATGAGCGGACATGGTCTCCGAGGAAGCCGTCGAGATCCCCTCCCGGGGCGTCAGCCTGCACGGCGACCTGGCCGTCCCTCCCGGGGCGCGCGGGGTGGTGCTGTTCGCGCACGGCAGCGGCAGCTCCCGCCACAGCCCCCGCAACCGGGCGGTCGCCGCCGGGCTCCGCGACGCGGGATTCGGCACGCTGCTGATGGACCTGCTGACCCCGGTCGAGGAACGCGAGGACGACGTCACGGCCCGGCTGCGGTTCGACGTCGGATTGCTGGCCGGGCGGCTCGCGGACGCCGTCGACCGGCTGGCGGACCGCCCGGACACCGCCGGCCTGCCGGTGGGCCTCTTCGGGGCGAGCACCGGTGCCGCCGCGGCCCTGGTGGGCGCCGCGGAGCGGCCCGCACGGGTGGCCGCGGTGGTCTCCCGGGGCGGGCGGCCGGACCTGGCGGGCGACGCGCTGCCCCGGGTCGCCGCACCCGTCCTGCTGATCGTCGGCGGCGACGACGAACTCGTCCTCGGCCTCAACCGGGAGGCCGCGCGGCTGCTCCCGGGCGTACGCAGCGTCCACGTCGTCCCGGGCGCCACGCACCTCTTCCCCGAGCCGGGCGCGCTGGAGGAGGTCACCGCCGTCGCCGGGGACTGGTTCCGCGAGCACCTGACCGGCGAGGACCGCCCCGCCGGGTGAGGCGCCGCCGTTTCAGGGCGCCGGGCGGCAGGAACCCGGAGTTTCCGGAAGCCGGCCGACGCCGGCCACCGAAGTGCCGGCCACCGAGGGAGAGGCACACCAGGTCATGCGATTCCACAACCGCCGGGAAGCCGGACAGGAACTCGGCCTCCGCTTCATGGAGTGGGCCTCCGACGGAGAACTCTTCGAGCCCGTGGTGCTGGCGCTGCCCCGCGGCGGCGTGCCGGTCGGCGCGGAGGTCGCCCGGGCCCTGGGCGTGCCGCTGGACGTGCTGGTGGTGCGCAAGATCGGCATCCCGGGCCACCGGGAGACGGGCATCGGCGCCGTCGTCGGGGACGACCCGCCCCTGTTCGACGGGAGGTCGCTGGAGATGCTCGGGCTCACCGAGGAGCGCCTCGCCGACGACGTGGCCCGCGAGCGGGAGGAGCTGCGGCGGCGCTCCCGGCGCTACCGCGGCGACCGTCCCGCGCCGGACGTCCGCCGACGCGCCGTGATCCTGGTCGACGACGGCCTGGCCACCGGCGCCACGGCCCGGGCCGCCCTGCGCCACCTGCGCCGCCGGGACCCCTCCCGGCTGGTCCTCGCCGTGCCGGTCGGCGCGCCCGAGGCCGTCTCCGCGCTGCGGGCCGAGGCCGACGACGTCGTCTGCCTGCGGCAGCCCCCGGACTTCCGGGCGGTCGGCCTCTGGTACGACGACTTCGAGCAGGTGAGCGACGAAGAGGTCGTCGACCTCCTGCACGCCCACCGGAGCTAGGGCCCGACGCGGAGAGGAGAGGACGTCATGGACAGGAAGAACACCGGTGACACCGGTCGCCGCGAGGAGGAGCCGGTCACCCGCAGGAACTCGGGGACGATCGGCCGCCGCAGTCCCCGGACCGGCACCGAACCGGTCACCGCCCGCAGCGCCCTGGGGCTGCGGCTGCTGCTGTCCGCGGTCTTCCTGCCGGTCTTCGTCGCCCTGACCGTCTTCTTCGCCGTCTGGGCGGCGGACGCCGGCCCGGGGGAGAGCCCCACGCGCGGCACGCTGGTCGGCACCACCGTCGTCTGCGCGGTGGTCGCCCTGCTGGCGGCGCTCGATCTGCTGGTGGTGCTGCGACGGCGCCGGCGCGAACGGGGCGGCCGCTGACGACCGGCGCGGAGGTCGACGCGACCGGCGCGGATCAGCCGAGCCGGGCGGCCAGGAGGGCGATGTCGTCGGTCTTCTCCCGGCCGAACCGCTCCAGCAGCGCGTCGCACAGGTCCCCGATCGCGCCCGGCGCGTCGGTGAGGGCGACCGCCAGCTCGTCCAGGCTGTCGCCCAGGTCGGTGCCCGGTACCTCGATCAGCCCGTCGGTGAGGAGCAGCAGGGTGGAGCCCTCGGGGACCTCGTGGGTGACACCGGACGGATGCCGCACGTTGAGCCCCAGCAGCGGGCCGTGCTCGGTCAGGTAGCGGGTGGAGCCGTCCGGGTGCCGCAGCAGGGGCGGGATGTGCCCCGCGTTGGCGACCTGGATGCGCCGGGCGCCGGGCTCCACCAGCACCAGGCAGACGGTGACCGTCGTCGACGGCCGCAGCCGCGTCAGCAGGGCGTCCAGCCGGTCCAGCAGGGTTCTCGGGTCGTGGCCCTCGATGGCGTAGGCGCGCAGCGCGTGCCGCACCTCGCCCATGACCATCGCCGCCTCCAGCGAGTGCCCCGCCACGTCCCCGATGGCGAGCAGCAGCCCGGCCTGTGTCTCGATGACCTCGTAGAAGTCGCCGCCGATCTCCGAGTCGTCGGCGGCCGGCGCGTAGCGCACCGCGAGGTCCACGCCGGGCACCTCCGGGAGACGGTCCGGCAGGAAGGTGCGCTGGAGGGTGAGGACCAGCGCGTGCTCCTCGCTGCGCGACCGCAGCGCCTCCAGCGCCAGCGCGCAGGCCTGGGCGAGCTGGGAGAGCAGCTCCCGGTCGTCCACCCCGGCGACCGCCTCGCCGCTCACCGCCAGCGCCACCGGCGGCCGCCCCTTCTTGGTGCGGGCCAGGATCAGCGCCACCTCGCCGGCGAACACGTCGGCCTCCGCCCCGTCCTCCCGGCATACCAGCGCCCGCCACTCCGCCCCCGGCAGCACCGCCATGGCGGTGCCGGTGCCCTCGCCGAGCATCCGGCCCGCCAGCAGGTCGAGCAGCCGCGGTTCGGCCTCCGACATCTTCACCGGCGCGACGTCCCCGGCGGCCGGGTCCGCGCCCGGCGCCGGCGCCCGGTCGACGGCGGCGACGTGCAGCGTCCGGTTGTCCGGGCTCAGGGCGACCGCCACCGCCGGCGACAGCATCAGCGCGGCCGCGCCCGCGGCGGCCGCCTCGGTGAACGCGCGGCCGTCCCGCGCCCCGTACACCGCGAGCGTGCTGCTGTTGAGGGCCGACACCCGGGCGGCGAGCCGCTCCGCGCGGCGGCGGGCGCGGGCGTAGCGCAGCGCTGCGGTGACCGTGGCCAGCAGCTCGTCCGGAGCGATCGGGTCGGTGAGGTAGGCGTCCGCGCCCCGGTGCAGGCCCTGGGTGCGGTCGCTGACCTCGATGGCCGTGGCCGAGATGTGGATCACCGGCAGCGAGGCGGTCCGCGGGTCGGCCTTGATCTGCTCGCAGACCTCGAAGCCGCTCATGTCGGGCAGCCGCACGTCGACCACGGCCAGTTCCGGCAGCTGCCCGTCCGGGGACCCGGCGAGCAGGGCCAGGCCCTCCCCGCCGTCGGCGGCCTCGACCACCGTGTGCCCGGCCCGGCGCAGCCAGCTGCCGATGATGTACCGCTTGGTGTCGTCGTCGTCGACCACCAGCACCGTGGCGACGGCGCTGTCGTTCTGGAAACAAGGGCTCACGGCCGTGGGTCCTTCCTGGTGACCCCCGCTGTCCCGCTCGTCCCCCGCGTCCCCTCCGTCCCCCGCCCGGCGGGCGTCACGTGCTCCGAGAACGCCGCCGCCAGCCGGGCCGGCGTCAGCGACGACTTGTCGAGCACCGCCCGGGCGTGCCGGAGCCGGCCGCGGTCCACGCAGTCGCCGGGCGCCGACGTCACCACGATGACCGGGACGGCGCTGAGCCCCGGGTCGGCGGCGAACTCGGCCAGCACCGCGTAGCCGTCCACGTCGGGCATGTGCAGGTCCAGGAGGACGGCGTCCGGCCGCTCCGCGCGGACCACCTCACCCGCCCGGCCTCCCCGGTCGACCTCCACCACCCGCCCGGCGAGCCGGTCCAGCAGCGGGCGGATGCTCGCGCGGAACGCCGCGTCGTCGTCCACGGTCACCAGGACCGTGATCAGCGGCCCCGCCGGACCGTCGTCACCGGGGGCCGGACGCGCGGGCAGCCGCACGGTGACCTCGGTGCCGGCGCCCGGGACGCTGGTCAGGGTGAGGGAGCCGCCCAGCAGCTCGGTCAGCCGCCGCGCGTACGGCAGGCCCAGCCCGGTGCCCGAACGGCCCCGCTGGTGCGGGCCGCGCACCTGGTAGAACTCCTCGAAGATCTGCTGCTGCTCCTCCCGCGGGATGCCCACCCCGGTGTCGGTCACGGTGAACACGACCTCGTCCGCCTCGGTGGCGACGTCCAGCCGCACCGTGCCCGACTCGGTGAACTTCAGGGCGTTGGAGAGCAGGTTCCGCAGGATCCGGGTGAGCATCACGTCGTCGCTCACGATGTGCAGCTCCGGCTCGGCGACGACCAGCTCGGCGTCGCCGTGCCGGGCATAGCCGCGCAGGGTGCCCCGCAACTGTCCGAGCAGGGCCCGCAGATCGACCGGCCCCCAGGTCGGCTCCAGCCGGCCGGACTCGGCCTTGGCGACGTCCAGCAGCTCGTCCACCAGCGCCAGCAGCGTCGCCCCGGAGGCGGAGATCAGCTGCACCTGCCGGTGCTGCTCCTCGTTGAGCCGCTCCACGTCGAACTCCAGCAGCAGCCGCGCCAGTCCGACCACGGCGTTGACAGGGGTGCGCAGTTCATGGCTGACGTTGGCCCAGAACCTGGTCTTGGCCTCGCTGGCCTCCCGCAACTGGTCGGACTTCTCCTCCAGTTCGGCGTAGAGGGCGACCACTCCCCGGTTGGTCTCCTCCAGTTCCTCGGAGAGCTCCGAGTACAGGGCCATCACCCCGCGGTTGGTCTCCTCCAACTCGGCGTTCAGGCGGCTGAGTTCCTCACGCTGGGCCCGGGACTCCTCCAGCGCCGCTATCAGGTCGGCGGTCTGCGCCCGCGCGTCGTCCAGCGCGGTCGTCCCCTTGTGGGCGCCGAGCGCCTCCCGGGCCCGCTCGACGAGCTCGGGCGGGAGCGCCCCCGCGCCCAGCGGCTGTTCGATCACCACGCCCCGCCCTTCGGCCGTGCGGTCCACGGACACCAGCCGGGAAGCCGCGGTCAGCGCCTCCCCGCCGGGACCCGGGCCGTCCTTCCAGATCAGGGTGAACCGCAGCGTCGGCCGCGCCGCGTGCACCAGGACGCAGCGGACGGTGAGCCCGCGGGAGGCGAGCAGGTCGCGGCCCAGCTCGCTCAGGGCGGTCGCCAGGCGGATCTGGTCCTGCGGCTCCACGCCCAGCGCCCCGGCCACCGTCTTCCCGCTGCGGCGCAGCACGAAGACGTCCTGCTCGGTGGTGAGGGAGAGTGACATCAGCGGGTCCGTCGCAGAGGGCCCGGGCGCCTTCACCACGGCCCCTTGGCGACGACCACGCCCGCGTCGTCCCGGCGCACGCCCGCCTCCCGCAGCAGCTGCGCGGCGGCCACCAGCGGGGTGTGGTCGAGGAACCCGGGCATGCCGGAGGCCTGCCAGCGTTCGGTGAGCCCGTCCGAGTGCATGACGACCACGCCGCCCGGTGGCAGGTCCTGGCGCACGGTCCGCAGGGTCGGCATCTGGTGTCCCACGATGCCGGGGGCGGACGGCAGGGAACGCCGGGTGCCGGTCCCGGGGTCGACGACGAAGGTGCTGATGTTCCCGACGCCGCAGAAGTACACGCTGCGGGTGCTCGGCTCGATCCGCACCACGGCCACGGCGCCCCCGCGTCCGCCGCGCAGCGCCTTGTGGAGGTCGGCGAGCATCGCCTCGGGGTGTTCCGCCGTGGAGGACCGGAACGCGCTCACCGCGGCCTGCGCCGCGCGGCCGGCGAGGGGCCCGTGGCCCAGGCCGTCGCAGCACATCACCAGCAGCGCGCCCTCGTCGCCCGGCCCGCCGTCGGCGGGCCGGGCGGCCGGCCGCCCGGGGAGGACCCGCACGTCGTCGTGCGCGGGCCGCAGCCCGGTGAGCTGTGCCCAGCCGAGCGCGGCCGCGGGCCGCTCAGGACGTGTGCCACGTCCGTCGGCGGTGTCCCCGGGCACGACGGACGGCGCGGGACCGCTGCCGGCCGCGGGCGCGCCGACGGGGCGGGCGGCCCAGGCGTCGCCGCAGACCTCCTCGCCGGTGATCGTCCGTGTCAGGCCGTCGACGAGTGGGGCGGCGGAGGCCAGAGCGCGCCGGTCGGCGGTCGTGGCCCAGAAGCGGGCCGTCAGGACGGTGCCCCGGCCCGGCAGGGAGTGCAGGCGGAAGGTGTCGGCGAGGCGGGAGATCGCGCCCAGGCCGATGCCGAGCGTGCCCGCGGTCGAGGTGCCGTCGGTGAGGGACCGCGACACGTCCGCCATGCCCGGGCCGGCGTCGGTCGTCACGAACTCCACCCCGGCGTGGTGCGGGGTCCGCACCACCCGCACCAGCAGCGCGCCGTCGACCGCGTGCCGGCGCAGATTGGTGGCGGCCTCGCTGACCGCGAGGGCAACCTCGGCGCACCGCTGCTCGTCGAAGCCGATCCGCCGCGCCACCGAGACGGCGGCGATCCTGGCCGCCGCGGGGAAGGACTCCTGGTCACGGAGCCAGACCACGTCCTCCGCGTCCAGGACGACCGGGGTCAGCGCGCCCATTTGGTCACCGCGACCCGGGTGCCGCCACCGACCTCGGTGTCCAGGGTGAACTCGTCCACCAGGCGGCGGGCGCCGCTGAGGCCGAGCCCGAGGCCTCCGCCGGAGGTCCAGCCGTCGGTGAGCGCCTGGTCGATGTCGGCGATGCCGGGGCCGGCATCGTCGAAGATCGCGCTCACGCCGGTGCGGCCGGCCCGCCGGACCAGGCCGATGCGCAGTACGCCGCCGCCCCCGTAGACCAGGGTGTTGCGCGCGAGCTCGCTCGCGGCGGTCACCAGCTTGGTCTGGTCGACCAGCGACAGCTTGCAGCGCTGGGCGAGGGTGCGCACCAGCTGCCGGGCCCGGACCACGTCGTCGTTGGAGGCGATCGGCATCGTCTCCTGGGCCTCGTCGAGGTCCGGCAGAGGACTGTTCATCGTCGTGCCGGACGGTCGCCGTCCGGCCGGGCGAGCATGGCCAGGCCCTTCTCGAGGGAGAGGGCCGTCCGCACGCCGCCGAGCGACAGGCCCAGTTCCACCAGGGTGATCGCCACGGCGGGCCGCATGCCGACCACGACCGTCTCGGCGTCGAGCATCCGGGAGATGGCCGCGGTGGTGGCCAGCATGCGTCCCACGAACGAGTCGACGATCTCGACGGCCGTGATGTCGATCACCACGCCCCGCGCCCCGGAGTCCACGATCCGGGCGGCCAGGTCCTCCTGGAGGTCCAGCACGATCTGGTCCTCCAGGTCGACCTGGATGGAGACCAGCAGCACGTCGCCGATCTTGAGGACGGGTACGCGCTCGCTCACGCCCGACCGCCGGCGGTCGTGGTGAGGTCTGCGGACCGCCGGGCCAGGGCGTGGCTGAGGGCGTCCGCCAGCGAGGCCTTGGTGACGATGTCCCCGAACTGGATGCCCAGCGCGACGATGGTCTGCGCGATCTGCGGGCGGATGCCGGAGATGATGCACTCGGCGCCCATCAGCCGGGCGGCCACCACGGTCTTCAGCAGGTGCTGGGCCACCTCGGTGTCGACCGCGGGCACCCCCGTGATGTCGATGATCGCCTGGTCGGCGTCCGCGTCCACCAGGGCCTGGAGGAGCTTCTCCATCACCACCTGGGTACGGGCCGAGTCCAGGGTGCCCACCAGCGGGACGGCGACCACGCCCTCCCACAGCTTCACCACCGGCGTGGACAGCTCCATCAGCTGCTCGGCCTGGGCGCTGATGATCTCCTCACGCGTCCGCGCGTAGATCTCGAGGGTGAACAGAGCCAGGGCGTCCATCAGCTTGCCCAGCTGCAGGTACGCGTGGATGTCGTCGGCCGCGGTGTCCACCGTGGGCGCGAGGACGTCCTTGCACGCGAGCACGCTGGTCGCGGTCTCGGTGGGGGTGAAACCCTGACGGGCCCGGCTGCGGGACAGCTCGGCGAGCAGCGCCCGCAGTTCCGCGTAGGCGTCGCCCTGCCAGTCCAGGCCCCCCTTGCGCAGCCCGTCCACCAGGGCCGTGTACAGCTCGTGGAGTTCGCGCTCGAGCTCCGCCAGCGACATGCGGCCGCGCAGCGTGCGGGAGACCGCCTCCACCCAGCCCGAGGCGAGCCGGTCGTCATTGTCCGTCAGCAGCTCGACCAGCCTGCTCGACTCTTCCTGCCCTGCCACCCGCTGAACTCCTTCGGTACGCGCCCTGACGACCGGCGGTGACCGGGCGGGCCCACGGGCGCCCGCGCATCCGTGGGACGGCGGGCCGGAGGGCCGCGCCGAGGAGCGCGGGACCAGAACGACAGAAAACAACAGGCTTCCGCTACCCCGGCCCGGGACGCGCACACCTGCGAAACTTCCGCGCGGGTGTGGTGTCCGCCACGTCCGCTGCGCGGGGTGCGGGGGCGGTTTGCTGGCGGAGGAACCGGCCCGGCCGTACGGTGGGCGGAGGGGGCGGACATGAGGACGGCTGGAAATCGCGCCTGTCGACCCCCTGGGCGGCGAACGGCGTTTTCACTTCCTTCACACGGTGAAGTAGCCTCCCAAGCTGTCGTTCGGGAAGGCCGGATGGCGCGGGCATGAGACGGGGAACCCCGGGTATCCGTGGAGTTCGCCGTGCGGCCTTTCGTCATGGCGCTCCCGCGTCATGACAACGAGCAAGGAAAGAGGTCGGTCGTGGCTGAGGCGGCGGCGGTCGAAGGTACGCGTGGTGCGTCGCGGTCGCGGTCCTCGCGTGGGGGCGGCAAGATCGGCGACGCGGAGCTGAGGCAGCTCCTGGCCGGTCTCACCGCCGTGCGCGACGGCGACTTCGGAACCCGGCTCTCCGCCGAGGACGACGGTCTCCTCGGCGAGATCGCGACCGTCTTCAACGGGATGGTCGACCAGCTCTCCCTGTTCACCTCCGAGGTGACCCGGGTGGCCCGCGAGGTCGGCACCGAGGGAACGCTCGGCGGTCAGGCGGAGGTGCCCGGCGTCTCCGGCACCTGGGCCGACCTCACCGACTCGGTCAACGCCATGGCCGGCAACCTCACCACCCAGGTCCGCGACATCGCCCAGGTGGCGACCGCGGTGGCCAAGGGCGACCTGTCGCAGAAGGTCGACGTGGACGCCCGGGGCGAGATCCTGGAGCTGAAGAACACCGTCAACACGATGGTCGACCAGCTCTCCAGCTTCGCCGACGAGGTCACCCGCGTCGCCCGCGAGGTCGGCAGCGAGGGCCGCCTCGGCGGGCAGGCCCAGGTCCCCGGCGTCGGCGGCGTCTGGCGCGACCTGACCGACTCCGTCAACTTCATGGCCGGCAACCTGACCGACCAGGTCCGCAACATCGCCCAGGTGACCACCGCGGTCGCCAAGGGCGACCTGTCGCAGAAGATCACCGTCGACGCCCGGGGCGAGATCCTGGAGCTGAAGAACACCATCAACACGATGGTCGACCAGCTCTCCTCCTTCGCCGACGAGGTCACCCGCATGGCGCGGGAGGTCGGCACCGAGGGCATCCTCGGCGGCCAGGCCGACGTCAAGGGCGTCTCCGGCACCTGGCGCGACCTCACCGACTCGGTGAACTCCATGGCCGGGAACCTGACCGCCCAGGTGCGGTCCATCGCCCAGGTCGCCACCGCGGTCGCCAAGGGCGACCTGTCGCAGAAGATCACCGTCACCGCGCGCGGCGAAATCCTGGAGCTGAAGAACACCATCAACACGATGGTCGACCAGCTCTCCGCGTTCTCCTACGAGGTCACCAGGGTGGCCCGCGAGGTCGGCACCGAGGGACGCCTCGGGGGCCAGGCGGACGTCAAGGGCGTCTCCGGCACCTGGAAGGACCTCACCGAATCGGTCAACGTCATGGCCGACAACCTCACCGCGCAGGTGCGGTCCATCGCCGAGGTCACCACCGCGGTCGCCCAGGGCGACCTCACCCAGAAGATCCGGGTGGACGCCCGCGGCGAGATCCTGGAGCTCAAGGAGACCATCAACACGATGGTCGACCAGCTCTCCGCCTTCGCCGACGAGGTCACCCGCGTGGCCCGCGAGGTGGGCACCGAGGGCAACCTGGGCGGGCAGGCGACCGTGCGCGGCGTCTCCGGCACCTGGAAGGACCTCACCGACAACGTCAACGTGATGGCCTCCAACCTGACCGGTCAGGTGCGGTCCATCGCGCAGGTCGCCACCGCGGTCGCCAAGGGAGACCTCTCGCAGAAGATCACCGTCGAGGCCAAGGGCGAGGTCGCCGCGCTGGCCGGCGTCATCAACACCATGGTCGACACCCTCTCCGCCTTCGCCGACGAGGTCACCCGCGTGGCCCGCGAGGTGGGCACCGAGGGCCAGCTCGGCGGCCAGGCCCGGGTCCCCAACGTGGCGGGCACGTGGAAGGACCTGACCGACAACGTCAACTCCATGGCGAACAACCTGACCAACCAGGTGCGCAACATCGCCCTGGTGACGACCGCCGTGGCCCGCGGTGACCTCTCCAAGAAGATCGACGTCGACGCGCGCGGCGAGATCCTGGAGCTCAAGACCACCATCAACACGATGGTCGACCAGCTGTCCTCCTTCGCCGCCGAGGTCACCCGCGTGGCCCGCGAGGTGGGCAGCGAGGGCCGCCTCGGCGGCCAGGCCGAGGTCGAGGGCGTCTCCGGCACCTGGAAGAGGCTCACCGAGAACGTCAACGAGCTGGCCGGCAACCTCACCCGCCAGGTGCGGGCCATCGCCGAGGTCGCCAGCGCCGTCGCCGAGGGCGACCTGACCCGCTCCATCACCGTCGACGCCTCCGGCGAGGTCGCCGAGCTCAAGGACAACATCAACTCGATGGTGGAGTCCCTGCGCGAGACCACCCGCGCCAACCTGGAGCAGGACTGGCTCAAGTCCAACCTGGCGAAGTTCTCGTCCCTGATGCAGGGCCACCGCGACCTCGCCGTCGTCGCCGAACTGGTCATGGACGAGCTCACCCCGCTGGTCTCCGCCCAGTACGGCGCCTTCTACCTCGCCGAGGAGCACGACGGGAGCACCGAGCTCAGCCTCGTCGGCTCCTACGGGCGGCCCACCGCCTTCGAGGGCCACTCCCGCTACCGGCTCGGCGAGTCGCTGGTCGGCCAGGCCGCGCGCAGCCGCCGCACCATCGTCGTCCAGGAGGTGCCCGCCGACTACGTGGCCATCTCCTCCGGACTCGGCGAGTCCACCCCGTGCAGCCTGGTCGTGCTGCCGATCGTGGTGGAGGAGCAGGTGCTCGGCGTCATAGAGCTGGCCTCCTTCTCCCCGTTCAAGCACGTGCACCAGGCCTTCCTGGAGCAGCTCATGGAGACGCTCGGCGTCAACGTGAACACCATCGTCGCCAACGCCCGCACCGACGAGCTGCTCGACGAGTCCCAGCGGCTCACCGCCGAACTCCAGGCCCGCTCCGCGGAACTCCAGGTGCAGCAGGACGAACTCCAGCGCTCCAACGCCGAGCTGGAGGAGAAGGCCGCCCTGCTGGCCGCGCAGAACCGGGACATCGAGACCAAGAACCTCGAGATCGAGCAGGCGCGGCAGGAACTCGAGACCCGTGCCCAGCAGTTGGCGCTGGCCTCGAAGTACAAGTCGGAGTTCCTGGCCAACATGAGCCACGAACTGCGCACCCCGCTCAACTCGCTGCTGATCCTGGCCCAGCTGCTGGCGCAGAACCCGACCCGCAACCTGACGCCCAAGCAGGTCGAGTACGCGGGCATCATCCACTCGGCCGGCTCCGACCTGCTGCAGCTGATCAACGACATCCTCGACCTGTCCAAGGTCGAGGCGGGCAAGATGGACATCAACCCCGAGCAGGTGCCGCTGCGCCAGCTCGTGGACTACGTCGAGGCCACCTTCCGGCCGATGACCACCCAGAAGAACCTCGACTTCACCGTCACCACCGCGCCCGGCGTCCCGCAGGAACTCCTCACCGACGACGCCCGGCTGCGGCAGGTGCTGCGCAACCTGCTCTCCAACGCGGTCAAGTTCACCGAGCACGGCAGCGTGGAACTGCGCATCGAGACCGCCACGCCCGAAGAGGTGCCGCCCTTCGTGCACCGCGGCGGTCCGGTGCTCGCCTTCCAGGTGAAGGACACCGGCATCGGCATCGCCGAGCAGCACCTGGAGGCCATCTTCGGCGCCTTCCAGCAGGCCGACGGCACCACCAGCCGCAAGTACGGCGGCACCGGACTCGGCCTGTCCATCAGCCGGGAGATCGCCCACCTGCTCGGCGGCGCGGTCACCGCCCGCTCCGCCGTCGGCGAGGGCAGCACCTTCACCCTCTACCTCCCCGTCGCCCGCGGCGACTGGGAGAACGCCCTCGGCGCCGCCGCCGCGATGCCCGCCCTGCGCGCCGCCGCCGACCCGGCCACGCCCGCCCCGGAGAACCGTCCGGCCCCCGAGCCCCGTCCCCGCCGGCGCCTGCTGGTGGTCGAGGAGCGCAGCCGCGGCCTGCTGTCCCTGGTCGCCGAGAGCGCCGTCGGCGACCTGGCGGGCAGCGCCGCCATCGGCAAGCCCGCCGGGGACATAGAGGTGATCACCGCGGTGGGCGCCCAGGAGGCCGCCGAGAGCCTGGCCGCCGGCCCGTTCCACTGCGTCGTCCTCGAGATCGACATGCCCGAGGAGGAGGCCATCCGCTTCCTGCGGGCCATGGACGGCGACAGCGCGCTGACCAACGTGCCGGTGCTGGCGCACAACAGCCGGCGCCTGGAGGTCGCCCAGGAGCAGCAGCTGCAGTTCCTGTCCCGGATGCGGCCGCTGGAGCTGATCTCCAGCCTGGACGAGCTGCGCGAGCGGATCACCCTGCACCTGTCCGCGGAGGAGCCCGGCGACGTGGTGCCCCTGGTGCGCCAGGAGGAGAGCCGCCGGCAGCCCGCGCGGACCGTGGCCGGCAGCCTGGCCGGACGGACCGTGCTGGTGGTCGACGACGACGCCCGCAACCTGTACGCGCTGAGCGGCATCCTCGAGCTCCAGGGCATCGAGGTGCTGCACGCGGAGAACGGCCGCAAGGGCATCGAGTCGCTGCACGCCCACCCGGAGATCGACCTGATCCTGATGGACGTGATGATGCCGGAGATGGACGGGTACACGGCTACCGCGGCGATCCGGCAGGACCCGCGCTACACGGACCTGCCGATCATCGCGGTCACCGCCAAGGCGATGCCCGGAGACCGGGAGAAGAGCCTGGCCTCCGGGGCCAGCGACTACGTCACCAAGCCGGTGGACGCGAACGACCTGATCGCCTGCATCGAGCGCTGGCTGTCAGAATGACCGGCCGGCGCGGGGGCGCCGCCGCGTCCCCGCGCTCCGGTCCCGACCGTGACCGACCCCGACCGCGACCCGACCAGCCGACCGAGGAGCACAGCAGCACCGTGAGCACTCAGGAGAACCCCGCCAACCCCGTGCCGGTGGACGCGTCCGCCGACACGGAGGGGTCGCTGGTGCCCGCTGCCAGGACCGGACCGGGCACGGTGGGCGCCGACGCGCCGGACGCGGAGACCGCCGCCGGCATGGGGCGGCTGGCGGCCACCGTGGCGCGGCTGCGGGACGAGATCCGGGCCGCCCAGGCGGCGGCGGACGGCCGGGCGCTGATCGAGCTGGCCAAGGGCGTGCTGATCGAGCGGCTGGGCTGCGGGCCCACCGCGGCGGGCCGCCAGCTCGCCGCGCTCGCCGAGGAGTCCGGCCTCTCCCAGCTGGAACTCGCGGCCGACATCGTCAACCAGGCCGCCCGCGACCACGTCACCGAGGTCGCCGCCGACTTCGTGCGGCGCGCGACCGCGGCCGGGGACGACGACCATGACGAGGACGCCGCGGACCAGGACGTCCTGGAGGCCGAGGACGCGGCGTCCGTCGCCGTCCGCCTGCGCACCGCCGAGAGCGGCGCGGCCGCCGCCGGGGACACCCAGGCGGTCGCCGAGTCGCTGCTCGAGCACGCCCTGACCCCGCTCGGCGCCACCGCGGTCGCCGTCTGGGCGGCCGGCGCCGACGCGTCGCTCTCCCTGGTCGGGCACGCCGGTTTCGCCGCCGACGAGGCGGGCCGCTGGCGGTACGTGCCGCCGGGCGTGTGCACGCTGGCCCGGCAGGCGCTCACCGACCGGCGCACCTTCCGCGCCGAGACCCAGCCGTCCTCCGCGATGCCGTCCATCGGCTGGTCGCAGAACCCGCGCGGCGGCCGGATCGCCGTCCCGGCCGGGACCGGCGGCCGGATCCACGGCATCCTGGAGATCTGCTGGCCCGGGCCCCTCGAGCAGCACCCCCCGCAGATCCTCCGCCAGATCGAGGCGCTCGCCGAGCTGTGCGCCCACACCCTCGAGGGCGGCCCCGGCGCCGCGGTCACCCCGCCGGTGGACACCTGGCGGGTCCCGCAGGACCTGTCCGAGCTGGTCGACCTCGCCGAGGGCCTCTACGACCCGGCGCTGGTCCTCACCCCCCATGTGTGGCCCGACGGCCGGCTCGCCGACTTCCGGATCCACCACGTCAACAGCTGCTTCACCGACCCCGCCGGACGGCCCCGCAGCGCGGTCGGCGGGACGCTGCTGCTCGAGTCGTACCCGCTGGCCATGGGGGAGAGCGGGCTCTTCGAGAAGATCGAACGGGTCTACGCGACCGGTGAGGCGTTCCGCTCCCGGGGGATGACCCTGACCACGCTGGTCGACCAGGTGCCGCTGGACACCACCGTCGACATCAGCGTCAGCCGGCACGGCGGCAGTGTGCTGCTCATCTGGCGCGTCGAGGACGACACGGCGCGGCTGGCGAACCTGCTCCAGCACGCGCAGCGCCTCGGCCGGATCGGCGGGTTCGAGGAGAACGTCCTCACCGGCGAGATCGTCTGGAACGACCAGCTCTTCGACCTGTACGGGCTGCCGCACCACACCCGCCCGGTGTCGCTGGAGGAGATGGCGGCACACGCCCACCCCGACGACGCCGTGGCCATCGGACGCTTCGTCCGCGCGGTCCTGCACCACCGCAGGGCCGCCTCGGCCGCTTTCCGCCTCCAGCGGCCCGACGGCATCACCCGCCACATCCGGGTGGTCGCCGAGCCCGTCCTCGACGAGGACAACCGGCTGCGCTCGGTCCGCGGCGCCTACCAGGACATCTCCGCCCAGCACTGGACCGAGGTGGCGCTGGCCGCCACCCGCGACCAGCTCGCCCACACCGAGCAGCAGGCCGCCGAACGCAACCGGCTCACCCTGCAGCTCCAGCACGCCATCATGCCGCCCAGCCACTCCGGGATGCAGAGCCCCGGCCTGCAGGTCGCGGTGCGCTACCGGCCCGCCGAGTCGGAGTCCATGGTCGGCGGCGACTGGTACGACGTGGTGGTGCTGCCCTCCAAGCAGGTCATGCTCTGCGTCGGCGACGTCGCCGGGCACGGCATAGAGGCCGCCACCAGCATGGTCGTGCTGCGCAACGCCATGCGCGGCCTCGCGGTGACCGGCGCCGGCCCCGGCCAGCTGCTGGCCTGGCTCAACATCGTCGCCCACTACCTCACCGAGCACGTCACGGCCACCGCCGTCTGCGGCCTGTACGACCCGGAGACCCGCACCCTGCGCTGGGCCCGGGCCGGACACCTGCCGCCGGTGCTGGTCCGCGGCGAGAAGGCGTCGCCACTCCAGCCGGCCGGCGGCATCCTGCTGGGCGCCCTCTCCGAGGCGACCTACGAGGAGGCCGAGCTCCAGCTCGACCCGGGCGACACGCTGCTGATGTACACCGACGGCCTGGTCGAGCGCCGCGACGAGTCCGTCCACGACTCCCTGAGCCGCCTGCTGTCCACCGCCCGCAAGCCGACCGCCGGCCTGGAGCAGCGGCTGGACGGCCTGCTCACGCACAGCAAGTCGGACACCGACGACGACACCTGCCTGATCGGCATCCGGGTGCTCTGAGCCCGTCCTCGACACGGCCGTGGGCCCCGGCTGTCCGAGCCGGGGCCCACGTCTGTGTGTTGCGGGGCAGGCGGCCCCGTCCGTGCGGGGTCAGCGGGCCGCCAGCAGGGTCAGGGACCCCAGGCCCGCCGCGCAGGCCAGCGTGGCGCAGGCGGCCGCCGCGTGCCGGCGCAGCAGGGCGCGGCGCAGCTCCCGGTAGCGGGCCTCGTACTCCTGGCGGAGCTGGTCGGCGCGTTCGGTGACCTCCCGCAGCATGCGGCGGCTGAGACCGAGGCGCAGCGGCACGTAGTGGCGGGCGAGGTCCTCCGCCTGCGCGGTCGTCAGCCACGGCATGCGCGCGCACAGCTCCCGCGCCTCCTGCCGGGCGCGCTCGCTGTGGGTGTGGGCGATCAGGTGGGCCTCCATCTCCACCGACGGCGGCACCTCGCGCCCGCCCGGCGTGCGCAGGCTCATGTCCGCCGCCCGCGGTGGCTCGCCGCGTCCAGGACGTCCCTCTTGCCGTCGTTCTCGTCCTCGTCGAACGACGCCAGGTCCGGGTGGTGCAGGTCGAAGGCGGGGGACTCGGAGCGGATCCGGGGCAGCGTCTCGAAGTTGTGCCGCGGCGGCGGGCAGGAGGTCGCCCACTCCAGGGAACGGCCGTAGCCCCAGGGGTCGTCCACCGCGATCCGCTCGCCGCGCTGCGCGGTGCGCCAGACGTTGTAGAGGAACGGCAGCGTCGACAGGCCCAGCAGGAAGGCGGCGATGGAGGAGACGGTGTTGAGGGCGGTGAAGCCGTCGGCGGCCAGGTAGTCGGCGTAGCGGCGCGGCATGCCCTCGGCGCCCAGCCAGTGCTGCACCAGGAACGTGCCGTGGAAGCCGACGAACAGCGTCCAGAAGTGCACCTTCTCCAGGCGGTGGTCGAGCATGGTGCCGGTCAGCTTCGGCCACCAGAAGCTGAATCCGCCGAACATCGCGAACACGATCGTGCCGAACAGCACGTAGTGGAAGTGGGCGATCACGAAGTAGCTGTCGGTGACGTGCCAGTCCAGCGGCGGCGAGCCGAGGACCACGCCGGTCAGCCCGCCGAACAGGAAGGTGACCAGGAAGCCCACCGACCACAGCATGGGCGGTTCGAAGGACAGCGAGCCCTTCCACATGGTGCCGATCCAGTTGAAGAACTTCACCCCGGTCGGAACCGCGATCAGGAAGGTCATGAAGGAGAAGAACGGCAGCAGCACACCGCCGGTCGCGAACATGTGGTGCGCCCACACGGCGACCGAGAGGCCGGTGATGGCGATGGTGGCGCCGACCAGGCCCATGTAGCCGAAGATCGGCTTGCGGGAGAAGACCGGGATGATCTCGCTGATCACGCCGAAGAACGGCAGCGCCAGGATGTAGACCTCGGGGTGCCCGAAGAACCAGAACAGGTGCTGCCACAGCAGTGCCCCGCCGTTCGCCGGGTCGTAGATGTGGGTGCCGAACCTGCGGTCCGCCTCCAGCGCGAACAGGGCGGCGGCCAGCACCGGGAAGGCCAGCAGCACCAGCACCGAGGTGAGCAGCACGTTCCAGGTGAAGATCGGCATCCGGAACATGGTCATGCCAGGCGCGCGCAGGCACAGGACCGTGGTGATGAAGTTGACCGCGCCGAGGATGGTGCCGAAGCCGGAGAGCGCCAGGCCCATGATCCACAGGTCGCCGCCGAGGTACCCGGTGTGCTCCCTGCCGCTGAGCGGGGTGTACGCCGTCCAGCCGAAGTCGGCGGCGCCGTTGGGGGTGAGGAAGCTGGTCAGCACGATCAGGCTGCCGAACAGGAACAGCCAGAACGAGAAGGCGTTCAGCCGGGGGAAGGCGACGTCGGGGGAACCGATCTGCAGCGGCATGATTGCGTTGGCGAACCCGGCGAAGGTCGGGGTGGCGAACAGCAGCAGCATCATCGTGCCGTGCATGGTGAACGCCTGGTTGTACTGCTCGTTGGAGATCAACTGCAGCCCCGGGCGCGCCAGTTCGGCACGGATCACCAGGGCCAGCAGGCCGGCGAGCAGGAAGAAGACGAACGAGGTGATCAGGTACAGGTTGCCGATCTTCTTGTGGTCGGTCGTCGTCAGCCACGAGACGATCACGCGTCCCGGTCCGCGGCCCTTCACGGGCACCGGGGCAACAGGTTCGGTATGGCTCGCCATCGGTCTCCTCGGTGCATGGCGATCGATGCGTTCGACGCCTGCGGCGGATGGAAGGGACCGGCGAACCGGGGGTCCCCGCCCTCCGCCTCACCGGTCCGGCCGAAGGTAGCCGTGACCTCTACCCGCCACGGCGCGTCACAGCCGTGCCGGGGAGCCGAACGGCCGGTCCGATCCACCCTTCCGGGCGATGGGCCGTGGGGGAGTTGGGGCGGCGGGCCGCGGGCCGGCGTCGGCGCGCGGCCCGGCGTCAGCGCTCGGCGACCGTGACGCCCAGCGCCTGGGCGAACGCCGGGGCCAGGTCGAGGAGCTGACCGTGGTCGACGACCGCCCCGCGCAGCGCCTCGACGCCGTCGGCGATGCCGAGCGACGCCGCGCCGCGCAGGTCCACCGTGGCGAGCCGGGCGCCGCGCAGCCGGACGCCGTCGAGGGTGGAACCGGGGAAGGAGACGTCGGTGAGCGTGGCCTCCCCGAAGTCCACGTCGCGCAGCAGGCAGTCCACGAAACGGACCTCCCGCAGCGCCGCCGACCGCCAGTTGACCGAGTCCAGCTTGCAGTGGGAGAAGGTCACCCGGCGCAGCGTGGAGCCGAAGGCCTGCGCCCCCGCCAGCATTCCGGAGACCAGCGAGACGTCCATCCAGGACGACTCGGCCAGGTCGGTGCCCACCCAGCGGGTGCTGTGGCACCACACGTCGGTGAACCGGGCCCGCCGCATCGCCCCGCCCTCGAACGCCACCGAGGTGAAGGCGCACTCCACGAACCGGGCGCCGCCCGCACGGGGCTCCAGGAACTCCCGCTCGTCGGCGTGGACGGTGTCGTACACGCCCTCGGTCTCCAGCTCCCCGCGCAAGGGCTCCAGGTACCCGGCGTACGGCAGGTCGCCGAGCTCTCGGGGGACGGCCGTCATGTGCACCTCGCAGACGTACGGGAGGGGCCGACTCTACCGGGACCGGCGCCCCGGGCCGGGAGGCAGGCGGCCGTCCGGCACCGTCCCCGGGATTGACGGGCGGGTTCCGGGCCACTCGCACGACGACACCGTCCGGCCGCGACCCCGCCTGCGAGGCCTCCCATGACCGCTTCCTCCGCATCCGCCGCCGAGCTGCCCTCCGTGGCGGAACTCGACACCGACGCACTGGGCGGGGAGGGCAGCGTCCTGGCGCGGCAGCGCCGTGACCACGACGCACTCGACCGGATGATGAACGCCTACGAGCGGGCGGCGGCCGGGGACCCGGAACGGGAGCGGCTGTGGCGGGACATCGTGCAGCTGACGTTCAGCCACGCGTTCGCCGAGGAGACCGTGCTGTGGCCGCTGCTGCGGCGGCTGGCCGTGGACGGCGAGGAACTCACCGCGGAGGTCGAGGAGGAGCACCAGGCGATCAACGAACTGGTGGCCCGTGTCGAGGAGGCCGGCCCGGACGACCCCCGGCGCGAGGGGTGGATCGCGGAGGCCTTCGCCCTGATCCGGCAGGACATCCGCGACGAGGAGGACGTCCTGCTGCCCCGTCTGCGGGCGGCGCTCGACGACCGGCGGCTGCGCCGGGTCGGCGCGGCCTGGGAGGCGGTGCGGCTGACCTCGCCCACCCGCCCCCACCCGGTGGTCCCGCGCCGCCCGCCCGGCAACGCCGTGCTCGGTGTTCCGCTCAGCGGCTACGACCGGCTGCGCGACCTCGGGGCCCGCCGCGGCGGCGCACTCGCCGGGGCGCTGCTGGCCGCCGCGGCGACGGCGGTCGTCCTGGCCCGGCGGGGCCTGGGGGCAGGGCGTTGAGCGCGCCCCCGCCCGGCCGGCGCCCCGGGTGCCGTTTCGAACCGGTCCTGCCTGGTACCCCACCGCCCACGGGGACGGACACCGAGCGCTGGGCCGGGAGGACCGGATGAGGAAGATCGTGTGGGGGCTGCCCGCCCTCGCCGCCGGGGTCGTGGCGGTGCGCAAGGCCCGGTGCCGGGGCCGGGAGGACCGCGAGGCGGAGGGGCGGGCGGGGAACCGGTGGCTGACCGTCACCGTCAACCTGCCGCCCGAGGAGGTCGGCCGGGGCGGTGCGCTCCCGCCGCCGCTGGACCGGTTCGCCGACCGGATCGACGTGAAGGTGACCCCGGCGCCCGGTGACCGCGGCACCGAGCTGGCCGTGCTGCTCAAGGACCCGCCCTCGCGCCTCGCGTCGTCCCTGCCGGGACGGCTGGCCGGCGAGGACCCGCGGCAGGAGCTCCGGGTCGCCCTGCGGGAGGCCAAGTCGCTGCTGGAGACGGGCGAGGTGATGCTGCCCGACACGCCGCCCACCACGCACGACACGCCGGGCGGGAAGGTGCTGGGACTGCTGAGCCGGAGGTCCGGCGGGGAAGGAGTGCTGTGAAGGCGCTGTGCTGGGAAGGCGTGAACGAGCTGGCCGTGGAGCAGGTCCCCGACCCGGAGCTGCGCAACGACCAGGACATGATCGTGCGGCTGCTGGCCGGCACCACCTGCGGGTCCGACCTGCACCTGATCGGCGGCTACATCCCCGCGATGCGGGCCGGCGACGTCATCGGGCACGAGTTCGTGGCCGAGGTCGTCGAGACCGGGCGGGGGGTGCGGCGCCACAGGCCGGGCGACCGGGTGGTGGTGTGCTCCTTCGTCGGCTGCGGCCGGTGCTGGTACTGCGCCAACGACCTGTGGTCGCTGTGCGACAACACCAACACCAACCCGGGCATCGGCCAGGCCCTCTTCGGCTACGAGACCGGCGGCATCTTCGGCTACTCGCACGCCATGGGCGGCCTGCGGGGCAGCCACGCCGAGTACGTGCGCGTGCCGTTCGCCGACCACGGGGCGTTCCCGGTGCCCGAGGAGGTCGACGACGTCAGCGCGCTGTTCGTCTCCGACTCGGTGCCCACCGGGTGGATGGGCGCCGACCTCGGCGGGGTGAAGCCGGGCGACGTGGTCGCCGTCTGGGGCTGCGGTGCGGTCGGGCAGATGGCCGCGCGGGCGGCCATCCTGATGGGCGCGGAACGGGTGATCTCCATCGACCGGATCCCCGAACGGCTCGCCATGACGGAGCGGTACATCGGGTCCGAGACCATCGACTACACCCGCACGGACGTCGCGGCGGAACTGCGGGAGCGGACCGGCGGGCGGGGACCGAACGTGTGCGTCGAGGCGGTGGGCCAGGAGGCGCACGGCGACGGGATCGCGCACGTGTACGACCAGGTCAAGCAGCAGCTGCGGCTTCAGACCGACCGGCCGACGGCGGTCCGGGAGGCGATCCACGCCTGCCGCAAGGGCGGCACGGTGTTCGTGCTCGGTGTCTTCGCCGGGGGCGTCGACAAGTTCCCGCTCGGCGCCGTCGTCAACAAGGGCCTGACGCTGCGCGGTGCGCAGATGCACGGGCAGCGGTACATCCCGATGCTGCTGGAGCGGGTCGCCGCGGGGGACATCAGCACGGCCCACCTGGCGACCCACACCTTCCCCCTGGACGAGGCCCCGCAGGCGTACGACCTGTTCAAGCACAAGAAGCAGGGCTGCGTCCGCTCCGTCATCCGCCCCTGAACCCCGGAGCCCGCGAGGGGCGGGTCAGTGCTGCGGGGCGGGGGCGAGTTCCCGGTGGCCCGCGGTGAGGACGCGGTGGGTGCGGGGGGTGCCGGGCGGGAGGGCCGCGGCGAGGAGGTCCAGCGTGGGGACGAGGCTCGCCGCGGGGACACCGCGGGCGGTCAGGACCTCCGCGGTCCAGGAGAGGAACTCGGTGAAGAGGGCGTCGTCGTCGACGTAGACCGCCGCCGCGAGGTGGTCCACGATGTGCGCGACGTCCTCCGCCGTGCGGTCCCGCTGCCCGTCCGAGTACGCCCGCATCGGCGGGAACCGCTCCTCCAGCCCGGCCAGCGCCGACCGCACCAGGTCCTGCCGCGCCCGCGACACGACCGCGTGCTCCTGGTCCGCCAGGTGCGGCAGGTCGTCGACGGGCCGGTGTCCCGGCCGCGGCAGGCTTCCGGCGAGGCCGGTCGCCAGCACCTCCGCCGCGCCCTGCGCGTTCGGCGCCCACCCGTCCGCGCCGAGCGCCCGCGCGTACCGCCCGTCCGTCCCGAACGCCCGGCCGCCGGCGAGCACCGGGAACCCGGCGTCCTGGCAGGCCGCCACCACCCGGTGCGCGGTGGGCAGATGGCGCGGCATCGAGCAGGACAGCGCCACCGCCCGCGGGGCGGAGGAGTGCAGCTCCGCGACCAGGTGCGCGGTCGGCACGTGGGCGCCGAGGAACCCGACCTCCCAGCCCCGCCGCCGCAGCACCTCCGCGACCAGCCGGGCCGGCAGCGCGTGCCACTCGCCGTCCACGCAGGCCACCGTGATCCGCCCGAGGTGCGGAGCGGGCGGCCGGTGCGCCGGGTGGTGGGCGAGCGCGGCCATCACCCGCTCGTTGACCGCGGTCGCCGTGTGCTCCTGGGCCACCGTGATCCGGTTCGCGGCCCACTCGGCCCCGATCCGCACCTGCACCGGCGCGATCAGCCCGAGGAGCGCGTCCTCCACGCTCAGACCGTCGTCGACCGCGTCGAGGACGACCGCGGACGCGGCGTACTCGTCGCCCTCCCGCAGCGCCTCCCACAGGCGCTCGTGGACCGCCAGGGGCACCTTCTCCCAGGGGGCCGGGGCCGCGCCCGGGTCCTCGGGGTGCTGCTGCGTCATGCTGTGGGGCCTTCCTGGGGCGATGTGCGGTGCGGGGCGCCGACGGCCACCACCGCGATGTCGTCATGATCGTTCCCGCAGAGCCAGTCGGCCACCAGCATGTGCACGTGAGCGGCCAGCGCGTCGACCGGCATGCCCGCGCACTCGGCCAGCGCCGCCTCCAGCCGCCGCTGCCCGAACATCTCGTTCCCCAGCGGCCCCCCGCGCGCCTCGGTGACGCCGTCGGTGAAGAACACGCAGGTCTCGCCCGGCTCCAGGACCACCTCGGCGGTGGTGGAGCTGATCTCGTGGACGGCGCCGACCAGCGTCCCCCGGGTGGGTGCCTCCTCCACCGCCCCCGAGCGGCGCACCACCATCGGCGGGGGATGACCCGCGCTGGTGACCCGCAGCCGCACCAGCGGGCCGTCGCGCACCACGGAGGCCAGGGCCAGGGTGGCGAAGCGCGGGTTGGCGGGGGTGAGCAGGGCGCCGTTGAGCAGGCCCAGCAGCCGCTGGTGGTCGTCGGCGAGCGGCAGCAGCGCCTGCAGGGTGTTGCGTATCTTGCCGGTGAGGACGGCGGCCTCCAGCCCCTTGCCGCACACGTCGCCCAGCACCACCAGCGTCTCGTCGCCGGCGCCGGAACCCGGATGGACGTCGTAGAAGTCGCCGCCCACCCACTCGCTCGCCCCCGAGGCCCGGTAGACGCCGGCGTACTCCACGCCGTGGACCGCCGACAGCCCGGGCGGCAGCAGGCCGCGCATCAGGGTGGCGGTGATCGCCGCCTGGTCGGCGTGCAGCCGGGCGGCGGAGAGGGCGGCGCCCGCCCGGCTGGCGAAGAGGCGGGCGAAGCCGGGGCCGGGACGGGCGTCGTCGGCGCCGTCGGAGGCGCCGGTGTCGAGCAGCAGCAGCGCCCCCGCGGGCATGCCCTGCCCCGGCAGGGGGGTGAGCGTGGCGCGGGTCACCGGCCCCGTCAGGGATTCCGGCACCGCCCAGTCGGGCAGCAGCGCGGGGTCGAGGGCGACGGTGGAGGGCGACGGCAGGCGCCCGAGCAGCGCCTCCTCCAGGCTCGGGACCGCCGCCGGTTCGGCACGCAGCAGCTGGTGGGTCGCCACGCCGTCCGGACCGCAGCGCGCCACCGGCAGACCCCGGCCGAGCACGGGGGCGACGACCACCGCGGCGTCGGCCAGGTGCTCGGCCGCCAGCCGTGCGGTGAGCTCCAGGCAGCGTTCGGGGTTGAGGGTGGCGAGCAGCGCGCCGGAGGCCTCGGCGAGCACGCCGGCGAGCCGCCGCTCCTCCGCCAGGAGGCGTTCGGCGGCGTGGCGCGCGGTGTCGTCCAGCAGCCACCAGCCGACGCCGCCGTCCGGGGCGAAGACCGGGTGCGCACGGAACCAGCGGTCGTCGACCGGACCGTGGCAGGTGGCCGGGGCGCCCTGTGACGCGGCGGCCCGGCAGGCCCGCTCGTGGGCCCTGACCAGCCAGGAAGGGGCGGCGTCGCGCAGCTGGACACCGGCCGCGGCGCGCGGCAGGAGCGCGGCGGCGGCCGGGTTGAGCGAGGTGACGACACCCATCGGGTCCGCGGTCAGAAGCGGGAAGGGGGCCGTGCGGGCCGCCTCCCGTTCGAACGCGGCGGCCGAGGGGTTGTCGTGAAGTGAGTACGAGGGGTCCATCACCGGCGTGACCGAAACACGCCGACCGCCCTTCTGAAGACATTGGTCCTACCACCTTCCCGCGCCGGGGCGTCGAGGAGCAAGTACGGGCCCGGATGTGTGCCGAGTCACGGCCGCGGCCTGGTCCGCTGCCAGCGGGGCCGGGCGTCCGGGCCGCGCCGCCCGGCCACCGAGGCGCACCGCGGGCACACCCGCCGGACCTGGTCCGCCGCCCCGCCGGACTCCGGGAAGGTGTCCTGCCAGAGCACCCCCGGGAAACGGGTCAGCTCCGAGCGGCTGATCGAGAGACCACAGACGGTCTGGTTGGTCCCCGGCTCCCAGGCGTGCACCTCGCCGGCCGGGAGCCGCCGCCCGTCCTCCTCGTCGGTCCACCGTCCGGACGCCGCCACGGCGTAGCGCCTGGGCCTGGCCATCGTCGTCCCGTCCCCTCGTCACGTGCCGGTCACCGAGATGCGGATGCCGCTGCGGGGCCGGGCCGGCATCCGGTGCAGGGAGATCCGCAGGTCCTGGTCGGGCACCCGGTGATCCAGCCGGGCCAGCCGCAGCGTCAGCGCCTCCAGCAGCGCGATGGTGATCGCCTCGCCGGGGCAGCGGTGGCCGTGCGCCGGGTCGCCACCGCCCTGCGGCACCAGCTCGTCGCGCTCCACCGGCCGCTCCAGGAACCGCTCCGGCCGGAAGACGTACGGGTCGCCCCACAGCTCCTCGTCGTGGTTCTGGCCGAAGAGGTCGAGCAGCACCATGCCGCCCTCCGGGATCCGCTCGCCGCCGTACGACACCCCCGCCGGGGCCTGTCCCCCGATCAGCGGCGCGAACGGGTAGAAGCGGCGCAGCTCGTGGACGAAGGCCGCCAGGTAGGCGGCGTCGTCCGTCCACAGCCGGTCCCGCACGTCGGGCCGGTGGTGCAGCAGGTGCCCGGCGAAGGCGACGAACCAGGTCACCGCGACCGTCGGGCGCAGCACGTTCAGCAGTTCCACGCCGGCGACCCGCGGCTCCAGCGGCAGGCCGTCCGCGTCGCGGTGCCGGGCGATCACCTCGAGCGCCGAGCCCTCCGGCGGGGCCAGCGCGTCGTCGCGGACCTCCTCGACGACGCCCGCCGCCCAGAACTCGCGCCGCGCGCGGGCCCGCCGGGCCCGCCAGTGCCGCGGACCCGCGGTGGCGAAGCCGTCCACCATGGCCACCAGGTCGCGGGCGAGGGGACGGACCTCGTCGTCCTTCAGCGGCACCCCGGCCCACCGGCACACGCCCTCGGCGAGGACCACGGCCGCCTCGTCGAACAGCACGATCTCGTCCCGTGCGGCCCAGCCGGGCACCGCCCGCTCCCAGGCGTCGGCGACCTGCTCGGTGAGGTCGGCGATCTGCCGCGGGTCGGTCAGCAGGGACAGGAACATCGCCTTGCGCACCCGGTGCGCCTCGCCGTCCAGGGTGTGCACGGCGCCCTTCCCGAAGAGCGTGCTCAGCACGGGCTCCGGCAGGGCGGGCCCGCGCACCACGTGACGCTCGTCGTACACGAACCGGACCGCCTCCGGGCCGCGCAGGGCCACGGTGGGGCGGCCCGCCAGCCGGGTGCGCAGCGGGGTCCCGTACTGCCGGACCAGCCCGGGGAGCCAGGTGTAGCCCTTGAGCAGGAGCGCGGCGGTGCGGTCGGCGAGCGGAGAGGGGTTGCTGGACATGGCGGGCGAGTGCCCTGGGGGCGGGCCGGAAAACTCCCTGCTCCGCCGGGTGGGTGAGCGCCGGACTGGCCCCGCCCGGTCCGGGCACCGGGCGCAGCACAGGCGGGAGCCGAAGGACGGAGTCCGCCGTGAGGAGGTGGTACGACGATGACCACGAACGACGCGCGCCCCGCCGGGGCCCGCACCCCGCTGCAACGGGCCGCCCAGGCGGTGGGCCTGGTGTTCGTCCTGGTGGGGCTGCTGGGCTTTGTGCCCGGCATCACCACGAACTACGGCGACCTGCAGTTCGCCTCGCACGGGTCGGGCGCCGAGCTCCTGGGCGTCTTCCAGGTGTCGATCCTGCACAACCTCGTGCACCTGCTCCTCGGCGTTCTCGGCCTGGCCCTGGCGCGGACCGCGCCCGCCGCCCGCGCCTACCTGATCGGCGGCGGCCTGGTCTACCTGGTGCTGTGGGTCTACGGGCTGGTCGTCGACCACCACAGCAGCGCCAACTTCGTGCCGCTGAACAACGCCGACAACTGGCTCCACCTCTTCCTGGGCCTCGGCATGATCGCCCTGGCCATGCTGCTGACCCGCGGCCGCGGCGGCGCGGGGACGCACCGGGCCACCGGCGGACGCGGCGACGGCGGGGCGAACCTGGCGCCCTGAGGGGTTGGCGCGCGCCCGGCGGGTGACTCGCCGGGGTGACACGTCCGGGCGACCACGAGGAGGCCCCCATGCCCGACCCCCAGGACCGCGACCAGGCCGACAGCCCGCTGGAGCAGGTGACCGGAGAGCGGGACGTCCACCCCGAGGAGGAGCGCGCCCGCCAGGACGACGAGCAGCCGTCCACCACGGACGAGGACGGCGGCGACCGACCCGCGCGCCCCTCGGGCGACGCACGAGGCCCCCGTCCCGTTCGGTGAGAACGGGACGGGGGCCTCGGTCGTGCGGGTGAAGCGGGGACCGTCGCGCCGGGTCAGCGGGCGGAGCCGCCGCCCGGCGTGCGGCGGCGACCCTGCGCGGGACGGCTGCGCCGGCCCCGGCGGGAGGCCGCGGAACGCGCGGCGGGAGCCGCCGCGGCCGGGGCCTGGATGACCACCGGCACGCCGGACGGGGCCTGGGCGCCGGTGATCCGGGTCAGCTCCGCCTCGCCCGAGCGGACCCTGGCGATCCGCGGCGTGATGCCGGCGTCCGCCATCAGCCGGTCCATCTCACGGCGCTGGCTGGGCAGCACCAGGGTGACGACCGTGCCGGACTCGCCGGCGCGGGCGGTGCGGCCGCCGCGGTGCAGGTAGTCCTTGTGGTCGGCCGGCGGGTCCACGTTGACGACCAGGTCCAGGTTGTCGACGTGGATGCCGCGCGCCGCCACGTTGGTGGCGACCAGCACGTTCACCAGGCCGTCCTTGAACTGCGCCAGCGTCCGGGTGCGCTGCGGCTGGGACTTGCCGCCGTGCAGCGCCGAGGCGCGCACGCCCACCGACAGCAGGTGCTTGGTGAGCCGGTCCACCGCGTGCTTGGTGTCCAGGAACATGATCACGCGACCGTCGCGGGCGGCGATCTCCGTGGTCGTGGCGTGCTTGTCCGCGTCGTGCACGTGCAGCACGTGGTGCTCCATCGTGGTGACCGCGCCCGCCGACGGGTCCACCGAGTGGACCACCGGGTCGTGCAGGTAGCGGCGCACCAGCAGGTCCACGTTGCGGTCCAGGGTCGCCGAGAACAGCATCCGCTGCCCGTCCGGGCGCACCTGGTCCAGCAGCGCGGTCACCTGCGGCATGAAGCCCATGTCGGTCATCTGGTCGGCCTCGTCGAGCACCGTGATCGACACGCGGTCCAGCCGCACGTCGCCCCGGTCGATGAGGTCCTTCAGCCGACCCGGAGTGGCCACCACGACCTCGGCGCCGCCGCGCAGGGCGCCCGCCTGGCGGCCGATCGACATGCCGCCGACGACCGTGGCGATGCGCATGCGCAGCGCCTGGGCGTACGGGGTGAGCGCGTCGGTGACCTGCTGCGCCAGCTCACGGGTGGGCACCAGGACCAGGCCCAGCGGCTGCTTGGACTCGGCGCGCTGCCCGGCCAGACGGGCCAGCAGCGCCAGCCCGAAGGCCAGCGTCTTGCCCGAGCCGGTCCGGCCGCGGCCCAGGACGTCACGCCCGGCCAGCGAGTTCGGCAGCGTGGCCGCCTGGATCGGGAACGGCGCGGTGACCTCCTGCGCGGTCAGCGCCGACAGCAGCGCCGCCGGCAGGTCCAGCGCGTCGAACGACTCCACGGCCGGCAGCGCCGGGGTGAGGGTGGCGGGCGGCGCGAACTCGCTGGAACGGGCCGGGGAGCCCGGGCGGCGCGTGCCGCCCTTGCGGGACGGGGCACCCTGACGGCCGGCCCCGGAGCCCTGCGAGCGGTACCGGCCGCCGCGCGAGCCGGAGCCCGAGCCGTCGGACGGGCGGCGGTCGGGACGCGAGCCGTTGGAGCGGGTGGTGCGGTTCAAGGCGGAACCTTCCTCGATGCGGCACACGTATCGAGGAATCCCCCGGGCGGGCGAGCGCCGTGCGGGTATTCGCAATACTTGAGCCGGTGGGTGGGCGAAACAGCGCCGGCCGGAGAAGGCGGCGGCTGCGCCGGAAGAATGAGCCGGACGTGTACGGGAGATGAATGTCCGTACCGAGTGCGTCCGGAAGGGGCGGCGGGGCGCCGCCCGGGCGTCCGCGCGGCAGGAACCGCACGGGAATGGGGCCCGCACTGCGTAGTGCGGGCCCCGGTCCGTCGAACGCGTCAGCGTCAGGCGGGAACGATGTTCTCGGCCTGCGGGCCCTTCTGGCCCTGCGTGACGTCGAAGTTCACCTTCTGGCCCTCCTGAAGCTCACGGAAGCCGGAGGTGGCGATGTTCGAGTAGTGGGCGAAGACGTCGGGGCCGCCGCCGTCCTGCTCGATGAAGCCAAAACCCTTTTCCGAGTTGAACCACTTCACGGTGCCAGATGCCATATTGAATCTCCTTCTGGGCATGCCCGGATCCACACCGCGTGGAACCGGAGTCGCTGCGATGATTTCCCGTCCGGAGATCCCCGGCAAGCGGTGAAACTGCCGAAAACAAAAAGAGTGCTCGTCGACGAAAGGGTCGGAAGAGCACTCGAAGCCTCTGGGAACCAAAACTGCAACTTCTGCGACCGTAGCACAGAAGAACCGTCCGCGGGTCTACCGACGGCTTCCGGATGAGGTACGTCACCGGTCCGGGGACGCCGTTCGTGGTCTGATGACCGTGCGGAAGGGCCGGTGGCGGGCACGGGCCCGGGGAGGAACGGCGGGGTGGGGACGACGACGTTGCTGACGGCCGACGGAGTGAGCCGGAGCTACGGGGAGCGGGTCGCGCTGCGGACCGTGCGGCTGGAGATCGCCCGCGGCGAACGGGTCGCGCTGATGGGGCCGAACGGGTCGGGCAAGTCCACCCTGCTGCGGATCGCCGCCGGGCGGGACCGGCCGGACGCCGGAACGGTTCTCCTCGACGGGGCGCCGATGACCGAGGACGACCCCCGGGTCCGCGCCCGGGTCGCCGTCGTCGCCGACACGCCGAGCTGGTACCCCGACCTCACCGTGCGGCAGCACCTGGAACTGGTGGCGGTCGGCCACGGGGTGGCGCGGGAGCGGATCGACGACGTGCTGCGCGAGATGCGGCTGGACGCGCACGGGGAGTCGCTGCCCGGCGCGCTGTCCTCCGGGCAGCTCCAGTCCCTGCTGCTCGGCGCGGCCCTGCTCAGGCCCCGCGACCTGCTGGTGCTCGACGAGCCCGAGCAGCGGCTCGACCCCGGCGCGCGCCGCCGCCTCGCCGGCCTGGTGCGCGCCGAGGGCGACCGGGGCACCGCCGTCCTCTACGCCACCCACCACCACGAGCTGGCCCGCGCCGCCCACCGGGTGGTGCTGATGCGGGACGGCGAGGTGGTCGCCGACGGGCCCGCCGAGCGGGTGCTCGCGGAGGCGGGGGCGGAGGCGGGGGCGGAGAAGTGAGCGGCATCAGTGGTACGAGCGGTACGAGCGGTACCAGGACGCCGGTGGACGGGGAGCGGGCGGGCGGTCCGGAGCGGGCCCCGGACCGGACGGCCGAGGTGCGCGCCTGGCTGAGGGCCCGGCGCGGGGCCGAGGCGCGACGGCGGTTCGTCTCCCGCCTCTACACGGCGGTGGTCCTGCTCGGGGGCTGGTACGGCCTCTTCCTGGCGGGGCTGCTCGCGGAGTCCGGGCAGCGGCCGTTCGCCGTGCACGCCGCCGTCACCGAGGCCGTGCTGCCCGCCGGGCTGACCACGGCCGCCGCCCTCGTCGTGTGGGCCACCGTCCGCGACGCGCTGTGGCGGGGACCGGTGACCCCGCCCGCCCCCGTGGTCGACCTGCTGCTGACCCTTCCGGTGCGGCGGCGGACCTTCCTGCTGCCCTGGTTCTGGCTGTCCGCCGGGATCTGGTCCACCGCGGGGCTGCTGCTGGGCCTGGTCGGGGCGGGGCTGCTGACCGCGACCGGGCTCGGCGACCTGGGCCCGCTGGCCGCGGCCTGCCTCTGCTGCGCCCTGTGCCTGGCGCTGCTGGCGGTCTCCGTGGCGGCGGTGGTGCAGCGTTCCCGCCGTGCGGCGGACGCCGTGCACCGGGTCACGCCCTGGGCGGTGGCCGCGCTGCTGCTGGGCGGGGCGCAGGCGGTGGCGGCGGCGCGAGGGGGTGACCGGGTGCGGTGGCTGGAGACGGCGGAGCTGTGGTCGGGGCCGTGGGGCTGGGCGGCCCAGCCGGTGCTGGCGGCCGCGGGCGGCACGGCGCCGGGCTGGCCGGTGGCGGCGCTGCTCCTGACGGCGGCCACCGCCGCGGCCCTGTGGACGGCGCTGCGGTGCGTGGGCGGCATCCCCGGCGAGACCCTGCGCGCGCGGGCCCGGGCGGCCGACGGGGTGCTGGCCGGGCTCCTGGCCGCGGACGCGCGGGTGGTGCGGCTGGCGACGGCCCGCGCCCGCGGGGACCGGGGCCGGGGACGGCTCGCGCGGTGGGCCGGGCGGCTCGCCGCGCCCGGCTCCCCGAGCCTGCTGGTGGTCTGGCGGGACGCGGTGTCCCTGGCCGTTGCGCCCCGGCGGACCGGTACGGCGCTGCTCCTGCTGCTGCTCGCCGTGGCGGCGGCCGGACGCGGGCCGCTGGCGACGGTGGCGGCCGCCCTGGCCGCGTACGGCGCGGCGGCACGGCTGCTGGAGCCGGCCCGGCTGGACGGGGACGACCCGCGCCGGGCGGCCTGGTCGCCCCGGCCGTTCGAGCGGATCGCGGTGGCCCACGCGGTGGTGCCGGTGGCGGTGCTGACGGCGGTGGGCGTCCTCGCCGCCGCGGCCACGGGCGGCGGGCCGGTACCGGGGTGGCTCCTGGGGGCGGTGCCGGTGCTCGTCGCGGCCGGTCTGGTCGGCGCCTACCGGCCCGCCACGCCCGCCGCGCGGCTGTACGGATCCCCCGCCCTGGCCGGGGCGGGGCCGATGCTGGCCCTGCTGTGGAACGCGGCGGGACCCGTGGCCGGCGTCCTGACCGCCACGGCCGCGGCGGGCGGCGCCCAGGGCCCCGGGCCGGTCCGGCTCCTGGCCTGCTGGGCGGTGGCGGCGGCGCTGCTGCTGTGGGCCCGGCGCCGGGCCCGCGCGCTGGCACGACCGTGAGCCGCGCGCCGCGCGACGCGGTACTGCCGGCCGGTCGGTGTGGCCGTCCGGTCGGTGTGGCTGTCCGGTCGGTGCCCTCGTGCGGCGCCGTGCTGTGCCGTCAGTGGCGCGGGTGGCCGACCATGGTGAGGGTGACGGCGGGGGCCGCGTCGGTGGTGTAGAAGTGGCTGCTCAGCCCGTCGAAGCGGGCGCTGTCGCCGGTGCCGAGGTGGTACCGGCGATCGTCCACCGTGAGGGTGACCTCCCCGGCCAGGACCACCACGTACTCCACCGAGCCCGCGCCGTGCGAGCTCAACTGGCTCTGCGCGTGCGGGTGGAGGCGCGTGCGGTACAGCTCGATCCGGCCCGGCTCGTGGCCGGCGAACAGCTGGTGCACCGAGGTCTCGTCCGGCGGCTCGGGAAGGTCGGCGGCGCGGACGATCTCCGGGTGGAGCAGCGGGCGGCGCAGGAGCTCGTCGCAGGTGGTCTCCAGCGCGTCCGCGACCCGCACCAGGACGTCCACCGTGGGGTTGGCCTCGGCGCGTTCGATCTGCGACAGCAACGCCTTGCTGACGCCGGTCGCCGCGGACAGCTCCCGCAGACTCAACCCCCGTGCCAGGCGACGCCGGTTGACGTTCCCGGCGAGCGAGGCGCGGGTGCCGGACGCGGTCGGCGCGGCGGACTCCGGCACGTCGCCGGCCTGGCGCGGGACCGCCGCCCGGGTGCTCGTCCCGGTCACCGTCGGCCTCCTTCGTCGTCGCGGGTCAGGGTCGCAGGTCAGGGTCGTAGGACAAGGTGCAGGTCAGGGGTGCCCGACTTTACCGTGGGGCGGGGACGGCGGCGAGCAGCCGCCGGGTCTCGGGATGCTCGGGGGCGTCCAACACCCGTGCCGCCGGGCCGGTTTCCACGAGGCGGCCGTCGTGCAGCACCGCCACGTGGTCGGCGATCTGCCGCACCACGGCGAGGTCGTGGGTGATGAACAGCACCGCGAAACCCTGGTCCCTGCGCAACTCGTCGAGCAGGTTGAGCAGTTGCGCCTGCACCGACACGTCCAGCGCGGCGACCGCCTCGTCGCAGATCAGCAGCCGCGGCCTAGCGGCCAGTGCCCGTGCCACGGCGACGCGCTGGCGCTCGCCGCCGGAGAGGGCGGCGGGCCGGCGGCCGGCGTACCGCTCGGGCAGGCCGACCCGGGCCAGCAGCGACTCCACGGTCTCGGCGCCGCCGCGTCCGCCGCGCCGGGCGGCGTCCAGGGCCTCGCGGAGGGTGGCGCCGACGGTGCGGAGCGGGCTCAGCGAGGCGTAGGGGTCCTGGAAGACGATCTGCGCGTGCGCCGCCAGGCGGCGACGGTCCGCGGTGGACGGGCGGCGGCCGCGCGGGAGTTCCACCGGGCCGGTGCGGACGGTGCCGAAGTCGTAGGACTCCAGGCCGATGGCGATCCGCGCCAGCGTGGTCTTGCCGGAGCCGGACCGCCCCACCAGCGCCGTCACCTCGCCGTGCGGCACCGTCAACGACACGTCCGCGAGCGCCTGCCGGTCCCCGCCGTCCGACCCGAACCGGCGGCCCACCCCCCGGACCACCAGCGCGGCGTCGTCGGCGGTGTCGGGCCCGGCGCCCCCGTCTTGCGCCTCCGGCCGGACCCCGGCCGGGACGTCGTCGGCGGGAGGGTCGAGCCGTCCGAGCTCGGCGGCCCGCAGGCAGGCGGTGGCCCGTCCCTGGGCCGCGGCGTCCTCGCCGGCCGGCGCGAGGGAGACCGGGGTCGTGCGGCAGGCCGGGGCCGTGAAGGCGCAGCGTTCGGCGAAGGGACAGCCGGGACCGCGCTCGCCGGGGGCCGGGACGGAGCCCGGGACGGTGGCGAGGCGGGGGCGGCGCTCCTGGGCCGACGGCTCGGAGGCCAGCAGGGCCGCCGTGTACGGGTGCCGGGGTTCGGCCCGCAGCTCCGCGGAGGGGCCGTGCTCGACGACCGTCCCGGCGTACAGCACGTGCACCCGGTCGCAGGCGGAGAAGGCGACCCGCAGGTCGTGGGTGATCAGGATCAGCCCCATGCCGCGGCTGCGCCGCAGGCCGCCCAGCAGGTCCAGGACGGCGGCCTGGGTGGCCGTGTCGAGGGCGGTGGTCGGCTCGTCGGCGATCAGCAGTTCCGGGTCGCCGGCCAGCGCGGCGGCCGTGGCCACCCGCTGGAGCATGCCGCCGGACAGTTCGTGCGGGTGCCGGTCGGCGACCGACGGGTCGAGTCCCACCTCGGCGAGGCGGCGCTCCACCTCGGCGCGCCGCGCCGCGCGGACGGCACGCCCGCGGCCGTCGAAGCCGCGCAGCCCGTCGGCGATCTGCCGGCCGCAGGTGAGCTGGGGGTGCAGCATGGCGAACGGGTCCTGCATCAGCAGGGCGATGCGGCGGCCGCGCAGCGCGGCCCGGGCGCGGGGGGCGAGGCCCAGGACGTCCTCGCCGTCGAGGCGGACCGTGCCGCCGGTGACGCGCAGGCCCTCGGGGAGCAGACCGGCTACGGCCCGCACGGTCAGCGACTTGCCGCTGCCGGACTCGCCGACCACCCCGACGCACTCGCCGGGCGCCACGGTCAGCGACACGCCGTCCACGACGACGGCGCGCGCCCCCGCGTCGGCGGCCACGGACAGGCCGTCGACCTCCAGCAGCGGGGTCGTCGCGGTGAGGGATGCGGTGGTGGTCGTCACGACTTGCCTCGCTCGGAGAAGGCCTCCAGGACACGGTCGCCGAGCAGGTTGAGCACGACGGCCGAGAGGACGATGAGAACGGCGGGCGCGAGCGCGGCGCTCGGGTTGGTCCACAGCAGGTCGCGGTTCTCGGAGAGCATCCGGCCCCAGTCGGGCGCGCCCGGCGGGACGCCGAGGCCCAGGAAGGACAGCGAGCTCAGCGAGACCACGGCGCCCGCGAAGTTGAGCAGCGTGTTGGCGACGACCACCGGCAGGGTGTTCGGCCAGATGTGCCGCAGCATCACCGTGCGCCGGGACAGCCCCAGTGTCTCGGCGGCCTCCACGTACGGCAGGTGCCGCTGCTCCAGGACCGCGGTGCGCACCAGGCGGATGTCGGACGGTGAGGTCAGCACGACCAGGGCGCAGACCGCGAGGGTCCAGCCACCGCCGCCGATGCCGGCCACCACCAGGGTGACCAGCAGCGCGGGGACCGCCAGCAGCAGGTCGGCCCAGCGGCGGACCAGGACGTCGGTCCAGCCCCCGAGGTAGCCGGCGAGCAGGCCCAGGACGCTGCCGATCAGCATGGAGCCGACGGCGACCAGTGCGGCGCCGGTGAGCGTGGAACGGGCGCCGGCGATCACCATCTGCGCGATGTCGCGGCCCAGTTCGTCGGTGCCGAGCAGGTGTCCGCCGCCGGGCATCCGGGCGCCGGCGGTGATGTCCTGGGCGTCCCAGTGCGGCAGCAGCGTCTGGCCGAACGCGGCGGCCGCCAGCAGCAGCACGGCCACCAGGGCGCTCAGCGCGGTCAGCGGACGGATCCGGCGCGGCCGGGCGGTCACGGAGGCGGGCGCGGTCATCGGGGCTCCCCGGTCTCCCGGAGGGAGGAGCCGCCGGACGGAGACCCGGTGCGGCGGGGCGTGGCGGCCACCGGACGCAGGCGGGGGTCGACCAGCGGCTGGGCGAGGTCGGTGAGCAGGCCGGCCAGGCAGACCAGCACCGCGATCAGCAGCGCCTCCGCCTGCACCAGCGGGACGTCCCGGTAGGTCACCGAGTCCACCAGCAGCGAGCCGAGACCGGGCAGGGCGAAGACCTGTTCCACCATCACCGTGCCGGCCAGCAGGTAGGCGACGACCAGCCCGACGCCGGTGAGCACCGGGACCAGCGCGCCGCGCAGCACGTAGTGGACCAGGATCCGCCGCTCGGGGACCCCGCGGGCCCGCGCGAACACCACGTGGTCCTTGTCGAGTTCCCGGATCACCGCGGCCCGGGTCAGCTTCAGCAGCACCGCGGTGACGCCCAGCGCCAGCGCCACCGAGGGCAGCACCAGGTGGAGCAGCCGCTCGCCGCCCTCGCCGGGCCCGTACGCCGGGAACCAGCCGAGCATCAGCGAGAAGACGTAGATCAGCACCAGCCCGCCCGCGAACGCCGGGGTGGAGAGCGCGACCAGCGAGGCGGTCTGCACCGCCCGGTCGGTCGCCCGGTAGCGGCGCAGCGCGGCGAGGACCCCGCCGGGCACGCCCAGCAGCAGCGCGATCGCCAGGCCGAGTCCCACCAGTTGCCCGGTGAGCGCGAGCCGTCCGCCGATGGTGGCGGCCACGGACGCCCCGGTGCGGATCGAGGTGCCCAGGTCCAGCCGGAGCGCGTCGCCGGCCCAGCGCAGGTACTGCACCGCGAACGGCTGGTCGAGGTGGTGCCGGGCGCGTACGGCGGCCAGCGCGTCGGGGGTGGCGTTGCGCGGGCCCAGGAGGGTGCGCGCCGGGTCGCCGGGCGCCGCCTGGAGCAGCGCGAACACCGCCACCGACAGCACGAGGAGCAGCACCAGCGTGCCGCCGAGCCGGCGCAGGACGTATCCCGCGGTCATCTCTCGCCTCCCTTGGGTGTCTGGGGTCCGCCGGGTGCGTCGCCGGACCCGCCGTCGGCCGGGGCACCGCCCCGCAGGTGTTCGGCCAGCCAGGCCTCGACGCGGCCCACGGCGTCCAGGACCCGGTCGGGGCCGGTGAACTCGTGGCCCTCCTCCGGGTACACGTAGAGCTCGACCGGGGCCCGTCCCGCGCGGCTCAGCGAGCGGTACAGCTGGTGGGCCTGGCCGACCGGGGTGACCCGGTCCTCGGCACCGTGGACGATCAGCGTGGGCGTGCCGGGGCCGCCCTCGGCGGCGACCGCGGAGCGTGTGCGGGCCTGCGGCCGGATGCCGTACGTGTCGTCGTAGCCGCCGCCGATGTTGCTGGTGTCCCGGAAGCTGACCCAGTCGGCGGGCGCGGAGACCACCACGGCGGCGCGGAACAGGCCGGTGCGGCCGGCGGCCAGCGCGGCCAGATGGCCGCCGTAGCTGTGGCCCAGCACCGCCGTCCGGTCCGGGTCGGCGAGGCCGGCGTCGACCAGGTGGCGCACGCCCGAGAGCACGTCCTCCAGGTCGCCGCCGCCGACGTCGCCGACCACCGCGCGGGCGAAGTCCAGCCCGCGCCCGCTGCTGCCGCGCGGATTGGGCAGCAGCACCCGGTATCCGGCGGCGGCGAGCGCCGGGGCGAGGCCCAGCACGTCGCCGGGGGTGTGGGCGCGGGTCCAGAGCCAGGACGGGCCGCCGTGCAGCAGCACGGCGAGGGGGAGCGGGCCGGCGGGGGCGTGCGGGGCGTCCAGCAGCAGGCCGTGGACGGGGGTGCCGTCGGCGGAGGTCCAGGTGGTCGTGGAGGTGCGGAAGCCGTCGACCCGCAGGCCCGCGTTGAGGGAGGTCACCGGACGCCAGTTCCAGGCGTCGGGGCCCTCGGTGGCGGCGACCACGGCCTCGGCGGGGCGGCCGGGGGCGTCCAGCACGGTGGCGGCGGTGCGGCCGTCGGCGCTCAGCGAGAGCGCGGGGGCGAAGCCGGGGCCGGTGAGGGTCACCGGGCCGTGCCAGCCGGTCAGGGGCTCGCCGCGGTCGGTGACGCGGCCGACGCGGGAGCCGAAGCCGTCCCAGCCGGCGTGCCACAGGCCCGGTCCGCCCACCGCGGCGGCGGAGCGGGATCCGGCCGGCCCGGGCCCGGGCTGCTCGGACCCGTGCCCGCGCTCCGGCTGATGCCCCTGCTCCTGCCTCTGCCCCTGCCCCTGCACCTGACCGGGACCGGGACCGTGGGCCGGCTCGGCGAACCGCAGCCAGGTCAGGTCCTCCAGGCCGGCGGGGCGGGTGACGGCGCCGGTGGCCAGGTCGATCAGCAGCGGGCGTCCGGCCACGATGGAGATGCCTTCGACCACGGCGGCGCGCCGGCCCTCCGCGTCGATCGCGGGCGCGGTGAGCTGGCCCTCGGGCAGGTGCAGGGTGCGCGCGGTGCGGGTGGTGAGGTCCAGGGCGGCGAAGCGGGCCCCGTAGTAGCCGGCGGGCAGGGTCTCCTCGGAGACGGTGGCCACCGCGACGTTCCCGCCGCGCCAGGCCGCGTTCCAGACGGTGAGCCCCTCGGGGCCGACCTCGCGGGCGGCGCCGGTCGCGAGGTCCACCAGGTGCAGCCGGCGGCGCCCGAGGCCGGGCGCGAACCGCTCCGGGTCCGGGGCGGGGCCCAGCCGCACGGGCAGGCCGAGGCTCATCCCGTCCCGCTCCGCGCCGTCGTCCGCGGTGAGCAGCAGGGCCTGCGCGCCGTCGTCGGCGAGCAGCAGGTCCTCGACCTCGCCGGGGGCGCGGAGCAGGGTGCGGGCCTCACCGGTGACCGTGTCGAGCAGGGCCAGATGCGGATGATGGTCCGCGTCCTCGGGGTGCGCGACGTGCAGCAGGGTGCGGGAGTCGGGCAGCCAGCGCGGGGTGTGCCGCCAGGTGGTGGTGCCGTGGCCCGCGGCCCGGTCCGCAGGCGACGGGTCCGCGGCGCCGTGGCCGGTCACCGGGGCGAGCACGATGCCGGTGTGGTCCGGGGCGGCGGCGGTGACCGCCACCGTGGTGCCGTCCGGGCTGACGCGGGCCTCGGCGGGGTGGACCAGCCGCAGCATGGCTTCCCGGACCCGCCGGACGGCGGCGGCCGCGGGGCGCTGCGGGGACGGGGGAGTGTCGGGGCTGTGCATGCGGGAGTCCGTGTCTGGAGGGAACGTGCGGGTGGGCGGGGACGGCGCGGGGGCCGTCGTCCCCGCCCACCGGTCAGGGGGAGGAACCGCGGGCCGCTCAGGCGGCCTTGCGGATCCGGGTCGCCCAGGGGCCGACGAAGGCGAACGGTCCGGGCTCCTGGAGGACGATGTCCCGGGAGAGCGCCGTCGCGGTCCGCGCCCACCACAGCGGCAGGTACGGCAGGTCCTCGGCGGCGGTGGTGACCGCGGTCATCAGCTTCCGGCCGCGGCTCGCCGGGTCGGTGTCCGTCCTGGCGGCGTCCAGCGCCTCGTTGACGGCCGGCTCGTCGTAGTGGGCGATGTTGGTGGCCGTGGCGGCGGCGTTGAGGTAGGCGTCGGCCAGCTCCGCCGGGTCGCCGGTCACCGGGAAGTACCAGAGGAACTGCAGCGGCTGCTTGCCGGAGCCGAGTTCGTTCACCCAGGCCTCGAGGGTGATCTCCTTGACCTTCAGGGTGATGCCGAGCTTCTTCAGCGAGTCGGCCAGCGCCAGCGCGGCCTTGCCGACCTGGGGGCCGCTCGCCGGGTAGTGCAGCTCGGCGGTGAACCCGTCCGCGTGCCCTGAGAGGGCGAGCTCCGCACGGGCCTTGTCCAGGTCGAACGGGTACGCCGGGATCCGGGAGTAGGCGGCCTCGACCTCGTCGGCCGGCATCAGATCGCCCCACATGGCGGGGGAGACCAGGGCGTCGGCGACCTCTGCCCTGCCCTGCAGGATGCCCTCGACCATGCCCTCGCGGTCGGCGGCGTGCGCGACGGCGCGGCGCACGTGCGGGTCGTTCCAGGGCGCTTTGGAGGTGTCGAAGGCCAGCGAGACCACGGAGCGGTCCGCGGTGTAGGCGACCTCGGCGGCCGAGTCCCAGCCCTTGGTCTCGTCGGAGGCGAGCGCGAGCGCGCCGTCCACCGAGCCGGACTTCATGGCGACCAGGCGGGTGCCGGCGTCCGGGACGAAGGTCAGCTTCAGCTCGGACACCGCGGGCTTCTCGCCCCACCAGCGCGGGTTGGCCTCCAGCAGCACGTGACTGTCGGCGGCGAACTCGGTGATCCGGTAGGCGCCGGTGCCCAGCAGCAGGGTCTTCTCGGTGCCGATCCGCCCGCGGTTGGCGCGCAGGAACTTCTCGCTGCCGACCGGCAGGCAGCCCGGGGCGACGCTCCACAGGAAGGCGCCGTCCGCGGCCTTGAGCCGGACGGTGACCTCGTGGGAACCGGTGGCCTCGACGGACTTCACGCCGGCGAAGGCGTAGGCGAGCACCGAGGCGTTCTCCGGGGCGCGGATCTCCTCGACGGAGGCGACCACGTCGGCGGCCGTGAACGGCGTGCCGTCGCTGAAGACCACGCCGCGGCGGAGCGTGAACACGTACGTGGTGGCGTCCGGCTGCTTCCAGGAGGTGGCCAGGCCGGGCTCGAGCGCGCCGGCCGGGGTCACCGAGAGCAGGGACTCCTGGACCAGGGTCGCCACCAGGTAGTTCAGCACGCCGGACTCGCGGCCGACGTCCAGCGAGGAGATGGAGGAGGGGAGGGCGAAGGTCAGCTCGCCGACCGGCCCGTCCGCGCCCCGTGCCCCACCCTTGCCGTCCTGGTCGGCGGCCTGCGGCGCGCACGCCCCGAGCAGCCCGGAGGCCGCGAGCACACCGGCTCCGGCCGCGGAAAGGCCCAGCAGTCTGCGACGGCTCAGCGCACCGCCGGTCTCCGAGGCCGCCATGGGGCCACCGTCCTCACTCCGTACGTCCGTACGTCTCGCTCTTCCGGTCGCTTGTCCACCAGAAGTGTCCACTTGGGCGGTGACAGTAACCGAAAGATTTTGGCCACGTCAAAGGGCGCCTTATACGCGGACACCGGCGCCGCCCCCGGCCGGTGCCGGAGGGCGGCCGCTCCGGTTGCGGGAGGTGGCCGGAAGGCCGGAAGGCACTCTTGTGGCGGGCGGGGCGGCGGCCCTACGTTCCGGGCGTCGAGCGTCGTTCCCCCCAGCGAGGAGGACTCCTTGTCCCTGCTCAGACGTCTGCCCGCACTGCTCTTCGTCGCCCTGCTGTCCCTGACCGGCCTGTCCGCGGCCCCCGCGCAGGCGGCGCCGGCCGAGACGGCCGTGATCGCCGCCGCCCCCAACTTCAAGGCGCCGTTCCCGTGCGGCCAGCGCTGGACGTACAGCCACCACTCGGCCGAGGTGCGCCGTGCCCTCGACTTCGTCCGCGCGGACGGCGGCGCCACCGCCGGCGCCCCGGTCCTCGCCTCCGCGGCCGGCACCGCCACCCGCCACTCCCAGGCGAGCGGCGCCGGCAACTACATCGTCATCGACCACGGCGGCGGCTGGCGCACCTACTACTTCCACCTCGCCGCCTACTCGGTCCCGAGCGGCGCCTACGTGAGCCAGGGCCAGCAGATCGGCACCACCGGCTCCACCGGCAACTCCTCCGGCGCCCACATCCACTACGAGCAGCTCTACAACGGCACCGGCCAGAACATCGTCATCAACGGCGCCGGGCTCTCCTACCCCGGTTCCTACCACCAGGCCTACCTGACCAGCGACAACGGCTGCGGCGGCAGCGGCGGCGCCGCCTTCCGCACCTGGGGCAGCGGCGTCAACGTCCGCGCCGACGCGCGGCTGAGCGCGCCGGTGGTCGCCACGCTGGGCGGCCCGACCTCGGTGTGGGTGGTCTGCCAGAAGCAGGGCGACACGGTCAACGCCGAGGGCTACACCAACAACTGGTGGAGCAAGCTCCGCGACCAGAACGGCTTCGTCTCCAACATCTACATCGACCATCCCTCGGCACAGCTGCCGGGCGTCCCGATCTGCTGACGGGTCGTCGCCGGCACCCCGAGGCGTCCGGACGGTGCGCGCCGTTGGCCCGTCCGGACGCCCACGGGTGGCGGGGGCTCCGGCCGGGCGGTCCGCTGGGAGGAAGGCGCGCACCGACCCCAGCGAGGAGCCGAGAAGTGATGACCACGTGGACCAGCACCGAACTCACGGGGATCGGCGAGGCGGAGGAACTGGAGATCGCCTCCGTCGCCGAGGACGGGGGGCTGAGCGACTGGCGCACGATCTGGGTGGTGCGGGACGCCGACGACCTGTACGTCCGGTCGGTCTACGGCCCCGCGTCCCGCTGGTACCGGGGCACCCGGGCCCGCCACCAGGGCCGCGTCCGCGCCGGCGGCGTCGAGAAGGACGTCACCGTCGTCGACGCCGACCCGGCGGTCAACGAGCGGGTGGACGCGGCGTACTACGCCAAGTACGAGGGCTACCCGGCCTCCCTGGAGGCCATCCTGGGCGAGTCCGCCCGCTCCACCACCATGCGGCTCGACCCGCGCGACTAGGCAGTTTCCTACGGATCACCGCGCGGGACGCGAGCTGTTGGTGGTGTGACGGCCTCATGCGACCTGAGCACATCGGCCCACCGCTGTACGGATCAGGGATCGCTCGGTAGCCGAGTCATCCCTACCAGCCGGAGGGTTTGATGGGTCCCAGTGCGCGGGTGATGGTGATCTCGATGACGACCCGGTTGGGGTTCACGCGCGGGGTCTTGTACCGCTCGGTGTAGCGGCGCTCGGCGTCGGCGACGGCGGCGGGGTCGTCCTTGATGACGGCGGTGCCTTCGAGGGTGGACCACCGTCGGCCTTCGGCCTGACTGACGTTGACGCGGGCTTCGACCCCTGCAGCCAGGGCGGCACGGACGTTGCGGACCTTCTTGTTGTAGCCGTCGGTGATGACGCGGGCGATCCGCGTCTCGGGGTCGTAGGTGACGCCGACCGGGGTGGTGTGGGGGGAGCCGTCGGGGCGGAGGGTGGTCAGGAAGCAGGTCCGGCGCTCCTGCCAGAACAGGTCTCCGTCGGTGGGCAGGGGGGCGGTGTCCAACGGTCGGTCTCCTCGGTGCGATGGCTCGGATGCCGGGACGGCGCCGTGCAGGTCGTTTCGACCGTAACGCGGAGCGACCCGCGTCAGAGGGGCGGGTGCTGCGGCCGAGAGAGGCGGCTTCGAGATGAGCGAAGGGTGCGAGGCCGGGACAGACCTCGCACCTACTGGTCCCGAACCTCAGCAGAGGACGGCTTCCGGTGCCGGCCGCGCCCCTCGCCCATGGCGGGCCGGTCCCACTGGGCGGGCTTCTCCTGTACGGGCGGCGGCGGACAGAACAGGGTCTTCGCGGCGGCCAAGTCGGGGTCTACGTGGGCCCCGCGGTGCGGGCCGTCACCGAGCGGCACCGCGCGGCGTCTGCCCTTCGAGGCGGCCTGGCGTGCATCGCGCCGGCGAGCCCACTCCTCCAGCGGTTCGTCATCCTGCATCAGGGCATCGCGGGCGTCTTCCTGTGGTCAGCCATCTGATCCGACAGGAACACCTCACTCGTCTAGGCGGGTGCGCTGGAATGGACGCCGGGTGGGTCGTGTGCTGGAGTCGAATGCGTTCCGGTCCTGAGGAGGTTGCGCTGGTTCGCCGGCGCTGGGAGGCCGCATGCTGCTCGACGGTGTGATGCTGCTGTGGTTGCTCCAGGTCGCGATCGCCGTCGTGTACGTGGCCGTCGACATCCGTACGACGCCCGAGGCCACGGTCATGAAGTGAGGCTTCGTGATCATCACCGCGTTCAGCGGTCTGTTCGGAGCCCTGCTGTACGTGCTGAGCTGCCGCGAGCCGCTTCCGGGCACCCACGAGCAGTACGTCGCGGCGAAGTGGCGGCAGGTCGTCGGCTCCACCATGCACTGCGTCGCCGGCGACGGCGTCGGCATCCTGGCCGCGGCCGTGGTCACCTCCGCGATCGGGATCCCCATGTGGGCCGATGTCCTGTGCGAGTACGCCTTCGGCTTCCTGTTCGGCTGGACTGTCTTCCAGGCCCTCTTCATGAAGAGCATGTTCGGCACCTACCGGGAGTCCCTGAAGCGAACCTTCGCCTCCGAGCTGCTGTCCATGAACGCGGTCATGGGCGGCATGACCGCCGTCATGGTGCCGTGGATGACCCATGACATGGCCGCCATGCACCCCACCGGTGCCCGCTTCTGGTTCGTCATGTCGATCTCCCTGTGCGCCGGCTTCCTCGTCGCGCTGCCGATGAACTGGTGGCTCGTCGACCACGGCCTCAAGCACGGCATGATGACCGTCCGCCACGGCGACGCCCCCGTCCCCCAAGCCGCCGCGATTGCCCTCGCCGGCGCCGCGCTCACCGGGCATCAGCACCACCGGCCGGACTCGCACAGCGCACCCCAGCACACCGGCACGGTACACGGGCCTCACACCGGCGCGTCCGGACACGAGTCTCACGAAGCCACCGCCCGCACCGGCCACGAGCAGCACCCTATGCAGCCCACCGCGAGCCGCACCCAGCTGCTCCTCATGACTGCCGTCAGCTTCTTGATCTTCGGAGCCGGTTTCCTGGTGGCAGGACTCTTCGGCAACCTCGCCATGCACCGCTGACACTCGTCGGCCGGGCACAGCGCTGGAGCCACCTTGCCGGCCAGGGGCGCCGCGCGGTGCCTCCGCGCGGCCCTCGTAGGTGGCCGGGCGCCGTGCCGGGGCTCAGCGCCGCAGCAGGTCGACCACCCCGCTCAGGCCCTCGTCCCCGCTGCCCCGCTCCAGGCGGCGGCGCATCAACCCGAAGTAGGGGGCGAGCAGTTCCGGGCTGACGCCCTGCTGCTCCGCGGTGCTCAGCAGGGTCTGCGTCCCGGCGACCTGCATGGCGAGCGGGGAGACGACGCCCTCGCGGTAGTCACCGGACGCCAGGTGGCCGGCGGTCTCGTGGGCCGCCGGGGCCATGGCGACCAGCCAGTCGACGAGCATCGGCGCGAACGCCGCGGGGTCGACGCTCTCCTCGCGGACGAGGGCGAAGGCGTGCGCGATGCCGGCGAACATGCCGTACATGGCGCTGAGCAGGGCCACGTCGTGGAGGGCCGCGAAGCCCGCGTCCTCGCCGACGTGGACGGTGCCGGCCGGAACGGCCAGGGTGCGGCGGTGCGCCTCGAACACCTCGCGCGAGCCGCTGTAGAGGACGTGGCCGCCGGCCTCCGGGACACCGATCATCGGCGGAACGGCCATGATGCCGCCGTCCAGGTACCGGGCGCCGCGGGCCAGGGCCCACTCGGCGCGGGCGCGGGCCTGTGCGGGCGTGCCGGTGGTCAGGTTGACCACGTCGCGGCCGGTCAGGTCCACGTCGGCCAGCGTCTCGCCGACCGTGTCGTCGTCCAGCAGGCAGACGACGACCAGGGTGTTGGCCGCGACCGCCTCGGCGGCGTCGCCCGCGACCGTGGCCCCTCGGGCGGCGAGCGCCTCGGCGCGGGCGGGGGTGCGGTTCCAGACGGTGAGCCGGTACCCGGCGGCGAGCCAGCTGCGGGCCAGGGCGGAGCCCATCGATCCGAGGCCCAGAAGGGAGAGCGCGGTTTTCCCGGCGGTGTCCTGTGTCATGACGATTAGGCTGGCCGCAGGCCGCGGGGTGATCAAGTACGCACTTCCGAGTGGGTGGTTACCCCGGGGTGAGCGAGCACGTCGGAAGGGGTGGGATGACCACGTCGAACCGTCCGGTCACACCGGACGGACACGTCTGCGGGATCGACACCGCCATGGAGGTGATCGGCGGCAGGTGGAAGGTGCTGATCCTCTGGGCGCTGCACGAGCGGCCCTGCCGCCGCTTCGGCGAACTGCGCCGACTGCTTCCCGGCATCACCGAGAAGGTGCTGGCCTCGCACCTGCGCGAGATGGAGGCGGACGGCGTGGTGCGCCGCGTCTCCTACGACGAGGTGCCGCCACGCGTCGAGTACTCGCTCACCGAGGACGGGGTGCGCCTCAACCGGGCGCTGGAGCCGCTGGCCGACTGGGGCCGGAACCGGACCCCCCGGCTCGCCGGCCCGCGCTCGCCCGGCTGATCCGGGCCTTGCGTGCGCGGCAGGCGGCGGCCCGGTCCGGGGGAGACCCCACCGGGCCGGGCCGGGCCGGGCCGCGCCGCTGTCACCTCGCCGCGCCGCTGTCACCCTGCCGCGCCGTCGCTGCCGCCGCCGGAGCGGGTGGCCGTGCGGACGCCGGTCACGTGACGGGGCCGGACTCCCCCCAGCCGCCGTACGGCACGGTGATCAGCTCCATGGCGTGCCCGGACGGGTCGAGGAAGTAGACGCCCCGGCCCCCGTCGTTGTGGTTGATCTCGCCGGGCAGGGTCTGCCGCGGGTCGGCCCAGTGCTGGACGCCCTCGGCCCGGAGCCGGGCGTAGGCGGCGTCGAACTCCTCCTCGGAGACGAGGAAGGCGTAGTGCTGGGTGGCGATGTGGTCCTCGGGGACGGTGGCGAAGTCCAGGGTGACGCCGTTGTCGAGGGCGACCGCGACGAACGGCCCCCATTCGGCGGTGATCTCCAGGTCCAGCAGCTCCGCGAAGAAGCGGGCGGACTCCCGGTTGTCCCGGGCGTGGACGATGGTGTGGTTGAACGAGACGGACAAGGTATGCCTCCACGGGCATATCCCGGCACCTCCATGCCCCGCCCGGACGGCGGCCGGCACGCGATGCGACCGCCGATTCTAGGTCGGAACCGGTGCCACCGGAAGAGGCCGCCACCGGACGTCCGGGGAGGAGGGCCCGGGCCGCGCCCGGGCGCTCCCCCCGGCGCCCGGGGCGGTCACCTCACATCCGGACCCCCGGAACCCGGTCCTCGACCACCGCCGTGGCGCGGGTGGTGACCGGGGCGCCGGGGCGCTGGACGTAGGGGACGACGCGGAAGTCGGTGGTCCAGCGGCGGTGGTCGACGCGGACGCGGGCGTAGCCGCGCTGGGCGTTGAAGAACCTCATGTGCGGGTTGGCGGCGAGGAACTTCTCGCCGTCGGCGTTCATGTCGGCGCCGTCGCCGCCGCTGGTGATCGAGGTGCCGACGAACTCCGCGCCGACGGTGGGGGATTCGGGGTCCTGGTAGTCCCGCTTGAGGTCCCAGGCGTAGTTCTGGTGCCGGTCCCCGGTGACGACGACCAGGTTGCGCACGCCGCGCCGGTCCGCCTCGGCGAGGAGCCGGTTGCGGTCGGCGACGTAACCGTCCCAGGGGTCCAGCCAGACCAGCTCGGCCGGACCGGGGTCCTTGTCGGTCTGGCCCATGGGGGCCTGGTTGCCGAGGATCTGCCACTGGGCGGGGGAGCGGGAGAAGTTCCGGAGCACCCAGTCGCGCTGGCGGGCGCCGAGGATGGTGCGGTTCGGGTCGAAGCGCGCGGTGCTGGTGGCGGACTCGCCGTCGCCGTCGGGCTGGTCGTCGCGGTACTGGCGGGTGTCCAGCATGGTGAGGTCGGCGAGACGGCCGTACGGGATGCGGCGGTAGGCCCGCATGTCCGGGCCCTGCGGCATCTGGGTGTGGCGCAGCGGCTGGTGCTCGTACAGGGCCTGGAACGCGGCGGCGCGGCGGGCCCGGAAGACGGCGGGGTCCTGGTCCGGCTCGGTGTCGGCCTGGGAGAGGTCGCGGGCCCAGTTGTTCTCCACCTCGTGGTCGTCGAAGGTGACGACCCAGGGGAAGCGGGCGTGGGCCTTCTTCAGCGGCTCCTCGGACTTGTAGAGGCCGTACTGGAGGCGGTAGCGGGCCAGGTCGAAGGTCTCGCCGTGGAACCGGGGGTCGGTGGTGACGCCGCGCCGGTTGCCGCGCACGCCCGACTCGTAGAGGTAGTCGCCGAGGTGCACGACCAGGTCGAGGTCCTCCTCGGCCATGTGGTCGTAGGCGGTGTAGTAGCCGTCCTGCCAGGCCTGGCAGGAGGCGAAGGCGAACTTCAGGTCCGCCGGCTTGGCCTCGGCCGGCGGGGTGGTGCGGGTGCGGCCGACGGGGGAGATGTGCCCGGCGGCACGGAACCGGTAGTAGTAGACGCGGTCCGGGAACAGGCCGGAGACCTCGGGGTGGACGGAGTGCGTGAGCTCCGGCGTGGCGACGACGCTGCCGCGGCGCACCACCCGGCGGAAGCGGCGGTCGGCGGCGACCTCGTACTGGACGCGGACGGGCGTCGGCGGCATGCCGCCCTGGCCGTCGACGGCGAACGGGTCCGGGGCCAGGCGGGTCCACAGCACGACGCCGTCCGGGCGGGGGTCGCCCGAGGCGACGCCGAGGGTGAAGGGGTCGTCGGGGACGGCGGCAGCGGACCAGGCGGTGTCCGTGCTCCAGAGTCCGGTGCCGAGCATCAGGGCGGCGGCGCCGGCGGTGCCGTAGCCCAGGAGGTGTCTGCGGGACGGATGCAGGTCGGCCATGGTGCCTCCTCGGAGGTCGGGCTGGGACATCCGGAAGGCTGCTCCCCGGCGATGACACGGTGAGGGTGCCGGGGTGACCGAGACATGAATTGCCGTGACGCGCCGGGCCGGAAGGGTTTGCCGGGGCGTCGATTGACGGCGCGTCAGCCACCGCGGCCGCGTGCGGAGGCGTACGCGGTCACGCGCCTCGGTACCTAGGCGCGGGGGTCCTCCTCGAAGGGGCGGGCCATGAGGTCCATGACCTCGTCGATGAGGTCGAGCGGTTCGCCGGGGTGCTCGGTCTCCACCCAGGCGCGCATGGCGGTGCGCAGGGAGGCGAGGAAGGCGGCGGCCAGGACCCGGGCGCGGAGCGGGGCGAGGCCGCGGTCGGCGAGTACGGCGGCCATGTCCTGCTCCAGCCGTGCGTGGGTGGCGAGTTGACGGCCCAGCAGCGAGGGGTGGCGCAGGGCCAGCCGGGTGCGGGTGACCGTCTCGCGGTCGACGCGGTCGGGGCCGGGCCCGACGCCGGCGATGGTGGCGTGCAGGGCGGCGCGCAGGGCCGTCCAGGGCGTCTCCCCGGCGGGGCGGTCGCGGACCGCGCGCAGCAGGGCGGCGACCTGCTGCTCCTCGCCCCACAGGACGGCGTCCTCCTTGGTGGCGAAGTAGTTGGAGAAGGTCCGGCGGGACACTCCGGCCTCGTCGGCGACGGCCTCGACGGTCACGTGGTCGAGGCCGTGCTCGACCGTCAGGCGCAGCGCGGCGCGGTGCACCGCCTCACGGGTGGCGGCCTTCTTGCGCTCGCGCAGACCCGGCTGAGCGTCCGGGGTGGCGGCGGTGGGGTCGGTGGTGTCCATCGGAGGCCATGGTAAGGCCCGGGCAAGAAAAATGCTCAGTGCGCAAAATTGCACAGTGCGCATGTATGGTGGAGGTCATCCCCTTCTCCCTCGCTCCGAGGGCATGCCTTCTTCCTGTTTCCCCCGTTTTTCCACCTTCTCCGGAGGTCCTTCTTGAGCGCGCCCGTCGCCGACGCCACCGATGTCACTCCACCGGGTGCGGCCCCCGTACCGCGGATGGAGCACCGGGCCGTCCTGAAGGCCATGAGCGGCCTTCTCCTGCTGCTGTTCGTCACGATGATCAGCGGCACGATCGTCTCCGTGGCGCTGCCGCAGATCATCGGCGCGCTGGAGGGCACGCAGTCGCAGTACACCTGGGTGATCACCGCGATGCTGCTGACCTCGACGGCCTCCACACCGATCTGGGGCAAGCTGGCGGACCTCTTCGACAAGAAGGTGCTGCTGCAGATCGCCATCGTGCTCTTCTTCGTGTCGTCGCTCGGCGCCGGCCTCTCGGAGAACACCGGCACCCTGATCGGCTTCCGGGCCCTGCAGGGCCTCGGCATGGGCGCGCTGCAGATCCTGGTGCAGGTGATCATCGCCGCGATGATCAGCCCCAAGGAGCGAGGCCGCTACAACGGCTACCTGGGCGCGGTGATGGCCGTCGCCACGGTCGGCGGCCCGCTGCTCGGCGGCGCCATCGCCGACGCCTCCTGGCTCGGCTGGCGCTGGTGCTTCTTCTTCGCGCTGCCCTTCACCGCCCTGGCGTTCGTGATCCTCTCCCGCACCCTGGTGCTCCCCGCGGTCACGCGTACCGGCCCGAAGCCGAAGGTGGACTACCTGGGCGCGGCGCTGATCGCCGTCGGCGTCAGCGTGCTGCTGCTGTGGGTCACCTTCGTGGACAACGAGTTCGCGTGGATCTCCTGGGAGTCCGGCGCCATGGTCGGCGCCACGGTGGTGCTGCTGGGCCTCGCCCTGCTCGTGGAGTCGCGGGTCTCCGACCCGGTCGTGCCGCTGCGGGTCATCAAGCGCCGTGACCCGGCGCTGGCCATCGTCGCCAGCCTGGCCGTCGGCGTGGCCATGTTCGGCGGTGCGGTCTTCCTCGGCCAGTACTTCCAGATCGGCCGCGGCTACTCGCCGACGAAGGCCGGCCTGATGACCGTCCCGCTGATGCTGGGCGTGCTGCTCTCCTCGACGATCGCGGGCAAGCTGGTCTCGAAGAGCGGCAAGGTCAAGCCGTACATCGTGACCGGCACCGTCGTCCTCACCCTCGGCTTCCTGAGCCTGGCGGGCATCGACCACACGACGTCGATGTGGTACGTCTTCGCCGGCATGTTCCTCATCGGCGTGGGCGTCGGCATGTCGATGCAGAACCTGGTCCTGGTGCTGCAGAACACCGTGCCGCTCTCCGAGCTCGGCGCGGCCAGCGCCTCGATCACCTTTTTCCGTTCGCTGGGCGGCACCATCGGCGTCTCCGTGCTCGGCGCGATCCTCGCCAACAGCGTCGCCACCAAGATCGCGGACGGGCTGCGGAGGATGGGCGTGGACACCTCGGGCGGCGGCGCCGCGGCGGGCGGCAACCTGGACATCGCGGGCATGCCGGCGCCGGTCCAGGAGATCGTCCGGGCGGCCTACGGCGAGGCCACCGGCCAGATCTTCCTGGTCGCCGCGGCGGTCGCGGTCGTCGGCGTGGTCGCCACCTTCTTCCTCACCTCCACCAAGCTCCGCGACAGCGTGGACCTCCAGCCGGAGCACCCCGAAGGCGAGAACGCCGCGGGCGCCGAGGGCGGGGCGGCGGCCAAGGTCTGATCCCGCTCCCGGCCCGCCGGGACGGACCGCGGGGCCGCCCTCCGGCGAGGAGGGCGGCCCTACGGGCGTGTCCGGGACGGCTCCGGCCGGCCGCTCCGGTCAGCCGTGCGGCAGCACGACCGCGCGGCCGTTGACCCGGCCGTCGTGGAGGCGGGCGTACGCCTCGGGGGCCTCGTCCAGCGAGAACTTCTCGGTGTGGACGGAGATCGCCCCGGAGCGGGCCAGGTCGAACACCTCGATCAGCTCGCCGCGGCTGCCCCAGTAGGGCGCGGCGACCGACACCTCGAACGGCAGCAGGCCGAAGCCGACCGGCAGCCCCGCCCCGGCGATGCCCACGATGGTGATGTCGCCCTCGATGCCGACCGAGGCGGCCGCGGTCCGCACGGTGGGCTCCGCGCCCACGAAGTCCAGCACCACCTGGGCGCCCAGCCCGTCGGTGAGCTCGCGGACCTTGGCGGCGGCGTCGGCGTCCGACAGCACCGTCTCGTCCGCGCCGACCGCGCGCGCCAGCTCCAGCTTCTCCTCGCTGACGTCCATCACGACCACCCGCGCCGGGGTCAGCACGCGCAGCAGCTGGATGGCGACGTGGCCGAGGCCGCCGCTGCCGATCACCACCGCGGTGGAGCCGGGCACCAGCTTGTGCAGCGAGCGCTTGATCGCGTGGTACGGCGTGAGGCCGGCGTCGGTCAGCGGCACCACCTCGGCGGGGTCGAGGCCGTCGATCGGCACCAGGTGGCGCGGCGAGTCGACGATCATGTACTCGGCCATCGAGCCCGGCTCGCCCAGGCCGGGCGGGTTGATGCCCCGCTCCCGGGCCACCAGGCAGTAGTTCTCCTTGCCCTCCGCGCACTTGGCGCACAGCCCGCAGCCCCACGGCCCGTACACGGCGACCAGGTCGCCCTCGGAGAGGCCGGTGACGCCGGCGCCCAGGGCGGCGACCGTGCCGACGCCCTCGTGCCCGAGGGTCAAGGGCAGTCGGTAGGGGAACTGTTCGGCGGGCCACTCCATCACGGCGATGTCGGAGTGGCAGACGCCGGCGGCGGCCACCTTGAGCAGGACCTCGCCCGGTCCGGGCTCGGGGTCGGCGACCGGCACCACCTCGGGTGCGGAGCCGATGGTGCGGTACTGGAGTGCCTTCATGGGAAACGGCCTCCTTCCGTGGAGGGGGAGAGACCCGGGTACCCCGAGGCGGCGGATCGTTCAGAGGGAGGTGTAGCCGCCGTCGACCAGGTGGTAGCTGCCCGTGACGAACGAGGCCCGGTCGGACAGCAGGAACGCCGTGACCTCCGCGACCTCCTCGCTCCGGCCCAGGCGTCCGATCGGGTGAAGCCCCACCAGGGCGTCCCGGGTCGCCGTGTCCATGTTCGCCAGCAGCGGCGTCTCGATGAAGCCGGGGCCGACGGAGTTGATCCGGATGTCCTTGGGGGCGTACTCCACGGCGGCGCACTTGGTCAGGCCCAGCACGCCGTGCTTGGCGGCGACGTACGCGGAGGAGCCGCTGAAGGCCACGGAGCCGAGGATGGAGGCGACGTTGACGATGGAGCCGCCCGTGCCGGAGCGCTCCATCTCCTGGATCTCGTACCGCATCGAGAAGAAGACGCCGTCCAGGTTGACCCGCACCACGCGGTCCCAGTTCTCGAGCGTCTGCTCGCCGGTGGGGGCGCTCTCGCCGCCGATGCCGGCGTTGTTGACGCCCAGGTGGAGGCCGCCGTAGGTGTCGACGGTGAACCGGACCGCGGCCTCGACGGAGGCGGGGTCGGAGACGTCCACCGTGACGGGGGAGGCGTCGAGGCCCGCCGTGCGGAGGTCCGCCGCGGCGCGCTCGGCGCCGTCGGTGTTGTAGTCGGCGATGACCACCTTGGCGCCGCCCTCGGCGAGGCGGCGGGCGATGGCGAGCCCGATGCCGGAGGCCGCGCCGGTGACCAGGGCGGCGCGTCCGGCGAACTCACTGGCGTAGTCGGTGCTCACAGGCGGGTGCTCGCTTTCCTGGTAGGCGCTTCCCGGGTGCGGCTTCCTCAGCCCTCCGTGACGCCACCCCGTCCCGGGCGGCTCGTACGGACCGGTCCGGAACCACCGTATGCCGGGCGGGATCGGCAGGCATGTCGGATTCCTCCGTGCCCCGTGCCCCGTGCGGGCGGGGGAGAGGGGGTGACCACTGGTACGGTTATATGTGAACCAATCGGTTGAATGGGGCGAAGGCGTACCGAAGGTGACGCCCGTCCCTCCGCCGGTTCCGGTGACTGCCGGAGGACAGGGATGACCGACGCCGAGATGGGGCCCTCCGCGGCGAGAGACATGGACGCGCTGGGGCGTCCTCTGGCGACGGTGATGCGGGACACCGCCGCCTCGATGGGCACCGTCTTCCTCGCGTCCCCGGAGGAGAACCTGCTGCGGCTGTCCGTCGTCTCCGGTGGGACGAGCACCCTCGCCGACCCGTGGCTGAAGGTATCGATGGACGATCCCGCCCCGGTGGCGGACGCCTGGCGCCGCAGGGAGCTGGTCTGGCTGCCCGACCAGCAGGAGATGGCCCGGCGCTATCCGGCGCTCGGTCTGGTCCTGCCGTACGAGGTGATGCTGGCCGCCGTCCCCGTGGTGGGCCAGGAGGCCTGGGGAGTGCTCTCGGTGCTGCTGCCGATCACGCGAGAGGCGCGACTGACCCCGGCGGAGCTGGGGTCGCTGCGGTCCGCCGCGCGCGCCCTCGCGCGCGTCCTCGACGAGCGGCGGGCGTCCGGCGCCGGACCGCTGCGCGTCGACGTGCCCCACCGGGTTCTCCCGCTCCAGCGGGAGAAGGCGGACCGGGAGGCCGCCCAGGCCGCGTACGACGTCCTGGAACGGGTTCCGGCGGGCTTCTGCGCCCTCGACCGGGACGGCCGGGTCGCCTACCTCAACCCGGCCGCCGAACGGATGCTGGAGGTCGACTCCTACGCGGCACTCGGGCACCGCCCCCAGGCCCTCGTCCCTTGGCTGCTGGACCCCGTCTTCGAGGCCCAGTACCGCGCCGCGGTGCTCACCCGCCGCGCCACCGGCTTCAACGCGAGCACGCCCTCGGGGCGCCGGCTGGGTTTCCAGCTCTTCGCCCACGAGGCGGGGGTCGCCATCCGGATCATGGACGAGGACGTGCCCGATGCCCCGGCCCTGCTCCCGGACCGGAACCCGGGCGAGTTCTCCCGGGCGGAACCGGCCGACATCTACCATCTGACGCACGTCTCTGCCCGCCTCGCCGCGGCGGCCTCGGCCGGGGACGTCGTCCGGCTGGTGCGCGAACAGGTGGTCCCCGCCCTGGGGCCGAGCGCCTTCGTCCTCGCCCGGGTCTTCGAGGGCCGGGTCGACGTCCTCGACACGATGGGCGTGAACGAGGCCGGAAGCCGGCACCTGGAGGGCCTGTCGGTGACCGCCGACGAACCCGCGGCGCGGGTCCTCGACGACCTCCTGCCGCGCTTCTACTCCTCGGCCGAGGAACTCCTCCGGGAGGCGCCCCGGTCCCGGCAGGTGCGCGACGGGATGGCGGCCTGGGCCGTGATGCCGCTGGTCTCCCACGCGCGGGCCATGGGGTGTCTGGTCCTCGGCTACGCCGAGCCGCACCTGTTCACCCGGGCGGAACGGAGCATGCTGCTCGCGCTGGCGGGGCTCGTCGCGCTCGCGCTCGACCGGACCATGATCTCCGACACCGAGCACCGGCTCGCCCTGGAACTGCAGTCCGCCCTGCTCCCCCGCCGGCTGCCCCGGGTCTCCGGTCTCACCTTCGCCGCGCGGTACCTGCCCACCACCCGGGGTTCGGGCATCGGCGGGGACTTCTACGACGTGATCCGCTGGGGCGACGGCCGGGAGGCCGCCGTCACCGTCGGAGACGTCCAGGGGCACGACACGGAGGCCGCGGCGCTGATGGGGCAGGTGCGCACGGCGGTCCGCGCCACCGCCGGCGCGCCCCCGGACGAGGTGATGCGGCGCGCCAACCTCCTGCTGGTCAACCTGGAGGCCGAGCGCTTCACCAGCTGCGCGTACGCCCATGTCGACCTGCGCGCGGGTGAGGTGGCCATGGCCAACGCGGGACACGTCCCGCCCCTCCTGCGCCATCCCGACGGGCACACCGAGGCGGTCGCCCTGCCGCCGGACCTGCTGCTCGGGGTGGAGGGTGACCAGACCTACCGGACACGGACCGTCGGCCTCGAGCCCGGAGCGGTGCTCGCCCTGTACACCGACGGCCTGGTCGAGCAGTCCGAGGAACCGCTCGACGTCAGCATCGAGAGACTGGCGCGCAAGCTCTCCGACGCCGATCCCGCCGACCTCGACCTGATGGCGGACGACGTGCTGCGGCACGCGCACGCCGACGGGCCCCGGCACGACGACATCGCCCTCCTGCTGGCCCGGTGCGACGGCTGAGCCGTACGGGGCGGGCGTCCTGCCGGAAGGGCGGAGCCCCGCAGCCCGGGGGAGGGGGCGGCTGCGGGGCTCCGTCGTCGGGTGACCTGTGGGTGACCCCCCGGGGGAAGGGGCAGGGTCAGTGACCCAGGTCGATCCGGTAGCCGAGGTCGAGGCCCTCGGCGCCGGCGCCCGACTTGTCGAGCACGTAGGCGGTGTCGTCCACGATGGTGACGTGGTTGGGGTTCTTCTGCGTGACCAGGTCCTGCACGGCGCCGGTCCACGGGTCGACGACCGAGACGGTGGCGGCGACGCGGTTGGCGACGACCAGCTTGCCGGTCCGCTCGTCGGTGGCCACGGAGAGCGCGCCGGCGCCCGTCGGGATGGTGGCCTTGAGGGTGCCGGTGCTCAGGTTGACGACGGAGACGGTGCCGTCGGTCTGGTTCGTGGTGTAGGCGGTGCGGCCGTTGCGGGAGAGCGAGATTCCGATCGCGCCGGCGCCGGCCGGGTGGAACTTGACGGCCTCGTCCTTGTACGGCGAGAACTGCACGATGCGCGGGTTGTTGAGGTCGGTCGCGTAGACCTTGCCCGTCCGCTCGTCCAGGGCGACGCCCATGAGGCCGGCGCCCTCGACGGCGATGCGCTTCTTCTCCTCGAAGGTGTCCGTGTCGAACGCGACGATCTCGCCGGTGTTGTACGAGGTGGCCCAGGCCAGGTCGCGCTTCTCGTCGACGACGACCTCACGGGCGTGGCCCACGTTCGGCAGGAAGGCGAGGTGCTCGCCGGTCCGCTGGCTGTAGACGGCCACGCCGTTGTCGCGGGTGTTGGTGACCCAGACGGTGTTGTTCTCGTCGTCCACGTCGATGCCGTAGACGGCCTCACGGGCGCCGGTCGTCTCGTTGACCACCGGCGGGGTGAAGCTGCCGAGGACCTCGAGGGTGTCGGGGTCCAGCTTGAGCAGCGCGGTCTGGGTGACCGGCGGGCGGCCGGTGGAGGCGGTCGCCCACAGGACGTCGTTCCGCTCCGAATAGGCGGTCTGGTACAGGCCCTTCCACACCGGGGTGGTGCTCTCCATCGTCGCCGGCTCCGGCTGGTGCGGGTGGGCGGCGGCGGGAGCGGTCAGCGTGAGGCCGGCGGCCGCGGCGACGGCGACGGCAACGGTCAGGCGCAGGTGACGGGTCGAGCTCATGAAGGGTCAATCTCCTTGTGAGGAAGGCGCGTGCGCGCTACGAGATCGAAAAAACGGGGGGACGGGGAAGTGGTGAGGGTCAGCCGGCGGCGGGGGTGCCGGTGCCGGCCGGGTCCGCCTTCGGACGGGAGCGGCGCAGCACCAGGTAACTGGCGGCCGCGGCGCCCGCCGCACCGCCGACCACGCCGCCGGCCGTGGACCAGCCGATGGTGGCGTAGGAGACGGGGGAGGCGGCCGTCGTGGTGGCGGCCGGGGCGCCGTCGAGGGTCTCGGCCTGCGGGGCGGCGGTGGAGTCGGTCGCGGCCGGGGTGCTCTGTCCGGCGGCCACCACGGTGAAGTCGACCTTCAGGCTGGTGGGCGGGTTGGGCGCGAGGAAGCGGAACCAGTGCTCGCCGGCCGGGGTGTCGGCGGGGACCTCGATGTCGCCCTCGTAGGAGCCCTCGGCGTCGGTCTTCCACTGGCCGAGGATGCCGTCGTCGTCCAGCTTGACGGTGACGGTCTCGTTCTTCGGGAACTTGGTCACCTTGAAGTGGATCGTGCCGCCCGGCTGGACCTCGCTGGCGGTGATCTTCGCCGTGGCGCCCGCGGAGTTGGAGGCCGAGGCGGGGGAGCCGGTCGCGGCGGGCACCTCGCCCGTGCCGCCCGCGCCGCCCGCGCCCGAGCCGCCGGTGGCGGCGGAGGCCGGGTCGGCGCCGTCGGTGACGGTGAAGTCGGCGCGCAGGCTGGTGGACGGGTTGGGGGCCAGGAAGCGCAGCCAGTGGGCGCCCTTGGTGGTGCCCTCGGGGACGGTGACGCTGCCGGAGTAGGAGCCGTCGGCGCCGATCGTCCACTGGCCGATGATCTCGGAGTCGTCCAGCTTCACGGTCAGGCGCTCACCGGCCGGGAAGCCGGTGACGCGGAAGGAGACCTTGCCGCCCGCCGTGACGCTGGAGCCGGCCGTGATGGACGCGGAGGCGCCGCTGCTGGTGCCGCCGGTGGACCCGCCCGTTGACCCGCCGGTCGAGCCGCCGGTGGACCCGCCCGTCGAGCCGCCCGTCGAGCCGCCGGTGGACCCGCCTGTCGAGCCGCCCGAGCCGGAGCCGCCGCCGGAGGTCACCGTGAAGTCGGCGCGCAGGCTGGTGGACGGGTCGGGGGCCAGGATGCGCAGCCAGTGGGCGCCCTTGGCGGTGTCCTTGGGCACGGTGACCGTGCCGGAGAAGGTGCCGTCGGCGCGGACCGCGTTCTCCCACTGCTTCAGGATGGCGCCGTCGTCCAGCTTGACGGTGATGTTCTGGCCCTTGACGAAACCGGAGAGCGTGAACGACACCTTGCCGCCGGCCGCGACCGAGGAACCCGCGGTGACGACCGCCTTCGGCCCCGCGGGCGCGGGCTTGGCGGTGACCTTGAAGGGGGAGCTCTTCACGCTGGTGTCGGCGGCCAGGAACCGCAGCGAGTGGTCGCCCGCCGCGGTGTCCGCGGGGATGGCGATGCTGCCGGAGAACGCGCCGTTCGCGTCGGTGGTGAAGGGCTTCGAGGTGAGGAGGGCCGCGTCGTCGAGCTTGATGTTCAGCGCCGCGTTGGCCGGGAAGCCCGAGACGCGGAACGGCACGGAGCCGCCGGCCTGCACGGAGGAGGCCAGGAGTTCGGCCGCTGGGACCCGGACGGTCACCGCGACCGGTATGCCGGGCTGTCCGGGCACCAGGAAGTACAGCGTGTGCGCGCCCGCCGTGGTGCCCTCGGGGACGGTCACGCGGCCGGCGGCGGAGCCGTCCGCGCCGACGGTGAAGGGCTCCGGGGTGAGCAGCGTGACCTTGTCCAGCTTGACGTTGAGCGTCGCCCCGGCGGGGAGCCCCGTCGCCGTGAACGAGACCTGCGCGCCCGCCGCTACGGAGTCGGACCCCAGCGACACCGCGGGGGCGGCGTCGGCGGTCGTCCGCGTCGACAGGCCGGCGGCCTCGCCGCCCTGGCCCGCGCCGAGCGCCGGGGAGGTCAGCGCGCCGATGGTGAGCGCGGCTCCGGCGGTGGCGGCGGCGATCCTGCCGAGACGGCTGTGGGGACGCGGGGCGCGGTCGGCTCTGTAGGGGGACATGGCTGAGGAATGCTCCTGATGGGGCGAAGGGTATGAAAAGCCCAAGAAGTAGGCGACTGCCCAGGACTGATGCCCTGTGCGGCGTGCTTAGGTTAGCCTAACCAAAGCAGATGTGTGAGAGGTGAGTGAGGGCCGATGCACCGGACCCGCGCACCGTTAGCCCGTCCGCCTGCCACCGCGTGCCGGGCACCCGCCTCCGGCGCACGCTCGTAGGGACCAGACCCCACGGCGGAAGGACCGCGCATGAGCGGGCAGGCGGGCTCCGGGAAGAAGCAGCTGCTGGCGGCGGGCGGCACCACGTTCGCGGGCGTGCTGCTCGGCGTCTCCGGCGCGGTGACGGTGCTGCAGGGCATCGCCGCGATCGCCGGGGACGACGTGTACGGCCGGATCGGCTCCTACGTCTTCGAGTTCACCCTCACCGGCTGGGGCGTCGTCCACCTGGTCATCGGCGTGCTCCTGCTCGTCACCGGCGCCGGGCTGCTGAGCGGCAAGGAATGGGCGCGGGTGGCCGGTCTGGTGCTGGCCGTGCTGAGCCTGATCGAGCAGTTCGTGTTCCTGCCCTACGCGCCGGTCTGGTCGGTGCTGCTGATCGCCCTGGACGTCTTCATCATCTGGGCGCTGGCCACCTACCGGACGGACGACCGGACGCACGCGCGCGAGGGCGTCCTCTGAGCGGGAAGCGCACCGCCCGAGCGGGGCGCTCGCCGCTCAGGCGGTGCGCTCCGCCCAGGCGCGCAGGGCCTCCTCGTCGTCGGCGGCGTCCAGGTTCACCGCCGCGTCGATCTGCGCCAGGTGGGTGAAGGCCTGCGGGTAGTTGCCCAGCATGAGGCCGTCCGCCGTCATCTCCTCGGAGAAGAGCCCGAACCGTCCCGCGCGGGCGCAGAGTTCCTCGTACCGGCGGCGTGCCTCGTCGGCCCGGCCGGCCAGCACCAGCGCCGAGACCATGGCGAAGGAGCAGAGCAGGAAGCCGCCCTCGGGTCCGCCGACGCCGTCGTCGGTGGCGGCCGGGTCGTAGCGGTGGACCAGCCAGCCCCCCTCGCCCAGCTCCCGGTCGACGCGGTCGATGGTCGACACCATCCGGGGGTCGGTGCCGTCCAGGAAGCCGAGCAGGGACAGGGACAGGAGGGAGGCGTCGAGGTCCGTGGAGTCGTAGGTCCGGGTGAAGGCGCCCACCGACGCGTTCCAGCCGCGGGCGAGGACCTCCTCGCGGACCTCGTCGCGCTGCCGCCGCCAGTGGTCCAGGTCGGGCCGGTCGTCGCCGGTCAGCTCCGCCAGCCGCAGGCCGCGGTCGAAGCAGACCCAGGCGTACACCTTGGAGATGGTCCAGTGCCGCCTGCCCCGGCGCACCTCCCAGATCCCCTCGTCCGGCTCCCGCCAGCGCCGCGCCGCCTCGTCGACGACGGCGTAGGCGGCGCTCAGTTCCTCGGCGGTCAGCTCCTCCTCGGTGCCGAGCGCGGCCTGCTGGTGGACGAACGCCGCGTCCAGCACCTGCCCGTAGACGTCGAGCTGGTGCTGGGCGAAGGCGCTGTTGCCGACCCGGACGGGCCGTGAATCCCGGTACCCGCCCAGGTGGTCCAGGACGGTCTCCTCGCCCTCGGCCCGCCCGTCGAGGTCGAGCATCGGATGCAGCGCTCCGGCCTCCCGGACGCTGTGCGCCAGGAGCACGCGCAGGTACCGGCTCGCCTCCGCCCGGTGTCCCAGCCGCATCAGCACCAGGACGACCAGGGCGGCGTCACGGTGCCACAGGAACCGGTAGTCCCAGTTGCGTTCCCCGCCGATCCACTCCGGCAGCGAGGTCGTGGCGGCCGCGAGCAGCGCCCCGGTCTCCGCGGTCATCAGCCCACGCAGGACCAGCGCGCTGCGCCGGACCTGCGCCGCGCCGAAGCCGTCGTACCGGTTGCGCGCGTCCCAGGCCCGCCAGGCGTGCAGCGTCTCGTCCCGCATCCGGTGGACCAGGTCCATGGTCAGCGGCCCGTGCGGCGCGCCGTCGTAACCGAGGACGACGGCGAACGACCCGCCCTCGGCGAGGGTGGTCTCCACGGTCACCGGCCCGTCCTCCGCGCCCCGGAGGGCGGGCGCGCCCCCGCGGTCGTCGACGGCCCCCAGCCACAGCCCCGCCACGGCCTCCCGCAGGGCGCCCCGCTCGCCGGTCGGCGACCAGCGCGGCCGGGCGCGCGCGTGGTCGGGCCGGGCGTCGACCCGGTGCCGGACCGTCACCCGCCCCTCGGCGCAGCGCAGCAGGCGCACCAGGACACCGCGCGAGGCGACGCCGCCGGCCTCGTCCGCCGCCGGGGGGTCGTGGACGGCGAGGAAGTCCTCGCCGAGGAGCGTGCCGCCCGGCGCGGACCAGCGGCTCTCGACCAGCAGGGTGGCGTCGCGGTACCGCTGCTCGGGCGGCGGCGCCCCGTCGACCAGGAGCTCCCAGGCGCCGCCGATCCGCCGGTCCAGCAGCCGGGCGAAGACCGACGGCCCGTCGAAGCGGGGCGCGCACAGCCACTCCACGGCGGCGTCCGGGCCGATCAGGGCGGCGGTGTGGCAGTCCGAGAGGAAGGCGAGCGACCCGATGGGCGGCCACCCGCCGGCCGCCCCGCCGTCGGCTCCTTCCCCCCGCGGCGGGGCGGTCACGCGTTCAGCTCCGGCAGCACCTCGGCGCCGAAGGTCTCCACGAACCGCAGCTGGTGGTCCTTGGCCACCTGGTGCAGCATCACCTCGTCGAACCCGTGGGAGCCCTGCCGCGCCAGCCAGGCGGCGTGGCGGCCGAGGTCGGCGGAGACGAGGACGGGGCCCTCCAGGCGGTGCGGCTCCGTCCCGGCCGCGGCCTGCTCGAAGTGCTCGGGCAGCGGGATCTCCCAGCCGACGTCGCTGCCGAGGGCGGCCTCCCGCCACTGGTCGTACGCGGCGTCCAGCGCCTCCTGACCGGTCGGCGCCCACGACAGGTGCGCCTGCAGGACGGCGGGGCCGCGGCCGCCGGCGTCACGGTAGGCGGCGAGGGTGTCCCGGTGCGCGTCGCCCGGCTGGTTGACGGTGACCAGGCCGTCCGCCCAGGCGGCGACCCGCCGCGCCGTGGCGGGGGTGACGGCCGCGCCCAGCAGGATCGGCGGGCGCTCCGGCAGCGACCACAGCCGCGCCCGGTCCACCCGGACCAGACCGTCGTGCGAGACCTCCTGGCCGGCGAACAGCGCCCGCATCACGTCCACGCACTCCTCCAGGCGGCGGGTGCGCTCCTCCTTGGAGGGCCAGCGGTCCCCGGTGATGTGCTCGTTGAGCGCCTGCCCCGTGCCGAGCGCGACCCACAGCCGCCCCGGGTGCATCTGCGCGAGCGTGGCCGCCGCCTGGGCCAGCACGGCGGGGTGGTACCGCTGCCCGGGTGCGGTGACCACGCCCATCGGCAGCTCGGTCGAGGCCAGGGCGGAGCCCAGCCAGGCCCAGGCGTGCCCCGAGTGGCCCTGCCGGGAGGACCACGGCGCGAAGTGGTCGGAGCACATGCCCGTCGCGAAGCCGGCGTCCTGGGCCGCCCGGAGCAGCTGCAGCGCCTCGGCGGGGGAGAACTGCTCGTGCGAGACGTGGAATCCGTACGCGGTCATGGCGGCGTGCTCGCTTCCTGCTCGGGTGGCCCGGCGCCCCCTGGGGACGGAGCGCGGACGGGCCGCTCGTGCCCTCCGCAACCCTCACCCCGTCACGGGCCGTCCGCCGACCCGGGTTGCCCCGATCGGGCCGGCCGCCACCCGGACGGGTCCCCCCGCCCGCTCCCCGCCGCGGCCCGGACGGGTCCCCGCCCGCTCCCGGCCGCCGCCCGGCAGGGCCGGTCAGCCGCGCTCGCGGGAGTGGCCGAAGAGGACCCGGTAGGCGATCAGCAGGACCAGCGCGCCGCCGATCGCGGACACCCAGGTCGCCGGGTCGTAGAAGTCCTGGTCCACGGGCCGGTCGAAGAACCGCGCGGACAGCCAGCCGCCCAGGAACGCGCCGACCACCCCGATCAGGGTGGTGCCGATCAGCCCGCCCGGATCCCGGCCCGGCATCAGCACCTTGGCCACCGCCCCGGCGACAAGCCCCAGTACCACCCACGCCACGACGCTCATGTCCCGCTTCCTCCGCTTCCTTCCCGTCCGGCCCCCGGGCCGGTAGGGGGTTCCTGCCCAACGACCCGGCAGGTCACGCCAGGATGGGCGGATGCAGCGAACGGACGACGACTTCGACGTACTGGTCCTCGGCGGCGCGGGCGTGGACACCATCGTGTACGTGCCCGAACTGCCCCTCCCGGACGCGGACAGCCGGCTGGTGGACGGGGTGCAGGCCAGGGCCGGGCACACCGGCGACTTCGTGGCCCTGGGCCTCGGCAGGCTCGGCCTGCGGGTCCACCACCTCGACGTGGTGGGCGACGACCCGGAGGGCGACCTGGTGCGGGCCTTCCACCGCGACCACGGCATCCCGCTGACCGCGCCGCACGCCCCGGACGGCACCCGGCGGGCCGTGAACCTGGTCGGCCCCGACGGCCGCCGCGCCTCCCTCTACGACGGCGGCCGCGGCGGCGGCCACTACCCCGAGGAGACCGTCGCCGCCCTGGCGTCCAGGTGCCGCCACGCCCACGTCTCCATCACCGGCCCCTGCGAACAGGCCCTGCCCGTGCTCCTGGAGGCGGGCGTCACCGTCTCCACCGACCTCCACGACTGGGACGGCGAGGCCGGGCACCACCTGCCGTACGCGCTCGCCGCCGACGTCGTCTTCCTGTCGGCCGCCGCGCTCCCCGCGGACCCGGAGCCGGTGATGCGCCGGATCGCCCACGAGGGCCGCGCCCGGGCCGTGGTCGTCACCGCCGGTGCCGAGGGGGCGCTGCAGCTCGTCGACGGAACCCTCACCCGTATCCCGCCCGCCGCCCCGCCCGGGCCGGTCGTCGACTCCAACGGCGCGGGCGACGCCTTCGCCGCCGGCTACCTGTACGGCATGCTGCGCGGCGAACCGGCCGAGCGGTGCGGACGGTACGGCGCGGTCGCCGGCGCCTACGCCTGCACCGTGCCGGCCACCGAGGCGCGCGCCGTGGACGCCACCGGGCTGCTGGCCGCCGTGGACGGCCCGTCCTGCGGGGGCGGACGCTAGGCCATGTAGGGCAGCGCGGCGGGCGGCGGCCGATCAGGGCGTTAAGGGTGGAGCGAACAGGGAACCGGAGGCTCACCGCCCAGCGCCCGGAGGTCGCGTGCTCGTCGTCGTGCTCTCGCAGCTCGCGTGCGCCGCCGCCCTGCCCGCGGCCGCCCGCCGCATCGGCCGCGGGGTGTGGGCCGTCGCCGCCGTGGTGCTCGCCGCCTCCCTGGTCTGGCTGCTGACCCGGACGGCGTCCGTCCTGGACGGCGGGACGTACACCGAGACCTACGCCTGGGCGCCGACGCTCGGCCTGGAGATCGCGTTCCGCCTGGACCCGCTGGCGCTGCTGATGGCCCTGGTCGTCACCGGCGTCGGCGTCTGCGTGATGACCTACGGCGCGTACTACCACGACACCGGCCACGGCCGGGAGGCCGGCCTGCTGCTCGGCTTCGCGGCGGTGATGCTGGGGCTGGTCCTCGCCGACCACCTGCTGCTGCTCTACGTCTTCTGGGAACTCACCAGCGTCGCCTCCTTCCTGCTGATCGCCGGACGGCGCGAGGGCGGCGACCGGCGGCGGGCCGCCGAGCAGGCGCTCCTCACCACCGTCGCCGCCGGACTGGCCATGCTGCTGGGCCTGGTGATGCTGGGCCAGGCCGCCGGCACCTACCGGATCTCCGCGATCCTCGCCGACCTGCCGGAACCCGGCCCCCTGGTCACCAGCGCCCTGGTGCTGATCCTGGTGGGCGCGTTCGCCAAGTCGGCCCAGTTCCCGTTGCACGCCTGGCTGCCCGCCGCGATGGCCGCGCCCACCTCGGTCAGCGCCTACCTGCACGCCGCCACCATGGTGAAGGCCGGCGTGTACCTGGTCGCCCGGCTGGCCCCCGGCTTCGCCGAGACCGCCCCCTGGCGGCCGCTGGTGCTGACGGTCGGGCTGTACACCCTGGTCGTCGGGGCCTGGCGGGCGCTGCGCGAGACCGACATGAAACGGCTGCTGGCCTACGGCACCGTCAGCGAACTCGGCATGATGATCGCCCTGTTCGGCATGGGCACCCGCACCGCCGCCCTCGCCGGGGCGGTGCTGCTGCTGTCCCACGCCCTCTTCAAGGGCGCGCTCTTCATGGTCGTCGGCGTCGTCGACCACCAGACCGGCACCCGGGACCTGCGGAAACTGTCCGGACTGGCCAGGACGCTGCCCGTGGTCACCGCGGTGGCGGTGCTGGCCGGCGCGTCGATGGCCAAACTGCCGCCCACCGTGGGCTGGATCGCCCAGGACGGCGCCCTGGAGGCCCTGCTGCACGGCGAGGTCACCGGCACGGCCTGGGCGGCGGCCGCCCTGTGCCTGGGCTCGGTGCTGACCGTCACCTACACCGCGCGGTTCCTCCAGGGCGGGTTCGGGACCAAGGCGAGGACCAAGGCGGGGACCAAGGCGAGGACCGAGGCGGGGACCGAGGCGGGGACCAAGCGCGACGACCGCCCCCCGCGGCCCGCGCGCCCGTCCCACCCGGCCTTCCTCGCCCCCGCCGCCGTGCTCGCCGTGCTCGGCCTGGCCGCCGGCCTCGCCTACCCGGCGGTCGACGCGCTGACCGCGCCGTACGCCGACCTCTACCCCGAGCCCTCCGGCAAGCCCTTCCACGCGGCGCTCTGGCACGGCTGGACCGCCCCCCTGTGGCTGGCGCTGCTCATCGTGGTGCTGGGCCTCGCGCTGCACGCCGCCCGCCGGCCCTTCTCCCGGCTGCTGGGCCGGCTCCCCCGGCTGCCCGACGCCGAGTGGTGCTACCGGCGCCTCATGGTCGCCCTGCACCACGGCGCGGTGGTCTTCACCCGCCGCACCCAGGTCGGCTCCCTGCCGCTCTACCTGACGGCCGTGCTGATCACCGCCGTGGTGCTGCCGTCGATCGCCGTGCTGCACACCATGCCCCCGCTGGGCCAGGTGCGGGCCTGGTGGACCCCGGCCGAACTGCCGCTGGCGCTCACCGTGCTGATCGCCGCCTTCGGCGCCGCCGTGATCAAGCACCGGCTGGCCGCCGTCCTGGTCACCGGCGCCGTCGGCTACGCCGTGGCCGGCCTGTTCGTCGTCCAGGGGGCGCCCGACCTCGCGCTCACCCAGTTCCTGGTGGAGTCCCTCACCCTGGTCGTGGTGGTGCTGGTGCTGCGCCGCATGCCGGCCCGCTTCACCCCCGGGTCCCGGAGCCGGCTGGGGCGCTGGGCGCGCGCCTCGCTGGCCCTCCTGGTCGGGGCGTTCGTCGCCGGTTTCGCCCTCACCGCCCAGCAGGGACGCCAGAACCCGGGCCCGGCCGGCGACTACCTCCGCCGGGTGGGGGAGACCGGCGGCCAGAACGTCGTCAACGCGATCATCGTGGACTTCCGTGCCCTGGACACCCTCGGCGAGATCGCGGTGCTGATGGTCACCTCCCTCGGCGTGATCAGCCTGATCCGGCTCGGCACCCGCACCGACACCGGTCCCGGGAGCGGCTCCGCCGACTGGGCCCGGCCCGGCGAGGAGGAGGGGCCCGTCCCCACGGCCGCCCGCTGGGACGAGCCCCGCGAGCACTGGCTGCCCGGCAGCACCGACCTGCTCGGCGCCGAGCGCTCGGTGCTGATGGAGGTCGTCACCCGGCTGCTCTTCCCGTCGATCCTGGTCGTCTCCCTGTTCCTGCTGCTGTCCGGGCACTACCGCCCCGGCGGCGGCTTCGCGGGCGGCCTCGTCGCCGGCCAGGCGTTCATCCTGCGGTACGTGGTCGGCGGAGCCGCCGACGTCGAGCACGCCGCCCCGGTCCGCCCCGGACACCTGATCGGCTCCGGCCTCATCCTCGCCGCCACCACCGCCATCGTCCCGCTCGCCTTCGGGAGGCCGCCGCTGACCAGCACCCTGTGGACCTGGAACCTGCCCGTGCTGGGCGAGGTGAAGACCGCCAGCAGCCTGGTCTTCGACGTCGGCGTCTACCTGCTGATCCTCGGCGTCATCCTGACCCTCCTGTCGGCGGCCGGCAGCTCCCTGCGCGCCCCCGTGCCGAAACTGGGCACCGGACCCGGCACGGTCGGAGGGCGGTCCCGATGACGACGGCCAGCCTGGACGTCACCATGGCGCTGGTCGTCGGCGGGCTCTTCGCCGCCGGCGTCCACCTGCTGCTGCAGCGCTCCCTGATGCGGATCGTGCTCGGCATCATCCTGCTCGGCCACGGTGCCAACCTGCTGCTCCTGGAGGCCGGCGGGCCGCTCGGCGAGCCGCCCATCACCAGCGGCGGCGAGGCCGTCGACGTCTCCGCCCACTCCGACCCGCTGCCGCAGGCCATGGCCCTCACCGCCATCGTCATCACCTTCGGCGTCACGACCTTCCTGCTGGCCCTCTCCCACCGCTCCTGGCGGCTCACCGGCCACGACGAGGTCCAGGACGACCCGGAGGACCGGCGGATCGGCGACGTCGCCGAACGCGCCGACGACGACCCCACGCCGCACCTGCCGCCCGACGACCGGGAGGACGCCGGATGATCCTCGCCCTGGTCGTCCTCCCCGTCCTGGTCCCGCTGCTCGCCGCCGGGCTCTCGCTGATCGTCTCCGCCAGCACCGACCGGCAGCGCACCGTCACCCTCACCGCCCTGACCCTGGTCCTCGCCGACGTCGTCGCCCTGCTGGTCGTCGTCGAACGGGACGGCACCGTCGTGGTGCGGGCCGGGGACTGGGCGCCGCCCCTCGGGATCGTGCTGGTCGCCGACCTGCTCGCCGCGATGCTGCTCGCCCTGGCCGTGCTGGTCGCCCTCGCGGTGCTGCTCTTCGCCGTCGGCCAGGACAACGCCGACCGCGGGCCCGGCATCACCGTGCCCTACCACCCGTCCTACCTGGTGCTGGTGGCCGGGATCGCGCTGGCGTTCCTGGCGGGAGACCTGTTCAACCTGTTCGTCGCCTTCGAGATGCTGCTCTCCGCGTCCTACGTGCTGATCACCCTGGACGCCGGCCCCGCCCGGATCCGGGCCGGCATGACCTACGTGATCACCAGTCTGACGTCCTCGCTGCTCTTCATCACCGCCCTCGGCCTCGTCTACTCGGCGCTCGGCACCGTCAACCTCGCCGACCTGGCGGTGCAGGCCGAACGGCTGCCGCCCGGACTGCGCACCGCGCTCAGCCTGATGCTGCTGGTCGTCTTCGGCATCAAGGCCGCCGTGGTGCCGCTGCACTTCTGGCTGCCCGACAGCTATCCGACCGCCCCCGCCCCCATCACCGCGGTGTTCGCCGCCCTCCTCACCAAGGTCGGCGTCTACTCCATGGTCCGCACCGAGAGCCTGGTCTTCCCCCGCGACGGCGTCTGGTGGGTGGCGGCGGTCCTGGCGGTGGCCACCATGCTGGTGGGCATCCTGGGCGCGGTCGCCCAGGACGACATCAACCGCCTGCTGTCGTTCACCCTGGTCAGCCACGTCGGGTTCATGATCTTCGGCCTGGCGCTCTCCGACGTCGCCGGACTGACCGGCACCATCCTCTACATCCTCCACCACATCACCGTGCAGGCCACCCTCTTCCTGGTCTCCGGACTCATCGTCAACGCCGCCGGGACCGCGGAGCTCTCCCGGATGGAACGCGGCGACGGTGCCCGGCGGGTGCACGGCGTCACCGGGCTGCTCTTCCTCGTCGGCGGGCTCAGCATGGCCGGCGTCCCGCCGCTCTCCGGCTTCGTCGCCAAGTTCGCCCTGCTGCGGGCCGCCGCCGCCCACGGCGGGGTCGCCGCCTGGATGCTCGCCGGGGCGGCGCTGGTCACCAGCGTGCTCACCCTCTACGCCATGGTCCGCGTGTGGCGCGGCGCGTTCTCCCCGAAACTCGGTGAGCCGCTCCCGCTGCGGCGGCGGCCCGGGGTGATGCTCACCATGTCCGCCGCCGTCGCCATGACCCTCACCGGCCTCGGCCTCGCGGCGGCCGCCGGACCGCTGTCCGACATGGGGGAGCGGGCCGCCACCGAACTGATCCGGCCCGGCGGGTACCGGGACGCGGTCCTGGTCGAAGGAGGGCCGGGCCGGTGAACCGTTCCCTGCTGCGGAGCCTGCCCGCACTGCTGTGGCTGTGGCTGCTGTGGATCCTGCTCTGGTCCACGCCCAGCGCGCTGGTCGTCCTCGGCGGGCTGCTGGTCGCCCTGGCGGTCCTCGCCCTCTCGCGCTTCCCCCGCGTCTCCCGGCAGATCACCGTCCGCCCGCTGCGCCTGCTCGCCCTGTGCGTGCGGATGGCCGGCAACCTCGTCGTCTCCGCCACCGCGGTCGGCTGGGCCGCCCTGCGGCACGGCCCCCGGGTGCGCGCCGCCATCGTGGAACTCCCGCTCGACGCCGACAGCGACCTGCTGGTGACCCTGGCGACGCTGCTCACCAACGTCTCGCCCGGCAGCCTGGTGCTGGAGATCGACCGCCACCGACGGGTCCTCTACGTCCACGTCCTGCTGGTCGTCGCCTCCGACGACGTCACCGAGGCCCGCCGGGAACTGCTGGCCAACGAACGCCGGCTGGTGGCCGCGCTCGGCCGCCGCCAGGACACCGACCCCGCCGCCCCCGCCGCCCCCACGTCACGGAAGGACGACGCGTGACCGCCGTCTACTTCGTCGTGTTCCTGCTCCTCGGCCTGTCCGCGCTGCTGACCGTGGTGCGGCTGGTGATCGGGCCCGGAGTGCTGGACCGGATCGTCACCCTCGACGTGCTGGTCACCCTGTTCGCGGCCGGCATCGCCGCCGAGGCCGCCCGCCGGGAGGACGGCACGGGGCTGCCGGTGCTGCTCGCCGTCACCCTGCTCGCCTTCGTCGGCTCGGTCACCGCGGCCCACCTGGTCGAGGAACGGGAGGGGATGCGGTGAGCACCGCCCTGGACGTGATCTCCGCGGTCCTGCTGATCGCCGGGGCGGTGTTCTGCCTGCTGGCCTCGATCGGGGTGCTCCGCTTCCCCGACGCGGTGGGCCGGCAGCACGCGGCGGCCAAGGCGCAGACTCTGGGGCTGCTGCTCGTCCTGCTCGGCGCGGCGCTGCAGAACGCGCCCCGGTACGCGGTGCCGCTGGCCCTGGTCGCCCTGTTCCAGCTGCTGACCATCCCGGTGACCGGCCAGATCGTGGGCCGCACCGCCTACCGGACGTCCGCGCTGGCGGAGAGCTCGCTCACCGAGGACGCGCTGGCCCGGCGGCTGCCGCCGGAGGAACGGCGGCCCGACCCGGACGACTGATCAGGCCCCGGCGGTGCGGTCCTGCTGCCCGCCGGTGCCGCGGTCGACGACCTCGCCCCGCACGACCTGGGTCCCGCCCGGCGCGGGCGCGTCCTTCATGGCGCGCGACTCCGCCTTCAGGATGCGGGCCGACTTCCCCGCCGAACGGGCCAGGTCGGGCAGGCGCTTCACCGCGAGGACGGCGGCGACGACGAGCAGGACGACGGCGAGCTCGCTCAGTCCGAACATGGGATCCCGTTCTGTGGGCGGTGGTCGGTGGGCGGGGTGGGTCGGGGTGCGGCTGGGTGGGGCGGGAGCGCGGCGTGCCGTGCCGTGCCGTGCCGTGCCGTCGGAGAATGTACCTGGCGGTCCGCCCCCGTGCCCATGCCCCACCGCCCTCCGAGCGACCCGGTGGCGGGCCGGTGCCCGGGGGACCCTCGCCCGGGACGCGGGCGGGGGCCGGGGAGAATGACCGGCATGACAACACATCAGGGCAGGATCACGATCGTCACCGGGGGCAGTCGCGGCATCGGGGCGGCGGTCTGCCGGCGGCTGGCCGCCGAGGGGCACGACATCGTGATCGGTTACCGGTCCGGCCGGGACGCCGCCGAGGCGGTGGCGGCCGAGGTCGCCGCGGCGGGGCGGCGCGCCCTGACCGCGGCCGTCGACACCGCCGACGCCGCCTCGGTGGACCGGCTGTTCGACGCGGCGGCCGCCGGGCTCGGACCGGTCACCGGGCTGGTGAACAACGCGGGCGTCAGCGGCCCGCTGGGGCGGCTGGCCGACGCCGACCCCGAGGGCATGCGGGACGCCCTCGGCGTCAACGTCCTGGGCTACCTGCTCTGCGCCCGGCGCGCGGTCCGCGAGATGACGGCGGGGCAGGGCGGCGCGATCGTCAACATCTCCTCGGCGGCGGCCACGCTGGGCAGCCCCGGCGAGTACGTCCACTACGCGGCCGCCAAGGCCGCCGTGGACACCCTGACGGTGGGGCTGGCGAAGGAGGTCGCCGCCGACGGCATCCGCGTCAACTGCGTCGCCCCGGGCACGGTGTGGACCGAGTTCCACCAGGACCCGCAGCGGCCCGCCTGGGTGGGTGAGGCCACTCCGATGGGTCGCTCCGGGCAGCCGGAGGAGATCGCCGGTGCTGTGGCCTGGCTGATGTCCGACGACGCCTCGTACACCACCGGCGCGGTGCTGCGGGTGGCGGGAGGGCGGTAACCCCCCGGCCGTAATCCGCGTCACAGCGGCGGGCCTTACGGGCGGAATCCGGTCCTGCCTAGGCTGTCGCCCATGCAGCACGAGCCGCCGGGCGGCGACACCCTGGGCACGCCACTGGAGCGCATCGCCGGGGCGCTGGGCGCCCGCCTCACCCACTCCCGCGACGACGGCATCAGCGACGTGGTCATCGCGGAGCCCGGCGACGCCCTGGTCGGCATGCCGGGCGTCCTGGTGCTGGCGGTGGGCGTCCGCGAGGACGAGGCCCCGGCACTGATCGCCGCGGCGGGAACGGCGGGCGCCTCCTGCGTCGCCGTCCGGGCCGGCGCCGACGGCGGCCTGTCACCGGCCGTGCGGGACGCGGCCGAGGCGGCCGGGACACCGGTGCTGGGCGTGCCCGTGGGCGTGCGGTGGGACACCGTCGAGGCGGAGGCGCGGCGGGAGTTGATCCGCGGCGGCGTAGGGCAGCAGGGCGACCTGTACGCGCTGGCCCAGACCGTCGCCACCCTCACCCACGGCCTGGTCAGCATCGAGGACACCGCCCACCGGGTGATCGCCTACGCGGGCCCCGGCGAGGAGGCCGACGAGCTGCGCCGGCGGTCCATCCTGGGCCGCACCTGCCCGGAGCCGTACCTGGCGATGCTCCGCGACTGGGGCGTCTACCAGCGCGTCCGCAAGGGGGAGGAGGTGGTCGAGGTCGCCGCCGTGCCGGAGAAGGACATCCGCCGGCGGATGGTCGCCGGCATCAACGCCGGAGCCCGGCCGCTCGGCACGATCTGGGTGCAGGAGGGCGGCCGCCCGCTCGCGCCGGACGCCGAGGGCGCGCTGCGCGGCGCCGCGCGCATCGCCGGGGCCCAGCTGATCGACCACTACTACCGGGGCGACCCCGCCGCCCGGCTGCGCTCCCGCGAGGAGCTGGCGCACGGCCTGCTCACCGGGCGGTTCAACGCGGCGGCCCTCGCCGAACACCTGGGCATCCCCGCCGACTCGGGCGCCTCGGTGGTCGCCTTCGACCTGCGGGACACCGCCGCCCGCGCGGACGGCACCTGGCGCGACGCCCGGCTGGCCGAGGCGGCCGTGCTCGTCTCGGTGCACGCCGCCGCCCACCGCCGCAACGCGCTGGTCGCCCAGGCATGCGGGCAGATCTACGCGATGCTGCCGGAGCCGACCGGACCCACCGCCACCGCCACCGCCTCCTCCGCGGCTGCCGCGGCTGCCGCCGTCTCGGCCGCGGACACCGCCGCGACGGCCGCCGAACCGGCGCTCGTCCGCTGGGCGGAGCACCTGGTGGCCGCACTGCGGCAGCACACCCGGAGCCCCGTCCAGGCCTGCGTGGCCGGCACCGCCGCCCGGCTGGAGGAGATCCCCGAGGTCAAGCTCCGCGGTCACCGGGGGCTGAGCATCCTGGCAGGGCACCCGGAGCGGACGGTGGGCGCGTACAGCGGGCTGGTGTCGTCGATGCTGGTGCGCGAGACCGTGGAGCTGATGGCCGCGCGCGGCAGCGTCCGGCACCCCGGGCTGACCGCGCTGGTGTCCCACGACGCCGAGCACGGCACCGAGCTGGCCCGTTCGCTGCGGCTGTACCTGGACGCCTTCGGCGACGTGGGGCCGGTGGCCGAGGTCCTCAACGTCCACCCCAACACCCTCCGGTACCGGGTCCGCAAGGCCGCGACGGTCGCCGGGCTCGACCTCGGCGATCCCGAGCACCGGCTCGCGGCGATGCTCCAACTCAGGCTCCCGGCCCGTGCGGAGGAGGCTCCGGGCCCCGCCTTCTGACAGCCGCGCGGCGCATTGTCCGGGCGGACAGCACCTGGGCCCGATCACTGTTCCGGGGGACGAGAAACGGCCGGGCCGGGCCGCCCTACATTCACCTTCCGGCCCGCCCCCTGCGGGCTTTCAGCCATCTTTCCCGGAGCAGCCCCATGAACAGCACTGCCCCGCCCTCCTCCCCGGACCCGGCCGCCACCACCGCCGAGTCGCCCCAGGGCATGCGCAAGATCGCCACCGCCAGCTTCGTCGGTACCGCGATCGAGTTCTACGACTACTACATCTACGGAACGGCCGCCGCCCTCGTCCTCAACGAGGCCTTCTTCCCGGAGCTCTCCAAGACGGCCGGCACCCTGGCGACCCTGTCCACCTTCGCCGTCGGCTTCGCCGCACGCCCCATCGGCGCGGCGATATTCGGCCACTTCGGCGACCGCGTGGGCCGCAAGGCCGTCCTGGTGGTCTCGCTGCTGATGATGGGCCTCTCCACCGGCCTGATCGGCCTGCTCCCCGGCTACGACACGCTGGGCATCCTCGCCCCCGTCCTGCTGGTGCTGCTGCGCCTGATCCAGGGCCTGGGCCTGGGCGGCGAATGGGGCGGCGCGGCCCTGCTCGCCGTCGAGCACGCGCCCCGGAAGAAGCGCGGACTGTACGCGGCGGCCCCCCAACTGGGCTCGCCGGTCGGGTACTTCGCGGCGACCTGCACCTTCCTGCTGCTCGGCGTGGTGATGCCGGACGAGACGTTCGAGAGCTGGGGCTGGCGGATCCCGTTCCTGCTCTCCTTCGTGCTGGTCGCCGTCGGACTGGTGATCCGGCTGCGGATCTCGGAGACCCCCGCCTTCGCCAAGGCGATGGAGCGGCACGGGTCCGCCAAGGCGCCGCTCGCCGAGGCGTTCCGCAAGCACCCCAAGGAGATGCTGCTCGGCGCGGGCATGATCACCGTCGTCTACGTGATGTTCTACACGGCCGCCACCTACTGCATGACCTACACCACGGGCACGTTGGGCATCCCGAAGAACGACATGCTCGCGCTGACCCTGGTCGCGGTGGTGGTGCTCGGCGTCTCCACCTACCTGGTGGCGAAGTGGTCGGACCGGGTCGGCCGTCGCCGGCTGATCATCGCGGGCGCCGCCTTCGGCGTCGTCTGGGGCGCGCTCATCTTCCCCCTGCTGGACACCGGGAACTACGTGCTGATCGCCCTGGCCCTCAGCGGCGCGCTGCTGTGCATGGGCATCATCTACGGCCCGGCGGGCGCATACATGCCGGAACTCTTCGCCACCCGCCTGCGCTACTCGGGCGCCGGTTTCTCCTACAACCTGGGCGGCGTCCTCGGCGGCGCGGTGGCCCCGCTGGTCGTCACCGCCCTGGCGGAGACCTACAGCCCCTCGGCCGGCGGATGGTTCATGAGCGCCATGGCGCTGCTGTCGCTGCTCTGCGTCCTGGCCCTGCCGGAGACGCGGGAACGCGACCTCGACCAGGTCTGAGCCGGGCGGCCCGGCGACCGGTTCCGGAGCCGCGGGGAGGCGCCCTTGTGGGTGGTTGAGGCGTACACAACCATGACCCTCGTCCGTCCCCCCACCGCTCCGGACCCGGAGGTGCCATGTCGCCGCAGCACGACCAGCCCACCACCACCCCCAGCAGGAGAACCGTCCTCACGGCGGCGACCGCCGTGGCCGGCGCCGGAGCGGCCCTGGCGGTCCCCGGTTCCGCCGCGGCCGAGCCGGCGAACGCCACCGGGCGGGCGGGCGGCGGCCCGCCGCCCGCCACCCGGCAGCGCCCCGGCCGCGAACTGCGGGCACTGCTCGCGGAGATCGACCCCGACCGCATCGAGGCCACGGTCCGCAAGCTGGCCTCGTTCGGCACCCGGCACACCCTCTCCGTCCAGGACGACCCGGAGCGCGGCATCGGCGCGGCCCGCGACTGGATCCACGAGCGGATGCGGTCCTACGCCGAAGCCTCCGGCGGCCGGATGACGGTGGAGCTCCAGTCGTACGTCCAGCAGCCCGCGTCCCGCATCCCGGCGCCGACGCGGATCACCAACCTCGTGGCCACCCTGCGCGGTTCGGTCTCCCCCGAGCGGGTGTACGTGGTCTCGGGGCACTACGACTCCCGCGCCACCGACGTGATGGACGCCGAGTCCGACGCGCCGGGTGCCGACGACGACGCCTCCGGGGTGGCCGTCGCCATGGAACTCGCCCGGGTGATGGCCCGCCGTCGCCCCGCCGCCACCATCGTCTTCGCCGCCGTGGCGGGCGAGGAGCAGGGCCTGTACGGGGCCGCGTACATGGCCGAGCGGTACAAGCAGGCCGGCACCGACGTGCAGGGCATGTTCACCAACGACATCGTGGGCAGCCCCAAGGCCGACGACGGCACCGTCGACCCGCACACCATCCGCCTGTTCGCCGAGGGCGTGCCCACCTCGGAGACGCCCGCGGAAGCCACCCGGCGCCTCTCCGTCGGCGGCGAGAACGACTCCCGCTCCCGCCAGCTGGCCCGCTTCGTCCGGGACACCGCGGACAACGACGCCACCGGGATGCACGTCCGCGTCGTCTACCGCCGCGACCGGTACCTGCGCGGCGGCGACCAGATCCCGTTCCTCGAACGCGGTTACGCCGCCGCCCGGTTCACCGAGCCCACCGAGGACTTCGCGCACCAGCACCAGGACGTGCGGGTCGAGGACGGCAAGCAGTACGGGGACCTGCCGGAGTTCTGCGACTTCGCCTACATCGCCCGCGTGGCCAAGGTCAACGCGGCCGCCCTGTGGACCCTCGCGCAGGCGCCCGGCACGCCCACCGGGGTGCGGCTGCTGACCTCCTCCCTGACCAACGCCACGCAGATCGTGTGGGAGCGGGGCGGCGACCCCGACCTGGCGGGCTACGAGGTGGTGTGGCGGGAGACCACGGAGCCGGAGTGGACCCACGTCGTCCCGGCCGGGGACGTCACCGGGTTCGAGCTGGACCTCTCCAAGGACAACGTCTTCTTCGGCGTCCGCGCCGTGGGACGGTCCGGGCTGCGCAGCCCGGTGGCGTTCCCCCGGTGACGCCGGCCCGGCGGTGTCAGTCGGCGTCGCCGGAGGGGGCCGAGGGGTCGCCGCGGAGGTCCCAGGCCAGCTGGGCCACCTGCCGCATCACCGGCAGCATCTCGGGGCGGCCGTCGCCGTCCAGCGCCCGGTACTCGCTGCCGATGGTGATCACCAGCCGCTCGGGCAGGCCGAGTTCGGGGTAGTTGCCCTCCGCGATCACCCGGCGTGCCGCCTCCGCGGGCGGCACGCCGGCCCCGTGGAACGCGTGGGCGCGTTCGGCGACGTACTCCAGGTACCCGATGTGCTCCTTGAGCCCGGCGGCGTCCAGCACCGGGCCGTGCCCGGGCACGAAGGTCCGCGCCCCGGTGGCCAGGAACCGCTCGCACGCGGTGATCAGGTTGCTCAACGGCCCCACCCAGTGCGGCGGATGGTCCCCGGGCTGCGCGGCGGTGCTCCCGAACACCGCGTCCCCGGTGAAGACCACGCCCTGCTCCGGCAGGTGCGCGAACAGGTCCCCGACCGTGTGCCCGGGCGGCAGCGAGCCGAGCAGCACCGGGAACTCCCCGACCCGCAGCTCCAGTTCGCCGGTGAACGTCCTGGAGACCGCCGGGACCTCGGTGGCCGACCAGTCGAAGCCGCCGAAGTGGTGCCGCACGTAGGAGCCCCACGGCGTGCCCGGGTGCGCCGACGCGGCCAGCGCCCGCAGTTGGCCGGGGGTGGGCTCCCCGCCCAGGTGCTCGCGGGCCGCCTCGGTGGCGAGGACCTCCGCGTCCGGCAGCACGCAGGCGCCCCACAGGTGGTCCCCGTTGGCGTGCGTGACGACCACCCTCTCCACCTCGGCCCCGGCCGGCAGCAGCTCACGGCTGGCGCCCAGGAACGCCTCGGCGAGGCCCCGGTCGTAGGGGCTGTCGATCCACAGCGCGGTGGACCCCGACACCAGCAGCCCGCAGTTGGCCAGGCCCCAGCCGCGCCGCGGATGCAGGAGGGCGTGCAGCCCCGGTCCGATCTCCGTGAGGGCCGCTCCGCGCGTGATCGTCATGCCAGGCGATTATGCAGACCTGGCCCACTTCCACCAGCGCGCCGCCCGCCCGTTGGCCGGAACTCATCCCCACCGCACCCGCACCTCACGCCCCACCCGTCACCTGTCCACCCCGGACGGCATGGTGCATTGGGCGTCGCGGTGGGCGTGCAGGGCGGAACTCTTGGCGAGGGCGATCAGGGCCTTCCTGGTCCGCGACTCGCCGGAGCCGCCCGGCTCCTCCAGGTGGACGACGACCCCGAGGTTGTACTGCCCGCCAGGAGCCACACCCTGCGGCGTGCACGGGACGTAGACGGCGGCGACCACGTCCGAGGCGACCGCCCTCTCGCCGGCGGCGAACGGGGTGGGGTTCCCCTCGTTGTCGACCTCCTCCAGCACGTGGTCCTCGAGCCACACCTCGGGCGGATCGCCGGCAGCAGTGTCGTGCTGACGCTGAGGAGCGTGCGGTCCTCCCCCTCGACGAGACAGCTCGCGGAGTACCAGGTCCCCCGCTCGCTCGCGGGGCTGCGTGTCGTCGCTGAACCGGTAGGACGCCTCCTCCGGCAACACGGACCGAAGCGCCTTCACCGCCTCCGGCGCCGGCCCGAGTGTCTCGCACACAGCGGCCTCGCCGATCGCGCCGGCCTTCTTGAACGGCGGAACACCGAGCAGGTAGCCGGCGGTTGCCGACGCTCCGAGCGCAGCCAGGAATACCGCGAGCGCGACGCGGCGCTTCCGGCCCCACGGAGTCACTGCTGTTCCCCGACATCGGACGGCATCGTGCAGTCGGCTCGTTCATGGGCGGAGGCCGCGACACTCCTGGCCAGAGTGATGAGGCCGGCCCGCCTCTGCCCGGTGGACACCTCCCCCGCCTGCTTCAGACGGACCAGGACGCTGAGGTTGTGCTGACCGCCGGGGAGCGCACCGCGAGGCTCGCAGGGAACGAAGATGGCTGCCATCGAATGGGACGCGACGGCCCGGATGCCGGCGTCGAACCGGGTCAGGGAACGCGAGGGGTCCCCCAACGCCACATCCTCCTCCCACATGTCGGGCGGCGCGTCCGGCTGGAACAACGCCCGCACACTCAGCAGTTGCGAGTCGTCGCCGTCGACGAAGCAGTACGCCGCGAATGCGTCGTCCTGCTTGTTTCGGCGGGGGACCGTCTCGTCGTCGAACCGGTAGGAGCCCTGTTCCGGCAGGATGCTTCTGAGCGCCTCCACGGTCTGCTCGGAGGGGCCCAGCGACGCACAGACGGAACTCTCCTCGATCGCGCCCACCTTCTTGAACGGTGGGATGCCGAGCACGTACGCGCCGCCGGCCAGCGCGGTCACCGAAGCGACGGCAGCCAGTGTCGCCACATACCTGGATCGACGCAGACCCATGTCCGTCACCCCTGTTCCAATCGCCGGGGGATCCCCTGGCCGTCGATGGCTTCGCGCACATGCCTGGCCCCGAGGGTGAAACCGTCGTTGGCTCCCCCGGCAGCGGCGTCCACAAGCAGCGACGAGTGCGTGTGCCTCCCCCGTGGGCGAAACGGGTCAGCAACCTATCAAGCGGGCAGGTTTCGCCCGGCCGGTGGAGAGGAGGCGGTCTCACCGCACGCGCACAAAAGGGGCGGAGTGTCGCAGGACCACTCCGCCCCGTGGCCGGAAGTGTGGGGCCGGTCAGCTCGCCAGGGTGCCGGCGGTGGGGGTCTCCGACGGACGGCGGTAGATGCCGTCGCGGCGGTCGAGGTGGCCGAGGTCGACGAGGTAGCGGCGGAGGGTCACATGGTCGACGGGGGCGTCCTCGGCGCACCAGGCGGCGAGGTGGTCGTTGACGGTGCGCTCCGGGTACTCGACGCCGGGCTCGAAGGTCCGCTCCGCGATGTGGCGCAGCACCTGCCGCTTGCGGTCCCAGCGGGCCGGGAGGCGGACCAGGCGGCCGTTGCGGACGAAGGTCTCCAGCAGGGCCTCGGTGGCCGGATTCCCGGTGCCGTGGTCCACGGAGGGCGCCGCGGGACGGCGGGCGGCCTCGCGGAGGCGGGCGTACGCCACGGCCAGTCCCGCCTCGTCCTGCACCAGCGCCCCTCCGTCCACCAGCCGCTGCACGGCCTGCAGGGCGTCCTTCGGCCGCACCCCCGCCCGCTCGGCGGCGTCGGCCGCGGTGCGTGCGCCGAGGGTCACGGCGGCGAAGATCCGGGCGCGGGTGACGTCGGCGAGGAGACGGGTCAGGTCCGGGGCGTCGGTGGGGTCCGGGAGCATGTGGGGGCCTTCCTGGCGAGGGGCGGACGGGCCGCCGGGCGGTCCGGGCGGTCCGAGCGGCCCGCGTGGTCCGGGTGTCCGGGCGGTCCGGGTGGTCGACCGGTCCGATGATGGCCCGTCGGTGACGCCGGGCGCTTCCCAATTTCCGTGGGCGCCCGCGTCGCCCGCGCCGCCCGCGCCGCTCCGCGGCTCGATCCCGCCCTGGCGGTACCGGCCTCACGCCTGTGGGCCAGGCCCAACCCTGGCGGTACCGGCCTCACGCCCGTGGCCCATACCCAGCCCCGGCGGTACCGGCCTTCCGCCGGTGGGCAGGCCCAGCCCTTGCGGGCCCGGCCCTCCACCCGTTGGCCCGGTCCTCCCGCCCGTAGGGCAGGCGCAGGCCCCCGCGGTCCCGCCCCGCGCCCCCCCGGGGGCCAAGCCACGGCTGCCGCACGGCACCCCCGGTGACCGGCCGTCCACCCCCCACCCCCACCCTCCCCGCCCGCTCCTCCGCCTCCACACTGGGACGGACAGACGCCACCCAGCGAAGGACAGAGGAACCGGTCACGATGACCCCCGCCCGAGGGAAGCTCCGCATCTACCTCGGCGCCGCCCCCGGCGTCGGCAAGACCTGCGCGATGCTGGAGGAGGCCCACCGCCGGGTGGAACGCGGCACGGACTGCGTGGTCGCCGTCGTGGACCACCGCGACCGACCCCGCACCGAGCGGCGGCTCGACGGGCTGGAGGCGGTCGCCCGGCGGCCCGACGGCGAGGTCGACGTGCCCGCCGTGCTGCGGCGGTCGCCCGCGGTCGCCCTGGTGGACGACCTGGCGCACACCAACGCCCCCGGCGGACGCAACGCCAAGCGCTGGCAGGACGTCGTGGAACTCCTCGACGCCGGGATCGAGGTGATCACCACCGTCAACATCCAGCACCTGGAGTCCCTGGGCGACCTGGTGAAGTCGATCACCGGCGTGCGGGAGCCGGAGACCGTGCCGGACGAGATGGTCCGCCGCGCCGACCAGATCGAGCTGGTCGACATGTCGCCCCCCGCGCTGCGCCGCCGCCTCGCGCACGGCAACGTGTACCCCCCGGACCGGATCGACGCGCAGGTCTCGCACTACTTCCGCCTCGGCAACCTCACCGCGCTGCGGGAGCTGGCGCTGCTGTGGGTCGCGGACCGGGTCGACGAGTACCTGACCCGCTACCGCAGCGAGCACCGGGTCTCCGCCGTCTGGGGCTCCCGCGAACGCATCGTGGTCGGGCTGACCGGGGGACCGGAGGGCCGCACGCTGATACGGCGGGCCGCCCGGCTCGCCGAGAAGGGCGCCGGCGGCGAGGTCCTCGCCCTGCACGTCACCAGCCGCGACGGCCGCCTGCCGCCCGCGCCGCCCCGCGAACTGGCGCTCCAGCGCACCCTCGTCGAGGAACTCGGCGGCACCTTCCACCACGTCGTCGGCGAGGACGTGCCCACCGCCCTCCTGGACTTCGCCCGCGGGCTGAACGCCACCCAGATCGTGCTCGGCGTCTCCCGCCGCAAGGCCTGGCACCACGTCCTCGGCCCCGGCGTCAGCGCCACCGTCGCACGCGACTCCGGGCCGGACATCGACGTCCACCTGGTCACCCACGCCGAGGCCGGCAAGGGCCGCGGCCTGCCGATCGCCCGCGGCAGCCGGCTCGGCCGGTCCCGGACGGTGGCCGGCTGGGCGACCGGCGTGGCCGGCCCCGCGCTGCTCACCCTCCTGCTGCTCGGCGTCGGCGGCAGCATCGGCCTGGCCAACGAGATGCTGCTCTTCCTCGCGCTGACCGTCGCCACCGCGCTGCTCGGCGGGCTGCTGCCCTCCCTCGCCTCCGCGGCCGTCGGAACCCTGCTGCTCAACTGGTACTTCACCCCGCCCGAGGGCACCCTCAGCATCTCCGAGCCCCGCAACGTGCTCGCCCTCGCCGTGTTCGTGTCCGTCGCGGTCTCGGTCGCCTCCGCCGTCGACCTGGCCGCCCGCCGCGCCCAGCAGGCGGTCCGGCTGCGGGCCGAGGCGGAGGTCCTCTCCTACCTCGCCGGCAGCCTGCTCCGCGGCGGCTCCGGACTGCAGGCGCTGCTGGAACGGGTCCGGGAGACGTTCTCCCTGGAATCGGCCGCCCTGCTGGAACGCGAGGACACCGACGCCCGCTGGACCTGCGCGGGCAGCGTCGGCCCGGGACCCGCGGCGGCCCGGCCCGAGGACGCCGACGTGGAGGTGCCGGTCGGCGACCGCATGGTGCTCGCGCTGTCCGGCCGGGTGCTGCCCGCCGAGGACCGGCGGGTACTCGCGGCGTTCGGCGCGCAGGCCGCCGTGGCGCTGGAGCACCAGCGGCTGCGCCGCGAGGCGGAACGGGCCAGGGAACTGGCCGAGGGCAACCGGATCCGCACCGCGCTGCTCGCCGCGGTCAGCCACGACCTGCGCACCCCGCTCGCCGGGATCAAGGCGTCGGTGTCCTCCCTGCGGTCGGAGGACGTGGAGTGGTCGCCGCAGGACCGGGCGGAACTGCTGGCCGCCATCGAGGACGGCGCCGACCGGCTGGACCAGCTGGTCGGGAACCTGCTGGACATGTCCCGGCTGCACACCGGCACCGTCACCCCGCTGATCCGGGAGGTCGACCTCGACGAGGTGGTGCCCAGGGCCCTGGGCGGGGTGCCGCAGGACCAGGCGGGGCGGGTGGCGCTGGACGTGCCGGAGTCCCTGCCGATGGTGGCCGCCGACCCGGGCCTGCTGGAGCGGGTGCTCGCCAACGTGGTGGAGAACGCGGTGAAGTACAGCCCGGCGCCCGCCCCGGTGCGGGTGTCGGCCAGCGCGCTCGGGGACCGGGTGGAACTGCGGGTGGTGGACCGGGGGCCCGGCGTGCCCGAGGAGACCAAGGAGCGCATGTTCGAACCGTTCCAGCGGCTCGGGGACGCCCCGCGCGGCGTCGGGGTCGGCCTGGGGCTCGCGGTGGCGCGCGGATTCGCCGAGGCGATGCGCGGGGCGCTGACCGCCGAGGACACCCCCGGCGGCGGGCTCACCATGGTCCTCACCCTGCCGGCGTCCCGCAGAGGGGTGGCCGGGGAAGCGGTGTCGGCACGGCGCGCGTAGTCTCCCGGAGGGCCGGTGAGGAGCACCGGCGCGACGCACGAGCGACACGGAGAGAGGCGACCGTCATGCCGCGCAGCACGGGGGACGGGGCCCACCGGGCGGGACCCACCCGGGTTCTGGTGGTGGACGACGAACCGCAGATGGCGCGGGCCCTGGTCATCAACCTCAAGGCACGGCACTACGCGGTGGACGTGGCCGCCGACGGCGGGCAGGCGCTCCGGCTGGCCGTCGAACGGCACCCGGACGTGGTCCTGCTCGACCTGGGCCTGCCCGACATGGACGGCGTCGAGGTGCTGCGCGGGCTGCGCGGCTGGACCCGGGTGCCGGTGATCGTGCTGTCGGCACGGCACAGCAGCGACGAGAAGGTGGCGGCCCTGGACGCCGGCGCCGACGACTACGTGACCAAGCCGTTCGGCATGGACGAGCTGATGGCGCGGGTCCGGGCGGCGGTCCGGCGCGCCGAACCGGTCGGAGCGCCCGACTCCGGCGGCGAGGGCGTCGTCGAGACCGGCGACTTCACCGTCGACCTGATCGCCAAGAAGGTCAGCCGGGACGGCCACGACGTGCGGCTCACCCCGACGGAGTGGCACCTGCTGGAGATCCTGATCAGCAACCCGGGCCGCCTGGTGAGCCAGAAGCAGCTCCTCCAGGAGGTCTGGGGGCCCACGTACACCAAGGAGACCAACTACCTGCGGGTGTACATGGCGCAGCTGCGCCGGAAGCTGGAGGACGACCCGTCCCACCCCCGGCACTTCATCACCGAGCCGGGCATGGGCTACCGCTTCGAGCTCTGAACGGCCCGCGGCCGCGGCACGGGGGGTTGCGGGCCCGGCCCGGTATCCGATCTCGTGGGGGCCGGACCGTACGACGGGAGGTTCCATGCGGATCGGACTCTTCGCCACCTGTCTGGGCGACACCCTCTTCCCCGACGCGGTGAAGGCCACCGCCGTGCTGCTCACCCGGCTGGGCCACGAGGTGGTCTTCCCGCCGGGTCAGACCTGCTGCGGCCAGATGCACGTCAACACCGGCTACCAGCGTGAGGCCGCGCCCCTGGTGCGCGGCTTCGCCGAGCAGTTCGGCGATCCCTCGCTGGACGCCGTGGTCATGCCCTCCGCCTCGTGCGCCGGCTCGGTCCGCCACCAGCACGCCCTCGTCGCCGAACGCCACGGCGACGCGGCCCTGCGCGGGCGGGTGGCCGCCGTCGGGGCGAAGACCTACGAGCTGTCCGAACTGCTGGTCGACGTGCTGGGCGTCACCGACGTCGGCGCCCACTTCCCGCACCGCGTCACCTACCACCCCACCTGCCACTCGCTGCGGATGCTCCGGGTGGGGGACAGGCCGCTGCGGCTGCTGCGGGCGGTGGAGGGCATCGACCTCGTGGAACTGCCCGAGGCGGACGCCTGCTGCGGCTTCGGCGGCACCTTCGCGCTGAAGAACGCCGAGACCTCCGCGGCGATGCTGCGGGACAAGACCGGCCACGTCCGCGCCACCGGCGCCGACGTCTGCACGGCGGGCGACTCCTCCTGCCTGATGCACATCGGCGGCGGACTCTCCCGTGCCGGGGCCGGCACCCGCACCCTGCACCTGGCGCAGATCCTCGCCGCCACCCGCACCTCCCCCTGCCCCCTCCCGCGACCGGAGGCCGCCCGATGAGCAGCGATCCCGCGCGCCCGACGAGCGGCGGCCCCGCGCGCCCGGACCGGTCCGCGGGCGCCTTCCTCGGCATGCCCGCCGTCCCGCCCCGCTCGCCCCACGGCACCGGCAACCTCCGCGGCGACCGCCCGTTCCCCGAGGCCGCGCACGACGAGCTCCGCGACGGGCAGCTGCGCCGCAACCTCGCCCGGGCCACCCGCACCATCCGCGGCAAGCGGCTGGCGGTGACCGGCGAGCTCCCCGACTGGGAGGCGCTCCGCGACGCCGGGGCGGCGATCAAGGCCGACACCATGAACCGGCTCCCGGAGCTGCTGGAGGAGCTCGAGCGCAAGGTCACCGAACGCGGCGGCACCGTGCACTGGGCGCGCGACGGAGTCGAGGCCAACGAGATCGTCACCCGGCTGGTCCGGGCGACCGGCAGCGACGAGGTCATCAAGGTCAAGTCGATGGCCACCCAGGAGATCGGCCTCAACGAGCACCTGGAGAGCCAGGGCGTCGCCGCCCACGAGACGGACCTGGCCGAACTGATCGTCCAGCTCGCCGGCGACCGGCCCTCGCACATCCTGGTCCCGGCCATCCACCGCAACCGCGAGGAGATCCGCGACATCTTCCGCGCCCGTCTCCCCGGCGTCGACCCCGCACTGGACGCGGTGCCCGCGCACCTGGCGGCGGCCGCCCGCGCCTACCTGCGGGAGAAGTTCCTGACCGTGCCGGTCGCCGTCTCCGGCGCCAACTTCGGCATCGCCGAGACCGGCACCCTCTCCGTCGTCGAGTCCGAGGGCAACGGCCGGATGTGCCTGACCCTGCCCCGCACGCTGATCACCGTCATGGGCATCGAGAAGGTGCTGCCCCGCTACCGGGACCTGGAGGTCTTCCTCCAGCTGCTGCCCCGGTCGTCCACGGGGGAGCGGATGAACCCGTACACCTCGCTGTGGACGGGCGTGACCCCCGGCGACGGGCCCGAGGAGTTCCACCTGGTCCTCCTCGACAACGGCCGGACCGCCGCGCTGGCCGACCGGATCGGCCGCGAGGCGCTCCACTGCATCCGCTGCTCCGCCTGCCTCAACGTCTGCCCGGTGTACGAGCGCACCGGCGGCCACTCCTACGGCTCCACCTACCCGGGCCCGATCGGGGCGGTGCTCACCCCGCAGCTCGCCGGGATGGACGCCGCCCGGAAGGACCCCAACAGCTCGCTGCCGTACGCGTCCACGCTCTGCGGCGCCTGCTTCGACGCCTGCCCGGTGAAGATCGACATCCCGTCGCTGCTGGTCGAGCTGCGGCACCAGCACACCGAGCAGGCAGGCCCCACGGCGGAGAAGCTGGCGATGAAGGCGGCCGCCGCCGTCATGAAGCACCCGAGGCTCTTCACGGCCGCGCAGAAGGCGGCCGCGCCGGCCCGTCTGGCCGCCGGGCGGGACGGGGTGATCTCCCGCCTGCCCCCGCCGTTCGACGGCTGGAGCGACAGCCGCGACCTGCCCGCCCCGCCCCGGCGGACCTTCCGCGACTGGATGGCCTCCGAGGAAGGCGCCGCCACCCTGCGCGCCGCCGCCGAGGAGGGCCGCCGCACCCGCGGCGACGACCCCCGCGAGTCCGCCGCCCCCGAGAACGGAACCCACGCCGACGCCGAGCACGGCGACCGCGCCGAGCACGGCGACCACGACGACCGCGCCGAGCACGGCGACCACGACGACGAGGAGACACGGTGACAGCGAGCGCGCGTGACACGGTGCTCGGCCGGATCCGGGACGCCCGCGCCCTGGCCGGCGCGCGCGAGGTGACGGTCGAGCGCGCCTACCGCACCGGCCGCACCCTCCCCGACGACGAGCGGCTCGCCCTCCTCACCGACCGCCTCGTCGACTACAAGGCGCGGGTACGGGTCTGCACCGCCGACCGCACCGCCCGGACGGTCGCCGAGGCACTGCGGGAGCGCGGCGCCCGCCGGATCGGCGTGCCCGCCGGGCTCGACCCGTCCTGGCTCACCGCCCACGACGGGGAGGTCCTGCGGGACCGCGCCGACATCCCCGCGCCCCGCCTCGGCGACCTCGACGGCGTTGTCACCGCCTCGGCCGTGACCTGCGCGGAGACCGGGACCATCTTCCTCGACGGCTCCCCGGACCAGGGCCGTCGCGCCCTGTCGCTCGTGCCCGACCTGCACGTGTGCGTGGTGGACCTGTCCTCCGTCGTCGTCGGGGTGCCCGAGGCGATCGCCCGGCTGGTGCCGGAGCGGCCGACGACGCTGATCAGCGGGCCGTCGGCCACCTCCGACATCGAGCTCGAACGGGTCGAGGGCGTGCACGGCCCCCGCACCCTCGAGGTGATCGTCCGCACCGACGCGTGACCGGCCCGGGCCGCCGCGAAGCACTCCTAGGCGACCACGCGGAAGGTCTCCAGCTTCCCGTCGGCGGCGTCCGGCAGCAGCATCCCCGCGGCCACGCCGCTGCGGAGGTAGTCCACGACCTCCTGGGTGATCACCTCGCCGGGCACCACGGCCGGCACACCCGGCGGGTACGGCGTGATCGTCTCCGCCGCCACCCGCCCGGCGGCCCGGTCGGCGGGGACGTGGTCGACGGTGCCGAAGAAGGCGTCGCGCGGCCGGATCGCCTGCTCCAGCTCCAACCCGCCCGCCGCGGGCAGCAGCACCCGCGGCGGCCGCTCGATGCTGTCGGCGTCCTTGACGAGCCGCCCCAGTGACTCCACCAGCAGGGCCTCGGTGCGGTCGTCGTCGCCGTGGGTGATCTGCGGGCAGATCCGGAGGGTGTCGGCGGACCCGACGTCGACGTGACAAGTGGCGCGCAGCCATTCGGCGGCCTGCATGCCGGTGATGCCGAGTTCGCGGACGTCGATGGTCATCTTCAGCGGGTCGTGCTCGTGGGCCAGGCGCTGGTGGACGATCTCCTCGCCCATCACCGACAGCCCGGGCATCGCGTCGACCGCCTCCCGGATCCGCCGGGCCCGGGCCAGCGCGGTGCCCAGCAGGTCACGGCCCTGCTCCACCATCTGCCGCCGCCAGCCGTCCAGCGTCGCGTAGACCAGCGAGGAGGAGCTGGTGGTGCCCAGCAGGTCCTCGCGCTGCGCGAGCACCTCCGGGGAGATCCGGTCGCCCTTGAGGTGGAACACCGAACTCTGCTCGATCGCGCCGCCCATCTTGTGGACGCTGGTGACCACCAGGTCGGCCCCGGCGTCCATGCCCCAGGTCGGCAGCTCGGGATGGAACGGCAGGTGCGCGCCCCAGGCCTCGTCGACGATCAACGGGACGCCGAACTCGTGGCAGACGTCGGCCACGCCCCGGATGTCGGCGCAGGACCCCCAGTCGGTGGGCGTGATCAGCAGCATCCCCTTGGCGTCCGGGTGCTCCTCCAGCCTGCGGCGCACGTCGTCCGGCTCCGGCGGATGGGCCAGGTGCCGCTCGGCGTCGAACTTGGGGTGCACCCAGATCGGGGTCACCCCGTTGATGATCACCGCGGCGATCACCGACTTGTGGGAGTTGCGGGAGATCAGCAGCTTCTCCCCTGGACCCGCCACCGCGAGCATCCCGGTCTTCACGGAGAGGGAGCTGCCGCAGGTGGAGAAGAACGCCTGGTCCGCGCCGACCGCGTCGGCCATCAGCTCCTGGGCGTCGCTGAGCACGCCCTGGGACAGGCGGCGGTCGTCGAGGCCGTTCATGTTCAGCACGTCGGAGGCGAAGACGCCCTCGCCGAGGATCTTCTTGACCCGCGGGTCGGCGCCGCGGCCCTGACGGTGGCCCGGCGGCCCGTAGACGACGTCCCCCCGTCGACGGAACTCCTCCAGCGCCTCGAGCACGGGCACGCGTGCATGATCCACGGGTCCTCCTCCTTCACGTCCGGCCGGCGGGTCGGGTCACCGTGTACGGGTCGCCCCTGGCCCCGGGCGCAAACGCGGGGCGCCCGCGTCCCCGCGGGTGAGGACTGATCGCGGGAACCTCCGGGAACACGTGGGAAACCGCTCGCTCGAGAGCTCACCGAGGGACTCGAGAGCTCACTAGAGAAAGGCCCCCGTGCGCACCGTCGGCGTCGAAGAAGAACTGCTCCTGGTCGATCCGGAGACGGGGGACCCCCGTGCCCTCTCCGCGGCCGTACTGGCCCGGGCGGAGCGCGACCCCGCGGACTCCGACGTGTTCGAGAAGGAGCTCCACGGCCAGATGCTGGAGTTCGCCACGCATCCCCAGTCCTCCCTCGCGGAGCTCGAGAAGGAGATCGTCCGCTGCCGGGCGGACGCCGCCCGGCACGCCGCGTCCACCGGCGCCGCGGTCGCCGCGCTGGCCACCTCCCCGCTCCCGGTGAGCCCCCAGGTCAGCACCAACGAGCGCTACCAGTGGATGGTCGACCGCTACGGCCTGCCCACCCAGGAGCAGATGGTGTGCGGCTGCCACGTCCACGTGTCGGTGGAGTCGGACGAGGAGGGCGTCGCGGTCCTCGACCGGATCCGCAACTGGCTGCCCGTCCTCACCGCGCTGAGCGCCAACTCCCCGTTCTGGCAGGGCAAGGAGACCGGCTACCGCAGCTACCGCCGGCAGGTGTGGGAGCGCTGGCCCTCGGCCGGCTCGACCGAGCCGTTCGGCAGCCCCGAGGAGTACCACCGCCGCACCGACGCGATGGTCGCCACCGGCGCCATCCTCGACCGGCACATGGCGTACTACGACGCCCGCCTCTCCGACCGGTACCCCACGGTGGAGATCCGCGTCTCCGACGTCTGCCTGGACGCCGACACGCCGGTGCTGATAGCCGCCCTCGCCCGCGGCCTGGTGGACACCGCGGCCGCGCAGTGGCGGGCCGGCGTGGAGCCCGCCGCTCCCGCGAGCGTCAGCCTGCTGAAGCTGGCGGCCTGGCAGGCGTCCAGCTCCGGCCTCGAGGGCGACCTGCTGCACCCGCTCACCTTCCGCCCCGCACCGGCCCGCGAGGTGGTCACCGCCCTCCTCGAGCACCTCGACGACGCGCTCGGCGCGAACGGTGACCGCGACCTCGCCCACCGCACGGTGGAGCGCCTGTTCGCCGAGGGCAACGGGGCGCGGGTCCAGTACGAGGTGTGGGAGAAGACCGGCAGCCTGCGCGACGTCGTCCTGGAGGCCGTCCGCCGCACGGCCGCCGGCACCCCCTGAAGCACCCCCCGAACCGGCGGATCCGCCCCGCCGCCGCGAAGCCCCCGGCCCGCCCCGTCCGGGGGCTTTCGCCTGCCCGGGGGCGGGGGACGGGGGCGGGGGGACCGGTTGAGCCGGGGGATAGGTCTTTTGACATAGCTATCGTCCAGTACCTATCCTGTTCGTCATGTCCGATTCCAGCGCGCGCTCCCGGCGCACCGACCGCGTGGCCTTCGGCCTCGCGGCGTGCCTGCCCGCGCTGCACCGGACCCTCGAGCGGCGGGTGGCACGCGAGTACCACGTGCCCAAGCCCTCCGAGGCCCAGCTCGCCCTCCTGCGCCACGTCGAGCGACACGACGGCGCCACGGTCCGCGAGGCCGCCGAGGCCCTGCAGATGAAGCCCAACAACGTCAGCGCGCTGGTGTCGCAGCTCACCGAGCAGGGTGAGCTCGAGCGGCGCCAGGACGGCGTCGACAAGCGCATCGCCCATCTGCACCTCACCGAGACGTCGCGCCGCCGTATCGCGGAGGTGCGGGAGCTCGAGACCGGTGTGCTCGGCGAGGCACTGCACGCGCTCACGGACGGCGAGCTCGACGCCCTCGGCTCCGCGCTGGGCGCCCTGGCCGCCCTGGAGCGCGCCGTCCGCGACGGCGGCTAGTACCGGTCGGTCCCGGCCGCTCCGAGCGGGCCGGTATCGGCGAGGGCCCTGCCGCCCTCCGGCGGCCCTCCCTCAAGGGCGTCGTCCCCCGCCCCCGTTATCTTCTTCGCGGTCCTGCAAGAGGGCCGCTGGCCTCCGGGCCCGGCATGACTGTTGCCCCCTGTCGAACGGATGACCTGGGGGGTGG